>NZ_JBHJUV010000023.1:0-156112 GCF_042268025.1 Streptomyces sp. NPDC056161
ATGTTTCACGTGAAACATCGCGGCTCGCCGCATCACTTCGGACCGGGCGCCGCCGAGCTTCAGTTCCTGAGGCTCAAGCGAGCGAGTTCTCGTCCGGAGGGGCCTGGTGCCAACGGTGTGTCTCTTTCCGGCGCTCGAAGCGGACCATGGTCACCGCTACCGCCGCGTAGACCACGGCGACCATCAGCACGAGGGCCGTCGACCGGCCGTCCGGGGGAAGCATCAGGGCGGCCACTCCCGCAGCGCCCACGAAAGACACGTTGAACAACACGTCGTACACGGAGAAGATCCGGCCTCGGAAGTCGTCGTCCACGGACGACTGGACGATCGTGTCCGTGGCGATCTTCGCGCCCTGGGTGGTCAGCCCCAGGGCGAAGGCCGCCACCAGCGTCGGCACCGTGGCGAACGGCAGTCCGAGCGCGGCCTCAAGGACGGCGGCGGCTGCGGCGCACACCGCGATCCAGCGACCCGATCCGATCCGTCCGGCCACCCCGGGAGTCACCACCGCGGCCGCGAAGAAGCCCGCGCCGGACACCCCCAGTGCGAGCCCCAGCAGACGCAGGCCGTCGTCGGGGGTGGCCGCGAGGGAGTACCGGCAGAGCATCAGCACCAGGACGAGCAGTGCGCCGTAGCAGAAGCGCATCAGCGTCATCGCGGACAGTGCCCACACGGCCTCCCGGCGGCGGGGCTCGGCGAGATGGCGTACGGCGGCCAGCAGATCCCGCGCGGTGGATATGAGAGCGACCCCGAGGCGCGGTTGCAGCGATCCCCGGTCCGGGCCCAGCAACTCCCGCGTCATGGTGAGCGACACAAGGGCAGAGCACAGATAGAGGGCGGCGCCCAGCAGCACCACCGCGGCATCGGAATCGGACGCCATCAGCCGTACCGCGAAGGCAAGACCGCCTCCCACGGTGGCGGCGAGCGTCCCGGCGGTCGGAGAGAGCGAGTTGGCCAGCACCAGCCGCTCGGCGTCGACCACACGCGGCAGGGAGGCGGACAGGCCGGCGAGGACGAAGCGGTTGACCGCTGTGACGCACAGCGCGGAGGCGTAGAACAGCCAGTCCGGGACACGGGTGACCATCAGGGCCGCGGTGGCGGCCGCGAGGACGGCGCGCAGCAGATTGCCGTACACGAAGACCTGGCGCCGTGGCCAGCGGTCCAGCAGGACACCCGCGAACGGGCCGACCAGAGAATAAGGGAGCAGGAGCACCGCCATCGCGGAGGCGATCGCACCGGCCGAGGTCTGCTTCTCGGGGGAGAAGACGACGTACGTGGCGAGCCCGATCTGATAGACGCCGTCGGCGCCCTGGGAGAGAAGGCGTACGGAGAGCAGACGACGGAAGTTCCGCAGGCGCAGCAGGACGCGCAGATCACGGACGACGGGCATGGGGCACAGCCTCACACATGAGGAGGGTCCCCGGGTCATGGACCCGGGGACCCTCACAGCCCTGGCAGGAGCGATTTCGGCGTGGTCTAGCGCTCGACGTCTCCGCGGATGAACTTCTCCACGTTCTCGCGGGCCTCGTCGTCGAAGTACTGGACCGGCGGGGACTTCATGAAGTAGGAGGACGCCGACAGGATCGGGCCGCCGATCCCCCGATCCTTGGCGATCTTCGCGGCACGCAGGGCGTCGATGATGACACCTGCGGAGTTCGGGGAGTCCCAGACCTCCAGCTTGTATTCGAGGTTCAGCGGAACGTCACCGAAGGCGCGGCCCTCCAGACGAACGTAGGCCCACTTGCGGTCGTCGAGCCAGGCGACGTAATCGGAGGGGCCGATGTGTACGTTCTTCTCCCCCAGGTCCCGGTCGGGGATCTGCGAAGTGACGGCCTGCGTCTTGGAGATCTTCTTGGACTCCAGGCGGTCGCGCTCCAGCATGTTCTTGAAGTCCATGTTGCCGCCGACGTTCAGCTGCATCGTGCGGTCCAGGATGACACCCCGGTCCTCGAACAGCTTCGCCATGACCCGGTGCGTGATGGTGGCGCCGACCTGCGACTTGATGTCGTCGCCGACGATCGGGACGCCCGCCTTGGTGAACTTGTCCGCCCACTCCTTGGTGCCGGCGATGAAGACCGGGAGGGCGTTGACGAAGGCGACCTTGGCGTCGATGGCGCACTGGGCGTAGAACTTCGCCGCGCTCTCGGAGCCGACGGGCAGGTAGCAGACGAGCACGTCGACCTGCTTGTCCTTGAGGACCTGGACGACGTCGACCGGCTCGGCGTCGGACTCCTCGATGGTGGCGCGGTAGTACTTGCCGAGACCGTCGAGGGTGTGGCCGCGCTGGACGGTGACACCGGTGGTGGGCACGTCGCAGATCTTGATGGTGTTGTTCTCGGAGGCACCGATGGCGTCCGAGAGGTCGAGGCCGACCTTCTTGGCGTCGACATCGAAGGCGGCGACGAACTCGACGTCACGCACGTGATAGTCGCCGAACTGCACATGCATCAGCCCGGGGACCTTGGACGCCGGGTCGGCGTCCTTGTAGTACTCGACTCCCTGCACCAACGATGCGGCGCAGTTGCCCACGCCGACGATGGCTACGCGAACCGAACCCATTCCGGTTGCTCCCTGTGTGTACGAGTGAGGCCCTGAGCGGGCTTCACGTGGCGGTGTCGTCGGGCGTATCCGTCCCGGGTATGTCCCCGGGACGGGGCAGGCCGCCCGTCGCTCCAGTTGTGGTGTTGTGCTGAGCGGTTCCCCCGGAGGCGAAACCCTTCAGGTCCCGTCCGGCCCGCTCGCTCTCGATGAGCTCGTTCAGCCAGCGCACTTCGCGCTCCACGGACTCCATCCCGTGGCGCTGGAGCTCAAGCGTGTAGTCGTCGAGGCGCTCCCGGGTACGGGCCAGCGAGACGCGCATCTTCTCCAGACGCTCCTCCAGCCGGCTGCGGCGCCCCTCCAGTACGCGCATGCGTACGTCCCGTGACGTCTGCCCGAAGAAGGCGAAGCGAGCCGCGAAGTGCTCGTCCTCGTATGCGTCCGGACCCGTCTGCGAGAGCAGTTCCTCGAAGTGTTCTTTGCCTTCCACCGTCAGCCGGTAGACGATCTTGGCCCGCCGACCCGCGAGGGGGGCTGCCAGCGCGTCCTCGTGGGTGTTGCCCGGCTCCTCGATCAACCAGCCGTTGGCGACCAGCGTCTTCAGGCAGGGGTAGAGCGTTCCGTAGCTGAAGGCTCGGAACACGCCCAGTGATGTATTGAGACGTTTGCGCAGCTCATAGCCGTGCATAGGAGATTCGCGAAGCAGGCCGAGCACGGCGAACTCAAGGATGCCGGAGCGCCGGCTCATCATCCCTCCTCTCGTCCGCCTTACCCGCTTGTCTCGCTCTGATGTATCGACTCGATACATCACGACGATAGAACGGTGCTCCTCGTGCGACAAGAGGGAGAACGGTGAACGGAATCACATCACTGATTCGTAGGAAGCAACTTGCCTGATTTGGGGTGAACTTCGGCGCTAGGTGGGTTTTGGCGGTGCGTAGTCTGTGCGGCATGCACGCCGCCGGGAACCAAGTGACGACTGGGGGCGTCCTCGTCCTCGGTGCAGTACGGGTGAATGCAGGAACAACCGCATCCGTACTTCGGGGGGACCGGAAACCAGCCGCCGTTTCCAGGCGCGCAAGGGTGCGCCTGCCCGAGGAGTAATCGTTCGATGAGCGAGCACCGTCGCAAACCGCCGCAGCCGCAGGGAGGCGGACGTGCCGCGGCCCGACGCGGCCAGTCCGGCTCGTCCCCCGGCCGCCGCGCGGCACCGCGAGGCGCCACCGGATCACCTGCCGACTCTCCTGGACCGGATTCCGGTTCGTATACGTCGAGCTCCCACGGGTCGACGTCCTACGGTTCAGGAGGCGAGGAGCGGCCGTACAGCGGCCGTGCCGAGGCTCGCCGCGCGGCACAGAGAAGTAGCGGCGGGCGCCGCAGAGCCGATCCGGCCGGCCGACGCGGCCCCGGAGGTTCGACCGGGCCCGGACGCGGCCGGGGCCGTACGGCCCCGCCCGGCAAGAAACGGATCATCGACTACCCCCGCGTGGGCAAGTACGGCTGGCGCCGCTGGGTGCCGTCCTGGAAGCTCGTGACGGGCATGTTCATCGGTTTCTTCGGGAGCCTGGTGGCCGTAGCGGGCATCGGGTACGCCATGGTGAGCGTGCCCAACGTCGCGAAGACGGCGGAGGCGCAGAACAACGTCTTTTACTGGTCCGACGGCTCGGTGATGGTCGCCACCGGTGGTGAGATCAACCGCCAGATCATCAACTTCGCCGACATCCCCAAGGCGATGCGGTACGCCGTCATCTCCCAGGAGAACAAGACCTTCGAGACCGACAAGGGCATCGACCCGGCGGGTATCGCGCGCGCATTCCTGAACATGGCCCGGGGTGGTCAGACGCAGGGTGGTTCGACCATCACCCAGCAGTACGTCAAGAACGCCATGCTGGACGACCAGTCGCAGACCGTCTCCCGCAAGTTCAAGGAGATCTTCGTCGCGATCAAGGTGGGCGCCCAGGTCCCCAAGGACAAGATCATGGCGGGCTACCTGAACTCGGCGTACTTCGGCCGGGGTGCTTACGGGCTCCAGGCGGCCTCACGCGCGTACTTCAACAAGGACGCCGCGGATCTGAACCCGGGCGAGTGTGCCTTCCTGTCGGCGATGCTGAAGGGCGCCACCTACTACGACCCGGCGGGTTCGACCTCGCTCGACGCGTCCGCCACCCCCGAGGCCAACCAGAAACGCGCCCTGACGCAGATGCAGGACACCCTCGACAAGATGGTCCAGTACGGCCATCTGAGCGCCGCGGAGCGGGCCAAGTACACCACTCTCCCGAAGTGGCAGAACCCGAGGTCGAACAGCCGGCTCAGCGGCCAGATCGGCTATCTGGTCGACCTGGCCAAGTCCTACCTGGCCAACAACAGCGAAGAGACCGGCATCACCTCCGACGATCTGCAGAGGGGCGGCTTCCAGATTCACACCACCTTCGACAAGAAGAAGGTCAACGAGCTGGAGGCCGCGGTCACGAAGGTCCAGAAGGCGAACATCAAGCCCGATGAGCGCCCGAAGACCGACACGCATGTCCAGTTCGGCGGCGCCTCGGTGGACCCGAAGTCAGGAGCCATCAAGGCCATCTACGGCGGTGAGGACGCGACCAAGCACTTCACCAACAACGCGGACTCGACCGGTGCCCAGGTGGGTTCGACATTCAAGCCGTTCGTGCTGGCCGCTGCGATGGACTGGGGAGTACGGAACCCCGACGGCCAGGGGACACAAGCACGGGACGAGCGCACGATCGTCTCTCCCAAGAGCCTGTACAGCGGCAAGAACAAACTGAAGATCAAGAACTACGACGGGTCGGTCTGGACGGACAAGGACGACAAGGAGTGGCTGCAGACGAACGACGGCAACGACTCCGTCGGCGATGCGCCGGACTACAAGATCGACCTTCGTGAGGCAATGAAGGACTCGGTCAACTCCGCCTACGTCCAGCTCGGCATGGACGTGGGCCTCGACAAGGTCAAGCAGGCGGCATTGGACGCGGGCATACTGGAGAGCAGCCTCGCCAGCTCGGACTACCCGTCGTTCTCCATCGGTACCTCCGACCCGAGCGCGATCCGCATGGCCAGCTCCTACGCCACCTTCGCCGCGAGCGGCAGCCAGAACTCGCCGTACTCGGTCACGAAGGTCGAAAGCAAGGACGGGCTGGTCTACCAGCACAAGGCGGACGCCAAACAGGCATTCACCGCGAAGGTGGCGGACAACGTCACCGACGTGCTGAAGACAGTGGTCGACAAGGGCACCGGTACCGCCGCCCAGCTGCCGGGCCGTGATGTGGCCGGTAAGACCGGTACGACCGACGGCAACAAGTCGGCCTGGTTCGTCGGCTACACCCCCCAGCTGTCCACCGCGATCAGCATGTTCCGCCTCGACGACGACGCGAACAACAAGAAGCGGACGTTCGAGGAGATGTACGGAACGGGCGGCCAGAAGAAGATCCACGGTGCCTCGTTCCCGGCCGAGATCTGGCACGACTACATGGCCGAAGCGCTGCAGGGCACGCAGCCCGAGAAGTTTCCGACCCCCGAACCCATCGGTGAGGTGGTCAACGCGGAGCCGCCCCCGTCGCTGACTCCGTCGCCCACCCATAGTGAGGAGTCGAGCCCGACGCCGAGCCTGACGCCGAGCGCGACCGAGTCCTCCCCGAGCCCCAGTACCACCGAGACCTGCGGCTTCTGGAACAACTGCGGCACGGGTGGTGGCGCCGATGCCGGCGGGACCGGCAACGGAGGCCCGGGCGGTAGTTCGCCTCCGAGTCCGTCGAGCACGGAGACAACCGGCAATGGCAACACCCGAGGCAACGGAAACGGAAGTGGCGGCTTTATCGCTGGTCAGAACGGATAGTCATCAAGCGTGACCGGTAGGTGGTCCATCTGCCTGCCGAGGTGTTTCACGTGAAACATGGGCCGCCGCACCTGTGAGGTGCGGCGGCCCTCCGCATGTTCGCAGGCACGTACGGCAGGATGTGCACCATGCCCAGTGCAGAAATGACGCCCGCAAGCGTGCACGAGCCGGAGCCGGTGCGGCCGACCCGGGAGGACAAGGTCGCCGCGGCCGGCAGTGAGCTGATCGGTGGCCCCATCGGTCGGCGTGCCCTGCTCGGCACGTCCTGGTGGACGCCCGTCCGGGTGATCGCGCTGGTGGCGATCGGCATGTTCGCCCTTGGCCTGGTCCAGAAGGCACCCTGCTACACGAGTGGCTGGTTCTTCGGTGCCAGCTCGCAGTACACGCATGCGTGCTACTCGGACATCCCGCACCTCTATCAGGGACGCGGCTTCGCCGACGGGCTCGTGCCCTACTTCGACAAGCTCCCGGGCGACATGAACTACCTCGAATACCCGGTTCTCACCGGCGTGTTCATGGAGGTGGCCGCCTGGCTCACGCCTGGCAGCGGCAGCATCCAGCACCAGGAACAGTGGTACTGGTTCGTCAACGCCGGAATGCTGATGGTGTGCGTCGCCGTCATCGTCGTCTGCGTGAGCCGTACGCACGCCAGGCGCCCCTGGGACGGCCTGCTGGTCGCCCTTGCACCCGCCCTCGCCCTGACCGCAACCATCAACTGGGACCTGCTGGCGGTGGCTTTGACGGCCGCGGCGATGCTGATGTGGTCGCGGGGTCGTTCCCTCGCCTTCGGGGTCCTCCTGGGGCTTGCCACGGCCGCCAAGTTGTATCCCGTGCTGCTGCTGGGACCCCTCCTCGTCCTGTGCTGGCGCGCGGGCAAATGGAAGGACTTCGGCAAGGCCCTGGGCGGTACAGCGGTCTCCTGGCTCGTGGTGAACCTGCCGGTGATGCTCTTCGCCTTCGAGGGCTGGTCGAAGTTCTACACGTTCAGCCAGGAGCGGGGTGTGGATTTCGGTTCCTTCTGGCTGATCTGGTCGCAGAACTCGACAAACCCGCCCAGCACCGACACGGTCAACACACTCGCCATGCTGCTGATGCTGCTGTGCTGCGGCGGCATCGCGACCCTGGCCTTCGTCGCCCCGCGCCGGCCGCGTTTCGCACAGCTCGCCTTCCTGATCGTGGCCGCGTTCATCCTCACCAACAAGGTCTACTCGCCGCAGTACGTCCTGTGGCTGGTGCCGCTCGCCGTCCTGGCCCGACCGAAGTGGCGGGACTTCCTGATCTGGCAGGCATGCGAGGTGGCGTACTTCCTGGGGATCTGGATGTATCTCGCCTACACGACCAGCGGAGACGCCCACAAGGGCCTGCCCACCCAGGGGTACCACTGGGCGATCGCGGTGCACCTGCTGGGCACGCTGTTCCTCTGCGCCATGATCGTCCGGGACATCCTGATGCCGGAGCGGGACGTCGTGCGCCGGTCCGGGGACGACGATCCCTCCGGCGGCGTGCTCGACGGAGCGGAGGACGTCTTTGTCCTCGGCATCGCCGCCCATCCGCCACGCCATGCCGCCCACTTCGACGCGCCTCAGGTGGAGTGGGGTGTCGACGGGCATCCGTCCTCCAGCGACCGTTCGCTCTGAGCGAACAGACTCTGTTCACGGGCACTCCGCCGCCCGTGAACCGGCCTACCGTGCCATGGAGCTGAGGTAACCGTGCCACGGGGCGTCACCGGGCCGTGGCACGGACCGGCCCAGGGCCCGGGGCGCATCAGGGCCAAGAAAAGGGCCGTACACGCAGTCCGTGTACGGCCCTTCGGCTGTTTCAGGCGGTCGTTCAGCGGTCCATCAGCCGGTCGAACTGAGTGGTGGTGTGCCGCAGATGGGCCACCAGTTCCTCCCCGACCCGCGGTTCGGGCGCGTCCGAGGGCACGAACAGGATCGACACCTGCATGTGCGGCGGCTCGGCGAACCAGCGCTGCTTGCCGCCCCAGACGAATGGAGAAAGGTTCCGGTTGACGGTGGCGAGGCCCGCCCGCGCCACGCCCTTGGCCCGCGGCATGACGCCGTGCAGCGCCTTCGGGGCCTCCAGTCCCACCCCGTGCGACGTACCACCCGCCACGACCACCAGATAGCCGTCGGAGGCGGACTTCTGCTGCCGGTAGCCGAAGCGGTCCCCCTTGGCGACACGGGTGACGTCCAGGACCGCGCCGCGGTACTCGGTGGCCTCGTGGTCCCCGAGCCACAGCCGGGTACCGATACGAGCGCGGAACCGGGTCTGCGGGAACTGCTGCTGGAGCCGGGCGAGTTCCTCGGCCTTCAGATGGCTGACGAACATCGTGTGCAGCGGCAGCCGGGCCGCCCGCAGCCGGTCCATCCAGCCGATGACCTCCTCGACGGCGTCCGAGCCGTCGGTGCGGTCCAGCGGCAGGTGGATGGCGAAGCCCTCAAGCCGGACGTTCTCTATGGCGGTGTGCAGCTGCGGCAGCTCCCGTTCACTGATCCCGTGCCGCCTCATCGAGGACATCACCTCGATGACCACACGGGCGCCCACCAGGCCGTACACGCCGTCCACGGACGACACCGAGCGGATCACCCGGTCGGGCAGCGGTACCGGTTCCTCGCCGCGCCGGTAGGGCGTCAACACCAGCAGGTCACCGCCGAACCAGTCCCTGATCCGTGCGGCCTCGTACGTCGTGCCGACGGCGAGGACGTCGGAGCCCAGCCGCGTGGCCTCCTCCGCCAGACGCTCGTGCCCGAAGCCGTAGCCGTTGCCCTTGCAGACAGGTACGAGCGCGGGGAACTGCTCCTGCACGTGCTTGTGGTGCGCCCGCCAGCGCGCGGTGTCGACGTAGAGCGTGAGCGCCATGGCCGGACCTGGAACCTTTCTCGTGGCTGCGGTGTATCAGAGGTATGAGAGCTATCGACGGTATCGCAGCACCCAACGTGCGCTCAGCGGCGCGACATGTAGATGTCCAGAGCCTTGTGGAGCAGCTTGTTCAGCGGGAAGTCCCACTCGCCGAGGTATTCGGCGGCCTGTCCACCCGTGCCCACCTTGAACTGGATCAGTCCGAAGAGGTGGTCGGTCTCGTCCAGCGAGTCGGAGATCCCGCGCAGGTCATAGACGGTTGCGCCGAGCGCGTAGGCGTCGCGCAGCATCCGCCACTGCATCGCGTTCGAGGGCCGGACCTCGCGACCGATGTTGTCGGAGGCGCCGTAGGAGTACCAGACGTGACCGCCGACGACCAGCATCGTCGCCGCCGAGAGGTTCACGCCGTTGTGCCGGGCGAAGTAGAGCCGCATGCGGTTGGGGTCCTCGGTGTTGAGGGCCGTCCACATGCGCTGGAAGTACGAGAGCGGGCGGGGCCGGAAGTGGTCGCGAACAGCGGTGATCTCGTACAGCCGCTGCCACTCCTCAAGGTCGTGGTAGCCGCCCTGGACGACCTCGACGCCGGCCTTCTCGGCCTTTTTGATGTTGCGCCGCCACAACTGGTTGAAGTTCTTGTGGACGTCTTCGAGAGAGCGGTTCGCGAGCGGTACTTGGAAGACATAGCGGGGCTGGACATCGCCGAAGCCGGCGCCGCCGTCCTCGCCCTGCTGCCAGCCCATACGACGCAGTTTGTCGGCCACCTCGAAGGCACGCGGCTCGATGAAGTCGGCCTCGATGTCCCGCAGGCGCTTCACATCCGGGTTCTGGATGCCCTGCTTGATGGAGTTGGCCTCCCAGCGCCGGATGATCACCGGCGGGCCCATCTTCACGGAGAAGGCGCCCTGTTGCTTGAGATGGGCGAGCATCGGCTGGATCCAGTCGTCCAGATTGGGTGCGAACCAGTTGATGACCGGGCCTTCGGGCAGATAGGCGAGGTAGCGCTTGATCTTGGGCAACTGGCGGTAGAGGACCAGGCCCGCGCCGACCAACTCGCCCGAGCGGTCGTCGAACCAGCCGAGGCTCTCGGAGCGCCACTCCGCCTTGACGTCTGCCCAGGCCGGGACCTGCATGTGGCTCGCCGCCTGCAGCCCCTGGATGTAGGCCAGATGCTGCTCGCGGCTGATGGTCCTCAGGGTCAGGCTCATTCGGGGCGCTCCTCGGGCTGGTGTGTCCCCCTGGGTACAGGGGCTCCGGCTCTCGCGCCGAAGCCTACTGCGCCTTTCCGGCGCCCCGACTGGCCGTACGGAACCTTCGCCCCGGCCTGTGCACGGCCGGGGCGTTCCGAGATGCTTTACATGGAGTTCGGCAGATGGCGTCCGCGGCTCAGAGAAGGCCGCCGAACAGGCCGCCGTGCGCCATTCCGATCAGCAGGCCGACGCCCGCGGCACCGAGACCCAGTACCAGACCGAAGCGCTGACGCGTGGTCTCCGAGACCCACTGCCCCCAGGCGCCGGTGAGGATGCCCACCAGACCGGTCCAGGAGCTGAGCAGGTGCAGGCTGTGGAAGAACGACGAGATGAAGGCCGTCAGCCCGAGCACCAGTGTCACGGCGAGCAGGGCGTCCTGGAGCGGATGGGGCTTGTCGTCCGTGGCGAAGAGGGATCCGGCGGTGTTGGGTCGCAATACCTGTGCCATAGGGCACCTCCTGCGGAAGGCGGCGCATCGTAGCGCCATACACACCCGATGTGTACAGATTGACGGCCCCCACGACCGGATTTCAACCGGAAGCCGGTGTCCGGGTACTGTGTACGGTCTGCACCGGTGTCTGCCTGGACCGCTGCGGGTGTCCCGGCGGGACCCCCGATCGTCAGTGGCGGCGGATACCGTTGCGTACGCATCACAACCCTCCTGCCACGGAACGACCGTGGCCGCTGAGTCCAGAGGAGGTGGGTTCCACATGCGTCACTACGAGGTGATGGTCATCCTCGACCCCGATCTTGAGGAGCGCGCTGTCTCCCCGCTGATCGAGAACTTCCTGTCCGTCATCCGTGACGGCGGAGGCAAGGTCGAGAAGATCGACACCTGGGGCCGTCGTCGTCTCGCGTACGAGATCAAGAAGAAGCCCGAGGGCATCTACTCGGTCATCGACCTGCAGGCCGAGCCTGCGGTCGTCAAGGAGCTCGACCGCCAGATGAACCTGAACGAGTCGGTCCTGCGGACCAAGGTCCTCCGCCCCGAGATGCACTGAGCTTCCGCTCAGTCTGAACTCGGGATCCGAGTAGCAAGCAAGCAGCCAGAGCAAACCCGCCGAGAGGTTCCCCATGGCAGGCGAGACCGTCATCACGGTCGTCGGCAATCTTGTCGACGACCCCGAGCTGCGCTTCACCCCGTCCGGTGCGGCGGTCGCGAAGTTCCGCGTCGCGTCCACTCCGCGCACCTTCGACCGTCAGACGAATGAGTGGAAGGACGGCGAGAGCCTGTTCCTGACCTGCTCGGTCTGGCGTCAGGCAGCGGAGAACGTCGCCGAGTCGCTCCAGCGAGGCATGCGCGTCATCGTGCAGGGCCGGCTGAAGCAGCGGTCCTACGAGGACCGTGAGGGCGTCAAGCGCACGGTCTACGAGCTGGACGTCGAAGAGGTCGGCGCCAGCCTCCGCAATGCCACGGCCAAGGTCACCAAGACCAGTGGTGGCGGCCGCGGTGGCCAGGGTGGTTACGGCGGCGGTGGCGGCGGCCAGCAGGGTGGCGGCGGCTGGGGCGGCGGCCCCGGTGGTGGCCAGCAGGGCGGCGGCGCTCCTGCCGACGACCCCTGGGCGACCGGCGCTCCCGCCGGTGGTGGCCAGCAGGGTGGCGGCGGCTGGGGCGGTGGCTCCGGCGGCGGTGGCGGCTACTCGGACGAGCCCCCCTTCTAGGTCCTCGGATCCAGATCCGGGACCAGGGGTGGGCCGTACCCACACTTCTTGATCACACAGGAGAAACACCATGGCGAAGCCGCCTGTGCGCAAGCCGAAGAAGAAGGTCTGCGCATTCTGCAAGGACAAGGTCACGTACGTTGACTACAAGGACACGAACATGCTGCGGAAGTTCATTTCCGACCGCGGCAAGATCCGTGCCCGTCGCGTGACCGGCAACTGCACGCAGCACCAGCGTGACGTCGCCACGGCCGTCAAGAACAGCCGTGAGATGGCGCTGCTGCCCTACACCTCCACTGCGCGCTAAGGGAAGGGTGACCGACTCATGAAGATCATCCTCACCCATGAGGTCTCCGGCCTCGGTGCCGCAGGCGACGTCGTCGACGTCAAGGACGGTTACGCTCGCAACTACCTGATCCCGCGGAAGTTCGCGATCCGCTGGACCAAGGGCGGCGAGAAGGACGTCGAGCAGATCCGTCGTGCTCGCAAGATCCACGAGATCCAGACCATCGAGCAGGCCAATCAGGTCAAGGCCCAGCTTGAGGGCGTGAAGGTCCGTCTGGCCGTCCGCTCCGGCGACGCCGGCCGTCTCTTCGGTTCCGTCACTCCGGCCGACATCGCCTCCGCGATCAAGGCTTCCGGTGGCCCCGAGGTCGACAAGCGTCGTATCGAGCTGTCCGCTCCGATCAAGACCCTGGGAGCCCACGAGACGTCCGTGCGTCTGCACCCCGAGGTTGCCGCCAAGGTCAACGTCGAGGTCATCGCGGCCTGATCGCTGCTCTCGGATCAGCTGTAGAAGGGGCCGTACCCGTCTTGGGTATGGCCCCTTCTACGTGGTCGCCGCATGGCTGTGTGGCGTTGGTGGTGAGCGCGTTTCACGTGAAACGTGGCAGCACGCGGTGTTTCACGTGAAACGCTCAGCGTGTGGCGCCCGTGACGATCCAGCGGCCGGAGCGAGAACGCAGCCAGAGCGTCAGCATCCGCATGGTCATCATCAGCGTCATGGCCGCCCAGACTGCGGTGAGCCCGCCGCCGAACACGGGCACAAGCAGGGCCACCGGGGCGAAGACCGCGAGAGTGAGCACCATGGCTCCTGCCAGATACGGCCCGTCCCCCGCGCCCATCAGGACGCCGTCGAGTACGAAGACCACTCCGCAGATCGGCTGGGACAGCGCCACGATGAGCAAGGCGGGCAACGCGGTATCCCTGACGATGGGGTCGCCGGTGAACAGGGGCAGAAACACCGGACGAGCCGCGACTACCAGCAGCCCCAGCGCTACTCCGACCGCTGTGCCCCACTGCACCATGCGACGACATGCCTCCCGAGCACCCTGTGGATCGTCGGCTCCCAGATAGCGGCCGATGATGGCCTGCCCAGCGATCGCTATGGCGTCGAGGGCGAAAGCCAGCAAGCTCCAGAGCGACAGTACGATCTGGTGGGCGGCGATGTCGGCGTCTCCGAGCCGCGTCGCTACGGCTGTGGCGATCATGAGAATCGCCCGTAGCGAGAGCGTACGGACGAGCAAGGGAACACCGGCCTGTGCGGAGGCTCTGATACCGGTGGCGTCGGGCCGTAGCGATGCACCGTGCTCACGGGCGCCTCGGACAACCACGATGAGATAGACCGCTGCCATTGCGCACTGAGTGATGACCGTGCCCCAGGCGGAGCCGGCGATGCCGAGTCCGGCGCCGTAGACGAGCCCGACATTGAGGGCCGCGTTGGCGACGAAGCCCGCCACTGCGACGTAGAGCGGGGTCCGGGTGTCCTGGAGCCCGCGGAGAACACCGGTGGCGGCCAGCACGACCAGCATGGCAGGGATGCCCAGCGAGGAGATCCGAAGATAGGTCGTCGCGTACGGCGCCGCGGTGGACGAGGCGCCGAAGAGGTCCACGATGGCGGGGGCCAGTGGCAGGACGACGACGATGACGGCGATTCCGAGCAGCAATGCCAGCCAGATGCCGTCCATGCCCTGGCGGATGGCGGCCTTGAGATTGCCTGCGCCCACCCGTCGGGCGACCGCCGCCGTGGTGGCATAGGCGAGGAAGACGAAGATGCTGACGGCGGTCGTCAGGAGGGCCGAGGCGACACCGAGGCTGGCCAACTGTGTCGTGCCCAGATGTCCGACGATCGCGCTGTCCGCCATGACGAACAGAGGCTCGGCGACCAGTGCGCCGAAGGCCGGTACGGCCAGAGCGACGATCTCTCGGTCGTGCCGTCGGAGGGTGGCCCTGGGTATCGCGGGAGCCTGTGGCATGGGCGCTAATCTAATCGTCCACAGGTAAGAGATGCAATGCTGTTGTGTCCCTTACTTCGATGGCCACGGAGCGTGCTCTCGCGCGCTGTTCGACACGAACTTGGTCCGACCGGGGAAGTTTTTCTTCTGCACAGCCAGTGGACGGGAAACGTGCAGGTCAGATGGGCTTCCATGGAAGAGGCGGGGGCTTGTTCACAGGGCTGTCCACCGTGTCGTGCACAGGTTTTGCCAGGTTCTCCACAGCATCGGGGCCGTCGTCCACATGGCCTGTGGATAACCAGATTGGCTGACGGTGCCGAGGGGCCTAACGTGGTCCGGCGCCCGCCCGCGGTACTGGCCTCGGAACCCTCACAAAACCGACGTGTCACAACCGGAATTGGGCGTCTTCATTTGTCAGTGCCGTGCCGTACAAAAGAGGGGCACGGCGAGGTCCGCTCGGCGGACGGGAGGAGGTGGCTCGGTGAGTATTTCCGAGCCCTTGGACGACCCGTGGGCCGACAGTGGGCCCAGTGATCGTCTGCCTGCTTCCCGTCGCCGCGGGGATGCCGGTCCGAGCCGGGACGAGCAGCACGAACGCGGCCGGGAGAGCAGCGGATGGGATGGCAGTGGCACGTCCTTCGAGCGGGTACCGCCACAGGACCTCGACGCCGAGCAGTCCGTTCTCGGCGGCATGCTGCTGTCGAAGGACGCCATCGCCGACGTCGTGGAGGTCCTCAAGGGCCACGACTTCTACAAGCCCGCTCACGAGACCATTTACCAGGCGATCCTCGACGTCTATGCGAAGGGCGAGCCGGCCGACCCCATCACCATCGCCGCGGAACTCACCAAACGCGGCGAGATCAACAAGGTCGGCGGCTCGTCCTATCTGCACACTCTCGTCCAGACCGTGCCGACGGCGGCGAACGCCGAGTACTACGCGGAGATCGTCCATGAGCGGGCGGTCCTGCGTCGCCTGGTCGAGGCCGGTACCCGCATCACCCAGATGGGATACGCGGCCGACGGCGACATCGACGAGATCGTCAACCAGGCCCAGGCCGAGATCTACGCGGTCACCGAGCAGCGGACCAGCGAGGACTATCTGCCACTTGCCGAGATCATGGAGGGTGCTCTCGACGAGATCGAGGCGATCGGTTCGCGCAGCGGGGAGATGACGGGAGTGCCCACCGGGTTCACCGACTTCGACTCCCTGACGAACGGTCTGCACCCGGGGCAGATGATCGTCATCGCCGCGCGTCCCGCCATGGGCAAGTCGACGCTGGCGCTGGACTTCGCCCGAGCCGCCTCGATCAAGAACAACTTGCCCAGTGTGATCTTCTCGCTCGAAATGGGCCGCAACGAGATCGCGATGCGTCTGCTGTCCGCCGAAGCGCGTGTCGCGCTGCACCACATGCGGTCCGGGACGATGACCGACGAGGACTGGACCCGACTGGCCCGCCGTATGCCGGATGTCACGGCCGCCCCGCTCTACATCGACGACTCCCCGAACCTGTCGATGATGGAGATTCGTGCCAAGTGCCGTCGGCTGAAGCAGCGCAACGACCTCAAGCTGGTCGTCATCGACTACCTCCAGCTGATGCAGTCCGGTGGGTCCAAGCGTGCCGAGAGCCGCCAGCAGGAGGTTTCGGACATGTCCCGCAACCTCAAGCTCCTCGCCAAGGAGCTTGAGCTTCCCGTCATCGCGCTCTCCCAGCTCAACCGCGGCCCCGAGCAGCGCACCGACAAGAAACCGATGGTCTCGGACCTGCGTGAGTCGGGCTCCATCGAGCAGGACGCCGATATGGTCATCCTGTTGCACCGTGAGGACGCGTACGAGAAGGAGTCACCCCGCGCGGGCGAGGCGGACCTGATCGTCGCCAAGCACCGAAACGGCCCCACAGCGACGATCACGGTCGCCTTCCAGGGCCACTACTCGCGGTTCGTGGACATGGCGCAGACCTGATCGTGAGATGTGCGGGGTCTCAGAGCCGGCTGTTCGTGGATGGATGGCATGTGTGCAGGCCATCGTGACCATCGTGAGACTCCCGGCTCGGAGCACCGTGCGTGGGCCGTCGCGCAGGGTGAGGCCGTATGCGGCCCCCAGACGTACGAGTTGGTTGTCCTCGCTGAGCAACGCCGCCAGGGCGTCGTCGACGGCGGGTGTACGGACCCGGGAGCCTGCCTACGCCGACGCGACCTCGCCCCGCACATCGGCAATCCGGTGCCCCGGACGGTGACAGGAGCGCCCGGGTGATCTCCGGGAGGCTGGTTCATCGAGTGCGGGACCCGAGCGACGAGTCGGCCGCCGGTGAAACGAAAGAAATGAAGTCGACGTGGTTGCCTCTGGAGGATGGACTGGGGGCATGACGACATCTCCAGAAGAACTGCTCCCCGCCACGCGACGGGCGTTGCTGCACAGGATCGCCGTGGCGCAGGCCGAGGGACGGGCGCCGTCGCTGGTGGCCGCGGTCGTACGGGACGGGCGGACCGTGTGGCACGGGTCCCGGACCTCGGTGGACGGGCATGGTCCGGACGAGGACGTGCAGTACCGGATCGGGTCGATCACGAAGACGTTCACGGCCGTTCTCGTGTTGCGGCTACGGGACGAGGGCGTGCTGGATCTCGGCGATCCGCTGGAGAAGCATCTGCCGGGCACCGGCGCGGGGGAGGCCACCATCGCCGAACTACTCGCGCATACGGGCGGGTTGGCTGCCGAGTCACCGTCTCCCTGGTGGGAACGGACCCCAGGAGCGCTGCGCCCCGAACTGAGCGATGTGCTGGGTGAAAAGCCGCTGGTACATCCGGTCGGTCGTCTGCACCACTACTCGAACCCCGGCTACACGTTGCTGGGTGCGCTGGTGGAGGAGGTGCGTGGCGCGCCGTGGGAGGAAGTGCTCCGCTGGGAAGTGCTCGAACCACTCGGTCTCGACCGCACCAGTGGCCGTCCCCGGGCCCCGCACGCGGGCGGATGGGCCGTCCACCCCTGGGCCGACGCGCTGCTGCCCGAGCCGGTCGAGGACCTCGGCAGGATGGCCCCGGCCGGTCAGCTGTGGTCCACCACCGGCGACCTGGCTCGGTTCGCTGTTTTTCTGGCTCGGGGGGACGAACGGGTCCTGAGTGCGGACAGCGTGCGCGAGATGCGGACACCCGCGGCGCCTGCCGAGGCGGCCGATGTGGCGGACGGGATCACCTACGGGCTCGGCATGCAGATCCAGTACCGTCACGGCCGACTGCTGGTGGGTCACTCCGGTTCGCTTCCCGGCTTCCTGGCCAATCTCACGATCAGCGTCGCGGACGATATGGCCGCCGTGGTGCTGGCGAACTGCACCTCCGGTCCGTTGCTCGGCGCGGTCGGCGCCGACCTCGTCCGGATCGTGGCCGAGGCCGAGCCGAGGATCCCCGAGCCGTGGCGGCCGCTGCGCGAGATCGATCCGTCCGTGCTGGAGTTGGCAGGGCAGTGGTACTGGGGCACCCATGCCTTCGGCCTGCGGGTGACGGCCGACGGGCTCGTCTCTCTGGGGCCGCTCGCCGGCAATGGCCGCGGTTCGCGCTTCCGGGTCAATGGCGACGGCACCTGGACCGGGCTGGAGGGCTACTACCACGGAGAGCTGCTGCGGGCCGTACGGCGTCCGGACGGGTCGGTGAGCCATCTCGACCTGGGGTCGTTCGTGTTCACGCGGCAGCCGTACGAGGAGGGCGCTCCCGTGCCCGGTGGAGTGGACCTCGGGGGATGGCGAGGGATCCGCTAGCCGGCCACAGGGCGCCGCTGCCGGTAAGGCGGGCGTTGCGGGCCGTGTGGCAGCGGAGGTGGCCTGTTTCACGTGAAACAGGCCACACGGGCACGGGGCTCAGAGCTGAAGCTTGAAGCCCGTGTGCGAGGCGGCGAACCCGAGCCGCTTGTAGAAGCGGTGTGCATCCGTGCGGCTGTTGTCGGAGGTCAGCTGGACCAACTGGCAGTTCTGGCGCCGGGATTCCTCGATCGCCCATTCGATGAGCTGTGTGCCCAGGCCGTTGCCGCGCTGGTCGGCGTGGATGTGCACGCCCTCGACGAGCGCCCTGGTGGCACCACGTCGCGAGAGTCCGGGAATGAAGGTCAGCTGGAGCGTGCCGACGGTGCGGCCGTCGAGTACGGCGACGACCAACAACTGGTTCGGGTCGGCGGCGAGCCGGTCCATGGCGGCCAGATACGGGGTGAGATCGTCCGGAGACTCCCGCTGGGCGCCCAGCCGGTCGTCGGCGAGCATGGCGACGATGGCGGGGACATCGTCGGCGACGGCGGCGCGTATTTCAAGATCTCCCATGCTCGCAGCCTACGCGGGCACGTTCAGTGACTCGACGACCTGTACGAGCGGGGCCAACTCGGGGTTGGCGGCCGCCTCGTCGAGTGCCTCACGCAGGGCTGCGTCGTTGGTGGGCCGCGCTTCCTTGAGAAGGGTGAGTCCCACCTCGGTGACGTTCGTGTAGATGCCGCGGCGATCGGTCGGGCACAGATAGCGCTCCAGCAGCCCGCGGTCCTCAAGCCGGGTGACCAGTCGGGTGGTGGCGCTCTGGCTGAGGACGACCGCGTCGGCGACCTGCTTCATCTGGAGATGGCCGCCTTCGCCGTCATGCTGTCGGCTGAGCACGTCGAGCAGGGAGTACTCGCGCACGCTCAGGCCGTGGCCGGTCTGCAGGGCGCGCTCGATGCGAGCCTCGATCCTTCCGTGCAGCAGGGAGAGGGCGCACCAGCCCTGGGCGAGTGCAGTGAGTGAGGGGTCGCTCGCTGTCATGGGCGTTTCCTCCGTCCCGGAACCGGCAGATACCAGGGTAGAGCACATCCGCAATAGACTGCGATTGCGTATAGCCCGCGTATGCAATTAATTCAGGGCTTCTTCTTGCCGGGGCGGTCGCCGCTGCGGAACTGGCCGCCCTGGGCGAGAAGGCCGGGCCTTTGGGATGACGCTCAGCCTGGGCTCAACGTCGCCGATGACGTCGGCGTCCCGCTGGGCATGACCAGCGGGCGCCAGGTCGGCCGACGGTGGCCTGCGTCACCGTCGCGGCCCTCGGCCTCGTCGGCCCAGCAGTCGTCGGCCGCCTGGTCCCCAGATACGGCCCGCCGTCTGGCGCCACGGGCCGCTGTATCTGGCGCCGCCGGGCTGCGCGGCGGGCTGCTCTCCTGGGGGCGGGGCGCTGACGGCGCCCGCCTGGTCACGGCGCCGGCCCGGACCGCCGGCCTGCCCCGGTCCCCGAGACCGTCTCTCAGCCTGCCGCTACCGTCAGCGGGGCGAACCTGCGGGTCCAGTCGCCCGGCAACTCCGTGCTGCCGTACACCATCACGGCATTGGAGGACACGGACGCCAGCCCGCGCTCCCTGGCCCACGCCAGCAACCCCTCATGCCGTACGTCGATGTCGGTGCGCAGCGGACGGTCGGTGCGGGCGGCGAGTGTGGTGATCAGGGCCTGTGCGGTCTCCGTGTCACGGGCGATCAGCGGTCCGACGACCTGAGTGTCCAGATTGGGCCAGGCCGCCGCGTACCCGATGATCCGGCCGTTGTCCTCAGCCACGCACAACTGGTCGGCGAAAGCCGGCAGTCGGGTGATGAGGGAGGTGCGATCGGCGCCGAACACCTCCTCGTCCAGTCGGACGATCGAGCTGAGGTCCTCGGCAGTGGCCGCGCGGGTCGCCACCGAAGACTCCGGACCCTGAGGGCGGAAGTGCCCGCGCACCATCTCCGCGCGGCCGGTGACCTTGAAACCCAACTCCTCGTACAGCGGGCGCCCGTACGGCGTCGCGTACAGCGTCAGGGGCGTGGTCTCCATCGTCGACACGACGTGACGCATCAGGCGGCGCCCCACGCCTCGGCGGGCATGCCGCTCGGCGACCAGGACCATCCCGATGGCAGCCAGGTCGGGGCGATCCTGCGGTCCGTACCGCGTGACGACGCAAGCGGCGATGAGACCACCGTCGGGGTCATCGATGCCGTAACCCCTCCCTGCCGTAAGGAGGAAGCCCCACTTGTGTTCCTCGCGAGGCCACCCCCGATTCTCTGACAAGTCGGCGCAGGCGCTGAGATCACGAGGCGTCAGGCGACGGATGGGCAAAGAGGCGAGGGAAGGAGTCGGCACGCAGGTCAGGCTGTCCGAATGGCACCCCCGGCGTCCACCTGTTTCGAGCAGACGCATGTGCTTTTGGCCACGCCGTGGCCAGCTGGACAGCAAGTGGACAGGTGGAGGTGTTTCACGTGAAACCTGAAGAGGTGTCTGACCACTACAGGTTTGCCTTGCCAGGGTGGGCGGGATCTGCGGGATATCTATGAATTGGTCGGGCACGCCCGGTAATTGAGGGAATCCATGGTTCGCCCGTTGTTCGATTCGTGAGGGAGGAAGGGGGGACTTGTGTGGGCGGCGGCTGCCGGTATGGTCGACTCCGGTTCATGTCCGGGGTGAAGTTCAGCCATCCCGTTCGAGCCGAAGGGTAAAGGAGCCTCACGGGACGGAGAGATCGAACACCCGCATTTCCGGGTATGCGGCGCGGACCACCGCCCGGAGTGGGAAGCTGCGGTGGCTTCACCGGCCGCCGGGCCGACGCGGGAAGGGCACATCGTCCGCAGGGACAGCAGGCACCTCCCGTTCGAGGAAGTGCGCAGACCGACCGAAAGATGTTCGAGGCGAGGCACACCATGGACGCTCCGACCACCACGTCGGCGGACAACGGCACCTCTGGCGGGGGCGGCTGGTTCACGCCACGCAAGATGCCGCCGATCGAGCCGTCGGACGGCGAGCAGGAGGCGCCGGACGGCCGCCGCCCCGCGGTCCTGCGACCGGTGGGCCGGCGCGCGGCAGAGAGCCGCGAGCGCACTTCGGCGACCGGATCCGCTGCTCCCGCCCCCGATCCCACGCGTGGATCCGCCGCGCCTGTCCCCCATGCCGCGACCGGTCCCGCCGCTCCTGCCCCCGGAACCGCGACCGGCACCGCCGGAGTCCCGGAGTCCGGGGAACGAATACCGGGGCCCGCATCCGGACCCCCCGAGGCTCTGCCTGCTCCGTCCGAGCCTCCGCAGCACGAACCGCGGGTGCCCTCGCAGCGCTCCGCACCCGCGACCCCCGACGCATCCCCGGACGCCATCCTCATCCGGCGCACCATGGCCGAGGTCGCCCCCATCGCCGACAAGGTCACCTCGTACTTCTACGCGCTTCTCTTCGTCCGCCATCCCGATCTTCGTCCGCTGTTCCCGGCCGCGATGGACGCCCAGCGGGACCGACTGCTCAAGGCACTGCTGACCGCGGCCGAGCACATCGACAACGCCCCGGTCCTCGTCGACTACCTGCAGAACCTCGGCCGGGGCCACCGCAAGTACGGCACCCGGCCAGAGCATTACCCGGCCGTCGGCGAGTGCCTCATCGGTGCGCTGAGCAAGTACGCCTCCACCGTGTGGGACGAGGAGACGGAGGGGGCGTGGGTGCGGGCGTACACGAAGATCTCGCAGGTGATGATCGATGCGGCGGCCCTGGACGAACTGCGCGCCCCGGCCTGGTGGCAGGCGGAGGTCGTGAGCCATGACCTCCGGACACCCGATGTAGCGGTCATCACCGTCCGCCCGGACCAGCCTTATCCGTTCCTCGCCGGCCAGTACACGAGCGTGGAGACCCCGTGGTGGCCGCGGGTCTGGCGGCACTACTCCTTCGCCTCCGCGCCCCGTTCGGACGGGCTGCTGATGTTCCATGTGAAGGCCGTCCCCGCGGGCTGGGTCTCGAACGCGCTCGTGCACCGCGCCGGCCCCGGCGACATCATCCGGCTCGGCCCGCCCGCCGGCTCGATGACCGTCGACCACACCACCGACAGCGGTCTGCTCTGCCTCGGCGGCGGCACCGGCATAGCGCCCATCAAGGCCCTCGTCGAGGATGTCGCCGAACACGGCGAGCGCCGCTCGGTCGAGGTGTTCTACGGCGCCCGCACCGATCACGATCTGTACGACATCGACACGATGCTCCGGCTCCAGCAGGCCCATCCTTGGCTCTCGGTCCGGGCGATCATCGACCGGCAGGCGCATCTTCAGCTCCCCGAGGCCATCCGGGAATACGGTCCCTGGGACGAGTACGACGCCTACCTCTCGGGACCGCCCGGAATGATCCGCAGCGGGGTCACCATGCTGCGGAACGCCGGGATCCCCTCGGAGCGCATACGGCACGACTCGGTCGAGGAACTCGTCACCGTCGGGTGAACTGTCAGCCGAGAACCAACTGTCAGCCGAGGTCAGGGGCGTGCATGGCGCGCACGCCCTCGATGTTCCCGTCCAGGAAGTGCCGCAGCGACAGCGGTACGAGATGGACGGAGGCGATGCCGACACGGGTGAACGGCACCCGCACGATCTCGTACTCGCCCATGGGCTCCTCCACTTCGGGACCGTGACGCAGGGCCGGGTCCATGGACTCCAGTCGGCAGACGAAGAAATGCTGCACTTTCACACCGGTCGCGCCGCCATCCGCACCGATGTGCTCCACGGTGTCCACGAAGCAGGGCACCACGTCGGTGATCTTGGCGCCGAGTTCCTCGTGCACCTCACGGTGCAGGGCGTCGACGACAGTCATGTCCTTCGGCTCGACCCCGCCACCGGGGGTGACCCAGTAGGGATCGACTCCGGGCTTGGTGCGCTTGATCAGGATCAAGTCGTCGTCGTCCAGGAGAACGGCACGGGCGGTGCGCTTGACCACGGGTCGGACGGTCATGGAGGGAATGTGGCCCGGCTGGTTCCACGTGAAACATCGCAAAGTGCCACGACCCGACCGCACGGCGTGACCCGGCCCAGGGGCAGCTCAGTCCCAGTCCGCGGCCGCTCGCTGGAGCCACTCGTGCGCCCGCGCGATGTGCGGCATGGCGAGGGTGCCGGTGCGCACCACCAGGAAGTACGTCCGCAGCGGAGGTACCGCGGGCTCGTGCAGCGCGACCACCTCGCCGCGATCGAGGGCAGGAGCGCACAGATAACGAGGCAGGACGGCCAGACCCGCCCCCGCCGTCGCACATGCGAGGACCGCCCGGAGGTCGGGGGCGATCACGGTGCCCGAGGCGGCCGGGCGGCAGTCGAAGACCGAGGCCCAGTAACGGGAGACGAACGGCAGCGACTCGTGGACCTCGACGACGGGCAGGTTCTCCAGAGCGGGCGCCCCCTTGCCGCGCGACTGCGCCGAGTCGATCTCCCCCGCCCAGCGCGGGGCGGCGACCAGCACATGCTCCTCGTCGCAGAGCGGGGTCGCCGTGAGCAGGGCACCCCGCGGCCGGGCCGTGCCGATGGCCAGGTCGTGGTGTCCGGCGGCCAGCCCCTCCAGGATCTCCTCGGCGTTCCCGAAGGAGGCCCGGAGCGCAAAGCCCTGGCCCTCGTCGCCGGTGAGTTCCGTGAGCGCGGGAAGGGCCCGTTCGGCGGTGAACTCGGGCGGACCGGCGAGATGCAGGGTCCGCAGCGAGGACTCGTCGTCCAGGCCGGTCTCGGTTATCTCCACCAGTGCGTCGAGATGCGGGGCGGCCTTGTGCGCGAGTTCGTCGCCGATGGTCGTCGGAGTCACCCCGCGGGCCTGCCGCAGGAACAGCGGCCGGCCCAACTGTCGCTCCAGGGTGCGGATCTGGGAGGTGACCGCTGGCTGCGACAGGCCCAGCAGCGCGGCGGCGCGGGTGAAGGAACCGGCCCGGTGCACGGTCACAAAGGTGCGCAGCAAGGCCAGATCCATGGCACGCCCTTCCTTTCCCCTGCCCCTTTCCTCGCCCCCAGGCAGAGCCCAACTATAAATAAGTCGATAGGTCTCTGTCGCTACTGTGATTGGACACTGACACAGAGTCAACTAGCCTTGTTCGCGCGGTTCTTCGCGTGGAACCGGGGCGGTCCGAACCACGAGGGGGGAGGCTCGGACCGCCCGTCGCGCCCGACAGGAACCCGAGCCGTCTCCCCGCCCGGTCACGTCGCGGACTCGTCCAGCGCCCGTAGCAGATCGGCCACCAGGTCCTCGGGATCCTCCGCGCCCACCGAGAGCCGGATGAAGCCCTCCGGAACCGCGTCTCCTCCCCAGCGCCCACGGCGTTCGGCGGTGGACCGGACCCCGCCGAAGCTCGTCGCGTCCTCGACGAGCCGCAGCGATGCGAGGAAACGCTCGGCACGCGCGCGCGTGGGCAGCGTGAAGGAGACCACGGACCCGAAGCGCCGCATCTGCCGCGCGGCGGTCCCGTGCGAAGGGTCCTCGGGCAGCCCCGGATACCGCAGCCCGGTCACCTCGGGCTGGTCCCGCAGCACCCGCGCCACCGCGAGCGCCGTGGTGTCCTGCCGGTCCACGCGCAGTTGTAGCGTGGAGATGGACCGGTGGGCCAGCCACGCCTCCATGGGTCCCGGGATCGCCCCGACGATCTTGCGCCAGCGACGTACGGCGGCCATGGCCTCGGCGTCGCGCCCCACGACGTAGCCCAGGAGGACGTCCCCGTGGCCGGTGAGCTGCTTGGTGCCGCTGGCCACCGAGAAGTCCGCGCCCAGCTCCAGCGGACGCTGCCCGAGGGGTGTGGCGAGGGTGTTGTCGACCGCGACGAGCGCGCCACGCGCGTGTGCCGCCCCGACCAGGCGGCGGATGTCGCACACGTCGAGCCCGGGGTTCGACGGCGTCTCGATCCACAGCAGCTTCGCGCCGTCCAGCACGTCGAGCTGGGCGTCGCCGGCGGTCGGCGCGACGCGCACCTCGATGCCGTACGCCTCCAGCTGGGCGCGTACCAGCGGCAGCACCTGGTAGCCGTCGGAGGGCAGTACGACCGCGTCCCCGGCGCGCAGCTGGGAGAAGACCACCGACGAGATGGCCGCCATGCCGGAGGCGAACACCAGTGTCTCCGCACCGTCCGTTCCGGGCGCCTCCAGCTCCCCGATGGCGCGCTCCAGCAGGGTCCAGGTCGGGTTGTCGTCGCGGCCGTAGGAGTAGGGGCCCGTCACCTCGCCCGGCAGATGGAAATGGGCGGCGAAGACCGGTCCGGGCAGCGTCGGTTCGTTTTTGACCGGCTCGGGCAGTCCGGCGCGGACGACGCGTGTGCCGTCGCCGGGCCGGCCGTCGTTCTCGGGGTTGTCGCTCATCCGGCCTGTTCCTCCAGACGGTCGCGTACGGCGGCGAGCAGCCCCGTGCTCGCCGCCTCCACCATCCCAAGGCACTCCGTGAAGCCGTCCAGCCCGCCGTAGTAGGGGTCGGGTACGTCGAGGTCGTCCCCGGCGGCGGGGTCGTAGGAGCGCAGCAGCCGCACCTTGCGGGCGTCCTCCTCCGTGGGCGCCAGGCGGCGCAGGGCCTTGAGGTGGCCGGAGTCGAGGGCGATCACAAGGTCGAGGCGGGCGAACCAGGACGGCTGGAACCGACGGGCCGTGTGGTCGATGTCATAGCCGTGCTCCTCCAGGACGGCGACGGTGCGCGGATCGGCGCCGTTGCCCTCGTGCCAGCCGCCGGTGCCGGCGCTGTCGACCTCGACCAGATCCTGGAGGTGCGCTTCCTCGGCGCGGGCGCGAAAGACGGACTCGGCCATGGGGGAGCGGCAGATGTTGCCGGTGCAGACGAAGCAGACGCGGTAGGTCATCGCGGGCTCAGTCCTTGCCGTCGGGCAGGACGAGGTGCAGCGCCCAGGAGACGATCGAGATGATCAGGCCGCCGAGGACGGCGGTCCAGAAACCCTGCACGTGGAAGCTCAGGTCGAGCTTGTCGCACAGCCAGGAGGTCAGCAGCAGCATCAGCGCGTTGACCACCAGCGTTATCAGGCCGAGCGTCAGGATGAACAGGGGGAAGGTGAGCACCTGGACGATCGGCTTGACCAGGAAATTCACCAAGCCGAAGACCAGGGCGACGACGATCAGGGTGCCGATCTTCTTGGCCGTGTTGTCACCTGTCAGGGTGATCTTGTCGAGCAGCCACACGGCGACGGCCAGCGCCCCGGCATTGGCGATCGTCTTGACTACGAAATTCTTCATGTGTCTGATCGTGGCAGACGGGAACGGCGACGAGCAGTGGGGCGAGGTCGGCAAGAACGATGAAGGCATTCCGGTTGGACGAACTGGAGGCGGAACGCGCCGCCAACGAGGGTGCTTACCTGCAGTTTCTACGCGAACGGAATATGTCGGTCGGCCTGTACGCGCTCGACGCGGGAGACTCGGACCCGCAGCAGCCCCACCGTCAGGACGAGGTGTACTTCGTCGTCAGCGGCCGCGCGTCGATCACCGTCGGCACGGAGACCACGCAGGTCGCGCGCGGCAGCGTGGTGTACGTGCCCGCCGGGGTCGCCCACAAGTTCCATCACATCAGCGAGGATCTGCGGGTCCTGGTGGTGTTCTCTCCGCCCGAGGCGTGACCTCGGGCCCCGGATTCCCTAGGGGAACGGTCAGGGGAGCGCAAGGGATGCGAGGTGCCCGCGAGGGCACCTCGCGGCTCTAGCATCGAGAACAGGACACGACGACCGTGGACAGGCGTCGGGGCATCGGGAACCGCCCGGCAGGTGTCGTCAACCGGCGGGCATGTCCGGCAATGTTGGGAACACAGAGAAGGACGAGGGCAATGCGAGGGATCTTCACGGGACTGCCGTGGTGGGTGAAGTGGATCGCGGTGCCGGTCATCGCCCTGGTCGTGTTCGGCGGCCTGATCGCGACCGTGGTCGGCTTCGTGATCGGCCTCCTCTTCAAGGCGCTGATCTTCGTGGCGCTGGTCGGTGGACTCATCTACGTGGTACGGAAATTCATGTCCGGTTCCTCGTCGCGCGGCGACTGGTGAGCCCCGCGGGAGACCGGTGACGAAACAGGAGTCACCGGATCCCTCGGGCGAGGGAAGTTTCCCGGCAGGCCGTCCGAGAACCGTGGCCGACGGTTAGAGTCCGGAACTCCACGCGGGGTCCAGCCCTCCCGAGCGGTGCAGACCCCCCACCCGTGTCTCCTCCGCACGGGGTTGCCTCTCGCGCTTCGGGAGTGACCTTTGGCCACGGTTGATACCGCACTTGCGGAAACGCACACGCTTTTCGCACCGCCGCCCTCGGACGCGCCCCGTGTACCGGGGCCGCCCGCGGTGTCGGTCCCCGAGCAGCCGCACTCCGCGACCCTCATCGGTTCCGTGCAGCGCGCGATGCGCCTGCTGGAGTGCGTCGCCGGGCACGAGTACGGCGCCCCCGCCAAGCAACTGGCCCGCGAGACCGGACTGGCCCTCCCCACGGCCTACCACCTGCTGCGCACTCTCGTGCACGAGGGCTATCTACGGCGGGACAAGGGACTGTTCTTCCTCGGTGAGGCAGCGGTACGGCTGAGCAGCAGCGGCGCGCGGCAGAAACGTCGCAGCACCGTGGCCTCCACGCTTGCACAGTGGCGCGATTCCATCGGTGTGCCCGTGTACTACGCCGCGTACCGCGAGGGTGAGATCGAGATCATGTGCATCTCCGACAGCCCGGGCACCCCGGCGGTCGAGGAGTGGGCGGACTTCCGCGAGACCGGTCACGCTCACGCGATCGGGCAGTGCCTGCTGTCGCAGCTTGACGAGGCGGCCCGGCGCGACCATCTCGACCGCCACCCCGTTCAGTCCATCACCCCGTACACCGTGCGCGACGACCACAGCCTGCTGCGACGCCTGGAGCGCGTGCGCCGGATGACTCCGGTGGCGGAACGGCAGGAGTACGCGCTGGGCACGGTCTGCGCGGCCATCCCGATCACGATCGGCACCACGGCCGCCACCATGGCCATCTCGGTGCCCTTCCATCAGGCCGGCCGGTTGCTGCCCGCGGTGGAACTTCTGCAGGCCGAGATCACACGTCATCTCGGGACACTCGCGATCTCTATCAGTATCTGAAAACTCACTCCTTGTGATCTGTCGTGTACGTTCAGCAAGATGCCATCAGGGCCAATGGGTCATTCCAGGCCAGTCCGCATGACATGACGGGGTAGGCGATGCGCGAGTCCGTACAGGCAGAGGTCATGATGAGCTTCCTCGTCTCCGAGGAGCTCTCCTTCCGCATTCCGGTGGAGTTGCGGTACGAGACCTGCGATCCCTATGCCGTACGGCTGACCTTCCACCTGCCCGGAGACGCCCCGGTGACCTGGGCCTTCGGGCGGGAGCTGCTGATCGACGGGGTGGGCCGACCGTGCGGGGACGGTGACGTGCACATCGCACCCATCGATTCCGAGGCCCTGGGCGAGGTGCTGATCCGGCTCCAGGTCGGCGGCGACCAAGCGGTGTTCCGGTCCTCGGCACCGCCGCTGGTGGCGTTCCTGGACCGTACGGACAAGCTGGTGCCGCTGGGCCAGGAGGGGGCGCTCGCCGACTTCGACGCCCACCTCGAAGAGGCCCTGGACCGCATCCTGGCCGAGGAGCAGAGCGCCGGCTGAGACGTGGTCGGCCGGGTGCGGGCGGTGCCGACGGCGGATTGTGCAGGAACGCTTCCTCTCGGACCTTCCCGTTCTGGGCGGCGCGTCACCGCTTGCGGCGCCTGCCCCTCCCGCCGCGGGCTACGGCGGCCGGTGCCGTGCCCGCCGGGACCGCCGCCCCCACGGGAGCCGGGGCTGCCGGCCCCGGCCGGTCGGCCGACACGACCAGCGCCGCCAGCGCCGTGGTGACCGGCACCGAGGCGACCAGACCGATCGAGCCCACCAGGGTGCGGACGATCTCCTCTGCCACCAACTCGCTGTTGGCGACCGTGTCGACACTGCTCTGCGCGATCGAGAAGAGCAACAGCAGCGGCAGAGCGGCGCCGGCGTAGGCGAGGACGAGCGTGTTGACGACGGACGCGATGTGGTCACGGCCGATGCGGATGCCCGCGCGGTACAGCCCGCGCCAGCCCATCGAGGGATTGGCCTCGTGCAGTTCCCAGACGGCGGACGTCTGTGTCACCGTCACGTCGTCCAGGACGCCCAGCGAGCCGATGATGACGCCGGCCAGGAGCAGACCGCTCATGTCGATCGACGGGTACAGACCGTGGATCAGGCCGGTGTTGTCGTCCGTGTTGCCCGTCAGCGCCGCCCAGCCGATGAACCCGGAGCCGAGGACGCCGATCAGCAGCAGCGAGACCAGCGTGCCGAGGACAGCCACCGAGGTCCGGGCCGACAGGCCGTGGCAGATGTACAGGGCGATCAGCATGATGGCACTCGAACCGATCACGGCCACGACCAGTGGATTCGAGCCCTGTAGAACGGCGGGCAGGATGAAGAGGGTCAGCACCAGGAAGCTGATGGCAAGGGCGACGAGCGCCATCACGCCCCGCAGTCGGCCCACCACCACGACGGCGAGCGCGAAGATGCCGGCGAGCAGTGCCAGCGGGAGCTTCCGGTTCACATCGGTGACCGAGTACTGAAGGTCCTTCGGTGCCGACGGCTCGTAGGCGACGACCACCTTCTCGTTCTGGTGCAGTTGCCGTGGCTGGTCCGGCTGCACGATCTCCGTGAACGTACGGCCCTTGTCCTTGCCGGTGTCGACCCGGACGGTGGCCTTCTTGCAGGTACCGGTGGCCTGCTGCTGTGCCGAGTTGCCCTCGGCGGTGGAGGTGTCGCCGGTCGGGGTGTCCCCCGAGGCGTTCACCGACTTGCAGCTCACCGCGACGACCTGGGTGACCGTGGCCTGCTGCGTCTGCCGGTCGAAGCCGACCCCGGTGCGCTCGTGCGGCGGGGCCCCGCCGGGCCAGAGCACCACGAGCCCGACGACGACCGCCGCCGTGAACGGGATGAGGACGGCCGCGATGACCTTGCGCAGATGCTTGGAGACGGGCGCCGCGGGCCCGTGGCTGTGACTGTGGCCGTGTCCGTGTGCATGGCCGTGTCCGTGGCCCTCACCGGGGCTCTGGCCGGAACCCTGACCGACTCCCGGACCGTGTTCATGGCCCGGACCACGGTTGTGTCCGGCACCGGGACCGTGGCCCGCGTGGCCGTGTCCGCCGCCCTGCTCGGAGCCGCGTCTGCGCTGCGGCTCGGGTGGGGGGGACGGGGACTGCTGCATCGTGGTCACCGACCGATCATCGCAAGAACGACAGGGGCCCTCTGTTCACCGCGCCCGAAGTGACGCTAGCGTGGAGGCACCTTTGCACACGCGGGAGCTCGGAGCACCGGGCTGAGAGGGCGCTGACCTCCGTATTCGCGATGTTTCACGTGGAACGATCGATGTTTCACATGGAACACCGATGAACGGAAGCCGCTGCGTCGACCGCTGAACCTGTTACCGGGTAATGCCGGCGTAGGGAGTAGGTCTCATGACCAACAAGGACGAACGCACGCCTGTCTCCACGCAGCACGCGACGATCGGAGCCGTCAACGGATCCGACGGCGTCGAGGGCGCGACGACGGGGAAGTCCATCGGCTGGCACAAGGGGTATGTCGAGGGCTCACGCTCCGACCTGCACGTGCCTGTCCGTCAGGTGCACCTCACCAACGGGAAGTCGGTCACGCTGTACGACACCTCGGGGCCGTACACCGATCCGCTCGTCGAGACCGATGTCCGTAGGGGCCTGCCGCCGCTGCGGGAGAGCTGGATCATCGCTCGCGGGGACACGGAGGAGTACGCGGGCCGTCCCGTCCGCCCCGAGGACGACGGAATCAAGCACACCTCGCCGCGCGGCGGGCTGCGCAACCTGGACGCCGTCTTCCCCGGCCGCCCCAGGCAGCCGCGCCGGAGCCGTGACGGCGTCGCGGCGGTCACGCAACTCGCCTATGCGCGACGTGGCGAGATCACTCCGGAAATGGAGTTCGTGGCGATCAGGGAGAACGTTTCTCCCGAGGTGGTCCGCGAGGAGATCGCCGCGGGACGGGCCGTCCTGCCGGCCAACGTCAACCACCCGGAGATCGAGCCGATGATCATCGGTAAACGGTTCCTGGTGAAGGTCAACGCCAACATCGGCAACTCGGCGGTGACCTCCTCCATCGAGGAGGAGGTCGAGAAGATGACCTGGGCGACCCGCTGGGGGGCCGACACGGTCATGGACCTGTCCACCGGCCGCAACATCCACACCACTCGCGAGTGGGTGCTGCGCAACTCCCCCGTCCCCATCGGCACGGTGCCGCTCTACCAGGCGCTGGAGAAGGTCGACGGCAGGGCCGAGGAACTGACCTGGGAGATCTACAAGGACACGGTCATCGAGCAGGCCGAGCAGGGCGTGGACTACATGACGGTCCACGCGGGCGTCCGGCTGCCGTACGTGCCGCTGACCGCGAACCGCAAGACCGGCATCGTCTCGCGCGGCGGCTCGATCATGGCGGCCTGGTGCCTTGCGCACCACAAGGAGTCGTTCCTGTACGAGAACTTCGAGGAACTGTGCGAGATCCTCGCCGCCTACGACGTCACGTACTCGCTCGGCGACGGCCTGCGCCCCGGTTCGATCGCGGACGCCAACGACGAGGCGCAGTTCGCGGAACTGCGCACGCTCGGGGAACTCAACCGGATCGCCCAGCGTTTCCATGTACAGACGATGATCGAGGGCCCGGGACATGTCCCGATGCACAAGATCAAGGAGAACATCGACCTGCAGCAGGAGATCTGCGATGAAGCTCCGTTCTATACGCTCGGCCCGCTGACGACGGACGTCGCTCCGGCCTACGATCACATCACCTCCGGCATCGGGGCCGCGATGATCGCCTGGTGGGGCACGGCGATGCTCTGCTACGTCACGCCCAAGGAGCACCTGGGCCTGCCCAACCGGGACGACGTCAAGACCGGCGTCATCACCTACAAGATCGCTGCCCACGCGGCCGACCTCGCCAAGGGACACCCGGGCGCCCAGGAGTGGGACGACGCGTTGTCCGACGCCCGGTTCGAGTTCCGGTGGGAGGACCAGTTCAACCTCGCCCTGGACCCGGACACGGCACGGGAGTTCCACGACGAGACGCTCCCGGCCGAGCCCGCCAAGACGGCCCACTTCTGCTCCATGTGCGGACCGAAATTCTGCTCGATGAAGATTAGCAAAACCATCACATCTCGCTTCGGTGCCGCTGCCGTTGAGGGCGCCACACAGGACGAGATCACGGAGGGGATGCTCCAGAAGTCGAAGGAGTTCGCGGAGGCGGGGCATCGGGTTTACCTGCCGATGGCGGAGTAGGCCCAGGTAGGCGGCGGCCTAGGACTCCGAGGGGGCCTGGGCCGGCGCTCGGCGCTTGGCTGTACGAGCCGCTTTGTGCACCCACTGCCGGTAGTGCTTGGTCTGCAACTGCACTATTGGATTGGTCCGCTGGCGCGCGCCTTCGGTGGAGCGTGAGGGCCATGCATGACGGCACATCCGCATCGAGCCGGAGTCGTTCACTGCTTGCGCGTCTGAGGCATCAACTACTTTTGATCACAGGCGCGTTCGCTGTTACTACACATCATTGGTCGACGGCGCATTGAAGATCCTTGCGCTACGATCCCGGGTGTTGAAGTCGCTGTCCGGTACGCGGGGAATCGGATCTTGATTACTTCGCGTAATCGGCTGATCGCTGGGAGTGATGTGGCCGGGCTGGGTAGAAATAACAAGGTAGCCCTGTGGAGTGCTGGAATCGGTGCGGTTGCTCTAATTATTGCGGCCATAATCACCGGCGTCTTTCAGGGTGACGACGGGGGGAAGCGGACTGAATGCAGTCAGGGTGCGATCTGTGGTGACAGTAACTCTGGAAACAGTGTCAACGGCGGCAAAAATGAAACCGCAAATCCTTAAAGGGTGGTTAGGGGGATTTTGTGCGAGTTCGTTTAGGTCGCATGTTGTTTTTGGTGGCGTCCCTCGTGATTGCCGCCCCTCTTGCGGGTTGTTCGGATAGTAAAACAAATTGCTATTCAGGGGCGCTCTGCGGGGATGGTAACAAGGGGAACACTGTCGGGAAATCCGACGAACCATCGAAAACCTCCAGCACTTCGGCTGCCTCCGACGTAGACTCTTCTTCTAGAGAGGCTACGAGTAGCACCACAGGTGCACCTGCCCCAAGCTCAACTAGTATCCGGTATTCAGGGGCCATCAATCTGAGCTTCGTCGACCTTGACTCGCTTCCCCCTAAAAGGCTATCCAGTAATACTGGTGCAAGCGTCTGGGTCTACACTGAGTCCGACGCAGAAGGTAAAGCAGAGGCCAAGGGGGCAACCTTGTACGGCCTTGGCGGAGGCTCTTTTACGACACAGTCCACAATTGCACAGTGGTCCGATTCGACTAGACCTAATCGTCAGCAATGTTTAGACAAAATTACCACGTGGAGTGCGGAGACCTCGCCAGTGGCCAGCGGGGATCGCTTTTGCGTCAAGACGGCAGCAGGGCGAATCGCCTTTATTAAGGTTGGGGCCTTTGATCGTGCTAGTGGCTCTTTTGCTGCTACCGCTGAAATCTGGGAGACAACCTCCTGACAAGTAAAGATCCTATGTGAAGGCACAGGGTTGGCGCCCGGAGTGCTGGGTGCTTATCAAGAGGATGGCTTTGACGTCCTCCTCATACTGTGTGTCCACGCATCTTCTCGTCCAGCTGTTTCCGCAGTAGCCAGTCCCACCCAAACCCGCATACAAGCCGTGTCGTCCCACACATACGCTGTCTGCGCCCTTGTCGCTGGCGTTCGTACCCTCGTGTTGCGGTGCTTCCCTCGATACCGTCGTGGTCGTGTCCGGCGTACGTCGGGTTGGTCACCCGTATTCGTGCGCTGGTTGATCGCGCGCGACTAGGGGAGCTGGTACGGGCATGGCGGTTGACGCTGCTCGATCGGAAGAGGGGTTCACGTCGGCGAGGGCTGCGCGGGTGATGGCTGCCGCGTGCCGGGCCGCGGGGCTCGATGACACAGGCGCGGAGCTGATCCGCCTCGGGGAGAACGCGCTGTTTCGGCTGGCATCCGCGCCGGTGGTCGTGCGCGTGGCGCGGGGGGAAGAGTGGTTGTCCAAGGCTCGCGGCGAAGTGGATGTGTCGCGGTGGCTGGCGGAGGAACAGTTCCCGGCTGCTCGGATCGTTGAGGATCTTGAGCAGCCTCTCCTGATCAACGGTCACCCGGTGACGTTCTGGCACCTGATCGTTGAGGGAGACCGTAAAGCAACGTACGGGGAGCTGGGCAAGGTCCTGCGGGATCTGCACTCGCTGACCGTGCCGGACGGGCTGTCGCTGCCGTCGTTCAGTCCCTTTGACAAGCAAGAGCTGCGAGTCGACCGTGCCGTCATCCCGAACGATGACAAGGTCTTCTTGCGGAAGCGTTGGCATGAGCTACAGGACAAGTACGCGGAGCTGAGGTTCGAGACGCCCAAGGGGCCGGTGCACGGGGACGCTCATGTGCAGAACCTCATGGTGGATGACCAGGGCCGTGTGATCCTGATCGACTTTGAAGCCTTCTGCTACGACCATCCCGAGTGGGATCTCATGGTCACGGCGGTGGAGCACCACAGTCTTGGTTGGCAGACGGAGGAGCAGTACGCCGACTTCGTAGCGGCGTACGGGCGTGACCTGTACGACTGGCACGGTTACGAGACGCTGCGTGGCATCCAGGAGTTCGGGATGACGACCTGGCTCATGCAGAACGTGCAGGAGAACGAGGAGACCGCGGCCGAGTACCGCCGGCGCGTGGCAGGGCTGCGCGATGACGATGCGCCCCGGGACTGGCGGCCCTGGTAGCTGCTACTCGTCGTCCTCGTCCAGGCGGGCGAGTGCGTCTCGTACCTTCTCATTGAAGGCTGCGACGGTGGGGTTCGTCGTGTGCACGCTGACCTCGTTCTGGAAATCGGTCACGTAGCGCTGGAAGCGGGTGGACTGGAGGGAGTCGCCACCGTCGACTGCAAGGCTCGCGGTCGTGACGGCTGCCTCCAGTTCGCCGTTGAGGAGTTGGCTTTGAGCGAGCACCATGCGGCAGAAGCCCAGGGTGCGGGCGTACTTCGGGTCCGTGCTGTCAACGGCGCGCTGAGCTTGCTCGACCGCTTCCCTGCGCATCTTGAGGTCGCGGAAACAGTGGCAGAGTTCGCCCATGAGTTCCGCCTCGTCGAAGTAGCCGAGCCATGCGGGGTCGTCGGCTGTGTCGGCGCGTTCGAAGTGGCGCTCTGCCTCCTTCATGGCACGAGCTGCCGCGATGCTGTCGCCCGCGTTGGACAGGGCGCGGGCTTCCATTGCCGAGTAGTTCGACAAAGCGCGTGGCGTGGCCCGGCCCTTGGCACCCTCGACGGCGGCGCGGGACAACTGGATGGCCTGGGCGTGATTGCCCAGGTAGTTGGCCTGGTGGCTGAGGTTGCCGAGGATGCGGGCGCCGAACATGCGGTCGTCGATGACCTGGGACATGCGCAGTGTGGAGGTGAGGTAGCGGTGGGCGAGTCGGTGATTACCGGCGTCGTACGCGGTCCATGCAAGTAGCTGGGAGACCTCCGCGGCGGCGCCGAATAACGCGGTGCCTACCTTCTCGCTGTAGCTCGCGTTCAGGAGGGGCAAGACCTCGTGCCGGAAGTAGTGGCGCAGTGCCTTGTGGCCGTGGCCTCCGCCGTACTTGAAGTCGAGTGCCATGAAGGTTCCGGCTGCGTCTCTGATCGCGCGGACGTCGCGCATTCCGACTCGTTCGTGAGCGGGCCTGTCCGCCTGGATGCCGTCGGGGCGGGCGATCATCCATGACAGGACGGCTGAGCTGAGGTCTGCGTCTGCGACGATCAGTTGGCTTGGAGCGGGGTGGTCGGCACGCTCTTGGGCCAGTCCGTCGAGCATGGACAGGACGTCGGGGACGGTGCTCGGGTATCCGATCGGCTCGGGTGGCGTCGTCTTGGTGTGGTCGAAGAACCCGAGATCGCCCGGTGTGATCCGGCGTCCGAGTTTGGCTGAAAACACGTCTGCCATGAGTGCCGCTGTCTGCGGCCGGATGCCCGCGCCTTCTCGCCATCTCTTCACGGCGATGTGCGTGGTACCTGAGCCTTGATCGAGACCGCGCCGTGTGGCCTCGTCCGCCATGCGTTTCGCAAGTCCCTTGTTCGAGACTTTCGCTTCGTCCATCACGGCGATCAACTGCGCGTTTGTTTCTCGGCTCATGCTCCCCTGCCAACCCGAGAATGACGGCGAGTGTTCATCGTGTCACAGCGGCCTCGTCTTGGGGGTCCATTTGTGAACCCCCCTCGGGTTTGCGGGTGTTCATTTGAACCCCCGGGTGAACGCTCCCGCCTGCGTCTCCGCAGTCGTTCACTGGTCGACACAGATCGGCGGGCTGTCGGGCTCGCCAGCGCTCGGGAGGGAACGCGGTGGACGTGCAGCAGAGCAAACACACGGCGAACGCCTCGGCTACGGGTACTCCGCGCCGCTCGGTGCACGATCCGTCGAACGGACATTTCCGGTCGCTGACGCTCTGTGCTGAGGACCGGGACTGTGTCAAGGCCGCGCGGGACGCGGTCGGCTCCTATCTGCGTACCTGGGGGCTGGCGCACGCGGTCGATGACGCGCGGCTCATCGTGTCCGAACTCGTCGGCAACGCCGTACACCACGCGGTACCGGATGACCGCCTGGCCGTGCCCGGTGGTGCGCGGCGGGTCGACGTGTCGCTGATGACCTGGCCTGAGGTGCTGGTGATCGGTGTGTCGGATGAGGACTCGACTCCGCCTGATCTCCCGCTGGGTGAGTTCATCTCCCCTGCGCTGGCGGGTGACTTCTCCGAGGCGCTGTTGCTGGACCGCGGGCGTGGGCTGCTGATCGTCCAGCGGCTGGCGGAGGCGGTCTGGTGGTCGCCGGGGACCAAGGGAGGCAAGACCGTGTGGTGCCGCCTTGACCTCGATCGGCTGTGGACTGAAAACCCGGCCTGACAGACGCCGGGTCGCCGCCCCGGTCTGCTCCCTCGCGATCGGGAGTGGGCGGCGACCCGGTCACCGGCCGGAGTCTGACCACTCCGGCCACGGGCGCGGCTCCTCGGACATCCGAGAGGCTCCCCCTCCCGATTGGGGAGCCGCGCTCCACAACCCCATACCGAGACCGGACCACCCCTGCGCCTGGCAGCTACCGGGGTGGTCCGGGAGGGAACGCGACGGTTCCCGGTGCCTGATGGTACCGGGGCCGTCGCGCTGCGTTCTGGCTCTGGTCCAAGGAAGTTGATGATCCGTTACCTAGATCAGGGCAGAGGTGGGCAAGGTGACTGGCTCGGGCGAAGGTTGGCTGAGTGACGGTCTCGATGCGGCGGGCGCGGACTTCGGTCTGTGGGTGTCCGGCGTCGACTACATCTCGGGTTGGCGTGAGGCGCGGGAGTCCGCCGACCGGTTGAACCGTGCGCTCCTGGGTGCGGGTTTCGAGCTGGCGGACGTGAGGGCGGTCGCCTCGACCGACGAGGACGGGCGCGGGGTGGTGCGGCTGGCGGGCCGGCCAGTCGCCGTAGACCGTCTGGCTCGCTTCCTGGAGGGGCGCGCGGACGGTCGGGGCGGTGCGGCGTGAGGCGTCTTTTCGCTGGTGAGCGGTGCGGGTGGGCACGTCGCCAGCCGGAGAGACTTTGGGCGGGAGCTGCCATGGGGCGAGTGAACAGGGGGCCTTACGCTGGCTCGGCGAATCGGGCAGGTACTGGTCCTGCCCGCGTTTGTGCCCGATGGGCCCCCTGTTCTTCGAGGCTCGCCCCATGGTGGCTGCCTAAAGTCTCGGAGGCCGGCGACCCCCGGCCCCGTGGACCCTGGTCTGCGACGGCCGGTCGCCGCCTCGACTCCTCGTGCGTGTCGTGGGCAGGGGCGTGGGCCGACCGGACGGGACCGGCGGTCACGCCGCACGCCCGGCCGGGGCGGCTGGGCGCCCCGGCGCGCCGCAGGCGCGCCCTTGAGGAAGTGAAGGTTGTTTCGACCGATGCCCTCTCCTGCTCAGGCGCGGGTCCGCTGTGCGTGCTGCTCGTCGGCGGTGATCCGGTAGGCGAGTTCGGCACGGTCGGCGCCGAAGCGGAGTTCTTCGAGGAACAGCGGGCGGCCGTCGGTGTCGTGCGCGGTGCGGGCCACGTGCAGGATCGGGGTCGCGTCGGGGAGCTGGAGCGTGGTGCGCTCGTCGGGCAGGGGCATGTGCGCGCGTACGGTCTCGGTCCACGACAGATGGTGTCCGGCCTGGGTGAGGACCCAGTAGATCGCCGCCGCGGGCTTGCATGGCTCCTTGCCGAGCAGGGGAACGGCTTCGGCGACCTCGAAGGGGATCAGTGTGCGGTGCATGGCACGTGTCCCGGTGCTGGGGTCGATGAGCAGCCGGTCACAGCCGAACAGGGCTTCTTCTTCATCGAGTTGGAGGAGACGTCCGGTCTCCTTCGTGGTGCGGGTGCGGTAGGTACCCGGCTCCTCGGCCTCCTGCCAGATGTCGCCGTTGGGCATGACGAACCTGCCTTCGGCGGTGTGGCCGATACGGCGTTCGAGGGTGAGGCGTGGCTGTCCGCTGGAGCGTACGAAGCTGCCTTTGCCGTGGCGGACGTCGATGAGACCTTCCGCGCGCAGTGCGGCGATGGCGTTGCGGACGGTGGGGCGGGAGACCCCGTAGCGGGCCATCAACTGAGCTTCGGACGGCAGCAAGGAGTCCGGTGCGAACTCGCCGGACAGGATCGCTTCGCGGATCGCGGCGGCCACCTGCTGGTAGAGCGCTCCGGGGCGTTGGATCTCCGACATCGGGTCATCTCCGGCTCGGGGTCGTAGTCACGTCGCACGCGCGACATCACTCGTCAGCATAAGTACTTGCGCTCGTGCCGTACAGGGCTCCATAGTCGTAACTCGTAAGGACAAGTGACGTCAGAATCTCTCTGAGGTCCGTGACTGGCCAAGGAGGCCGAACAAGATGCAGTCCATTCCCGTGGACACAGCGCGACTGGGCGTACTGCGGTGCGCCATCGCGCCGGAAGCGAAGATCACCAACACCGAGACACAGGAGGTGAAGAGAGACCGGGACGGCAACCCGGTCTACACCGTGGCCGTCACCGTGCGGCAGGACGGGCGGCGGATCTCTGTCATCGAGATCGCTGTCAGCGGTGTCCCGAAGGGCATCGAGGAAGGTCAGATCGTCAGGGTGACCGGCCTGACCGCGTTCATGTGGGCGATGGGCGATGGGCGACCGGCACGGTGTCAGCTTCCGCGCCGACGCGATCACTCCCGTGCACGGCCCGGCGGCGCAGGGCAAGGGCGGTGCCGCGTGATGGAACCGACCCTGCTCGCCCTCGGCCTGGCGGTACTGGCCTGGCTGCTCGTCGTCGGTGACCTGGTGCGCCGGCACCGCCCGGCCTGGCACTGGTACTTCATCGGCTACCCGGCAACCGTCCGCCGAGTACTGGTGACCTGGCGCAAGGTCGCCGCGCTCAACGACCTTGCCGTATCCCGGCGTCCGCCCCGCGGTCTGCTCGGCGACCTGGTCGTCAAGGGCGATCCGCTGCGGCCGGTGACTCCGCGGATGTCATTCCCGCGGGCCACCCGCATGGGCCTGACAGTGACCGTGCGCCTGCACGCGGGCCAGACCCCGGCCACCTACCTGAAGGCGGCTGACGCACTGGTGCACGCATGGAAGGTCCACGCAGTCCGGGTCACCTCCCCGGAACGCGGGCTCGTACTGCTGACCGCGACAGCCATGGATCCGCTGGAGCGGCCCGGCTTAGCCACGGCACCGGCCGCCGAACTGCTGTCGGCGCTGATCGGCGTCCTGGAGAGCGGCGGCGCCTGGGTCATGAACCTGCGGCTCGTCCCGCACTGGCTGATCGCCGGAGCCACCCGGTCCGGCAAGTCCACCCTGCTGGCCCGACTGATCACCCAGCTCGCCAGTCAGCCGATCGCCCTCGTCGGGATCGACTGCAAGGGCGGCATGGAGCTGGGCCTGTTCGCAGACCGGTTGAGCGCGCTGGCCACGTGCAGGCGTGAGGCGGTCGCCGTGCTGGCCGCCCTCGTGGTCGACATGCAGGACCGGATGAACGCGTGCCGGGACGCCGGGGTCCGCTCGGTGTGGGAACTGCCGGACAAGCTCCGGCCGGTTCCCGTGGTCGTCATCGTCGACGAGATCGCGGAACTGTACCTCTCGGACGGCACCCGTGAGAGCAGGGCGGAAGCGGAGCAGTGCTCCACCCTGCTGCTGCGGCTGGCACAGCTCGGGGCCGCGCTCGGCATCCACCTGGTGGTCGCCGGACAGCGCGTCGGTTCCGACCTCGGGCCCGGCGTCACCGCGCTGCGGGCCCAGCTCGCCGGCCGGATCTGCCACCGCGTCAACGACCCCGGCACGGCAGAGATGACCCTTGGCGATCTGAACAAGGACGCCGTGGCCGTCGCCCAGTCCATCACCGCCCAGGAACGCGGTGTGGCCGTCTGCACCGGCCCGGACGGCGGATGGAGCCGTGCCCGCTCCCACCTCACCCCCACCGATGAGGCCGTCTCCATGGCCCGGAAGTACAGCGCGACGACCCCCGAACTGCCCGCTGTCGACCGCGCTCTTGCGGTGCTGGAAGGAGACGACAAGTGATCAGCGAAGGTGTGGCGTTCACGTTCGCGGTGATCTTCGGGATCATCACCGTCCTCCTCGTCCGCTCCCGCGATGTCCGCGCCTGGGAAGCGGTCTGCGTCGGCCTCTTCGGCCTCTACCTCGGCCAGACGCCCGTGGTCTTCACCATCCACAGCCTCGTCACCTGGGCGATCAGCGGCTTCTCCCACACCTGACCGCGTCTGACCACCGAAGGGAACGCAACGGCATGACCATGCGCCGCGTGAGGTGCCCCCACTGCAAGGGCGACGGAGCCCGCAAGACCTGGACAGGACGGCTGCGCCGCTGCCGCGTCTGCCGGGGCACCGGCACCATCCGCTGACCAACCACCCACGCAACGAAGGAACCCGCCCATGGACGACAGCGCACCACCAGCCACCATCCGTGCCGCTTCGGCGGCCCACCCCGGAAGGTCCCCACCATCACCCCGCATCCCACCACCCCGGCTTACCGGCGTGCCGCCCTCGACCGCGCGGCACGCCTGCGTCAGCTCCCCGAAGCAGACCGCGACGCCATCCGCCTCGTCCAAGACCCCCGGTTCCCCCGCCTGCTGGAACAGATCACCGCCACTGGCGGCTGCTCCCGCCCCGTCCACCTCTCCGGCTCGACCACCACCCTGGATGGCACCACCGGCGAGATCCTGCACCACTACGACACCCGCAACGAACCCGGCGAACGACTCCTGATCCGCTGCCGCAACCGACGCGCAACCGTCTGCCCGGCCTGCTCCCGCCTCCACGCCGGAGACACCTACCACCTCGTCCGCGCGGGCCTCCTCGGCGGCAAGAACGTCCCCGCCGCGGTCCGCGACCGACCCCGGCTGTTCGTCACCCTCACCGCCCCGTCGTTCGGACCCGTCCACCGTGCCGGAGAACGATGCCGTCCCCGGCGCGGCGGCGGCACCTGCGAACACGGCCGTCCCCTCGGCTGCAGCGCTGTCCACGCCCCGGACGCCTCCGCGGTCGGCCAACCGCTGTGCCCCGACTGCTACGACTACACCGCCCACGTGCTGTGGCACGCCCACGCCTCCAAGCTCTGGGACCGCTTCGTCATCGACGTACGGCGGCGCCTTGCCTCCTCCGCCGGCCTCGTACAGTCCCGCTTCGCGCAGCATGCGCGGCTGTCCTTCGCCCGCGTGGCCGAGTACCAGAAGCGGGCGGCTGTCCACGTCCATGCCGTCGTCCGCCTCGATGGCCCGGACGGACCCGACGACCAGCCTCCGACCTGGGGAACTGCGGAACTACTCATCGACGCCGTACGCGCCTCCGCCTGCCGGGTCCTGGTCCACACGCCGTACAGCGCCGCCGTGGGCGAGCTGGCCCTCCGCTGGGGCGCCCAGGTCGACGCGCGGCCCCTGCGTTCTGACAGCGGCAGCCCGGACGATGACGCGGTGGCGGCGTACGTGGCCAAGTACGTCACCAAGGGCGCGAGCGAGACAGGCGCCGGTCTCGACCACAAGGTCACCATCTGGGGCGACATCGATACGGCACCCGTGAGCGGACACGTCCGCATCCTCATGCGCACCTGTTGGCGCCTGGGCGGACTCCCCGAGTACGAGCCACTGAACCTTCGAACCTGGACTCACACCCTCGGTTACCGCGGCCACATCCTCACCAAATCCCGCGCCTACTCGACGACCTACGCCGCTCTCCGCGCCGATCGGGCAAGACACCGGGGGCAGAGCGAGATGCCCGGCACGGTCACGGACACCCGGTGGCGCTATGCCGGATCGGGGTACACGCCTGGAGCTGCCCTCATTGCCTCCGGTATTGCCGAAGACCTGACTCAGGCTCAGGAATTGAGAAAAGACGCAGCATTGACTGTGGTCGGTGATGCCGTCTGACTGCTCCCGGGATGAATCGCTGCTCCCCAGAGGGCGAAGACGCAGCAATTCGCGCGTGGATTGAGAAACACCTACGTGACTCACCCCCACTCTCCGACGATCAATTACGGAGGGTGGGGGAGATCTTGGGGATCCGGCTTACTCGGAGGTCCGCCACACAGGCTTGAGTAGGTCCGGGTTAAACGGCTTCCTTCCCCTGCCACTCGGGATGGCAATCACGACCGTGAGTACTTTCTTGATGGCCTCGCGTTTCTGCGTGAGAGTCTTCGTCGACCACGCCTTTGCAATATCTTCCTCCGCTGCCTCGGCCTTTGCCTTCAGTGCCTCGTGTTTTGCCTGCTCGGCGCGCAGCTCCTTGATCCGGCGCTCAAGGACGGGGAGATTGCGGAAGAACATCTCATCGTCGACGTCCGCGTCCTCGTCGTCGTGCCATCGTCGTTCCAGCTCGTTCCGGCTCTTGACGGCACGCTCCAGCGCATCGGCTTTGTCCCAGTCCGAAACTCCCTGGGAGTAGGTTGCTGCTTCCTGCTCCAGCTTCGCGATGACAAGTTTTTCGATGAGTTCATCCGTCTTGTCCGCACGCTTATAGTTGCTGTTGCAGCCTCCAAGAGTCTTCCGGCACATGTAGGTGGAATCGTATGAGAGGTCTTTCCTGGCTCGCATTCCGATCATCTTGCCGTTGCACGTGGTGCCGTCATCCAGTGTGTTGCCACAACGCAGGATGCCAGTCAGGAGGTACTTGTGAACCATCTTGCCGTGCGGGATACCAGCTCCTTTGTTCTCTCGGAACTTGCCGGAAATGGCAAACCACTCCTTCGGGGTGATGATCGCTTGCCAATTTCCGACAATCGGCTGGTCATCCCCGTCTCGTACCAACTCCCCCTTGATCTCGCGATAACCGCAGAGCCTCGGGTTCGTCAGTAGCGACTTGACCGTCTGGTGCTGGAATGCGTTTCCTCGGCTCGTGATGAATCCGGCATCGTTCCATCGGCGGACGATCTCGAAGACCGATGCTCCGGCGATTACGTCGTGAACGGCTTTCCGGATTGCTTCCGCCTCATGCGTTCGTAGAGTGACCTTGTCGTCGTCCCACCCGAACGGCCGCCACGCGGCCACGGACTGGCCCCAGATTGCCCGGCTGCGGTGGCTGTTTCGGCTGCGCCGTTGTTTCTTCCTCGTCTCGCTGAGCGACATGGCGACTCCTACGAGCCCTTTGATCTCGAACCCTTCTGCGTAGAGATCCTGGATGCCGTTCGAGTCGTGGTAGACGCGTCCCTCAAGTGAAGTGAACGCCTTGAGGTACCGTTCCCAGTCGCTTGGGCGCCGGTACAGGCGGTCATCGTTGACGGCCATGACGCCGTGAACCGGGTACCCCTCCGGCGTCGTTCCGGCTGCAAGATCGGTGAGCAGTTGCTCGAAGTCGTCACGAACAACACCTTCCTTGCTGGCGCTCTTGTCGTTGTCCGTGTAGCGGTAGACGACCAGCCAACCGAGCCTGCGCGCGCTCTCGGTCATGTCGCGATGCTGATCCTCGATGCCGTGCGCGTCCTTCACCCGGCCGTCGAACGAGATCCGCGCGTAGCACACGACGCACCTGAGCTTGGGGTCGGCGGCCACCATCGCGCGCACCTCTTCGACGGGTGGCAGCTCCTCGGGCACGCCTCGCAGCTTGCTGATGACCTCTTCACGCCTGTCCACGGTGTCCCCCTCCATCCAACGGGCTGGTCGGACGACCGTAGCGCATGTAGTCACTTTGTTAATGCTCTACTCGATGAAGATCAGCCACACGATCACGGAACGCTTCGGCGGTGATTCGGCCGACGGGGCCTCTCCCGAGGAGATCGCCGAGGGGATGCTCCAGAAATCGAAGGAGTTCGCGGCGAGCGGCAACCGGGTGTATCTGCCGATCGCCGACTGACACACCTCGGTACGGAGTTCACCGCCGCCCGCGGAGGAAACCGGACCTCGGGACGGGAGACCGCCGCGAGCCGGTGTCCGCGCGAGCCACCCGCCGTGGGACGCCGTCCCGGCCGCTGGAAATGTGGCCGGAAAGCTATGTCCTGGGCGTCGGAGTGTCCCGGTGATCGAGTGGTGCCACCGGGGTGCCCGGCTTGCGCCCCCGCGGGGGCGCAAGCCGGACTCACTCCGGCTGGTGGTCCGGGCCGCCGAAGTCCGGGCTTGAGTAGTCCGGGCTGCTGAAGCTCGGGCGCGAGCCCGGTGCGGAGGTGTCCTCGGGGCTGCTGAAGCCCGGCCGGCCGTAGCCGAGGCGGGGCATGCGGCCGGTCGGTGTCGGCGGGGACGTACGGCGGGCCGCCACAGCGCCGGGTTCCGCCAGCGAGTCCCGCAGGAAGGGCAGGATGCCCCGTTCCAGCAGGGCTTCCTGCCAGGCTTCCCTGGCCCGGAGGACTTCGGTGTTCGCCGCGGTGTACGTTGCGGTCTCTCGCGAGGGGTGGTTGCGCAACGCGGTGAGCAACAGCCCGACGGCGGCCACGAGGATCGCGGCCGCGGCCACCGCGCCGAACATCCATCCCGCAGTGAGCATGGTCTGGGCGAACGCCGGCTCAGGTGTGAGCATCTTCAGGATGTAGCCGACGAGCAGGAATATCGCCGCGGCGGTTCCGGCGAGAACGGGCGCCAGGACCGCGACGACGGCCACGGCGCCCGCGCCGGTGGTCTCGGCGGCCTCGCCGAGGGTGGTGGCGAGCCCTATCGCGCCCGAGCTCGGATCCGTGGGAGCGGACGCGCGGGTGGACGACGACGGGGTGGACTGCACCGGTTGGCGCAGTTCCTCGCGGACCTTCACGTAGTGCTGGTACTCGGTCGCCGCGGACGCCGTGATGAGTGCGGTGGCGTTCAGCGCCATCGTGCGCAGCTGTTCGAGGTTCAGCCGCTGACCGACAGCGGCCAGGTCAGGACGGTGTGGTGCGGAGCGCAGCGCCTCATCGAGGATCCGCTCGTAATCCTGGCGGTCCTCGCTCAGCAGGTGCTGCGGAACGCTGTTCATGTGCATCCCCCGATGCTCCGTAGGGCTTGGGGCTCGCACGCCGGCGAGCCGTCGGGCAGAAACGGAGGGGAGCCTGCTACGGATAAGCCGATGGTAGAGCCGTGACGGTACGCGGTGACAGGGGTTGCCGGAAATTGGTGTCCGGCCTGCGCGGACGTCGTGGCGAGGCGTCTGCCCCGCGGATGCTCAGCTATCCAGGGGAAGTTGCCGGACCAGCAGCTTTCCGGCCATGGTCACTCCGCCGTCCATCGCGATGGCGAGTCCGTCGGCGTAGACGTGCGGACCCTCGACCACGGGCCCGGCGTCTTCCTCGCCGTCCTCGGACCCGACTTCCCCGAGCAGGTAGGGGATCGGGCTGTGACCGTGCACGATCCGGGTGCCGCCGTACGTGTCGAGCAGGGAGCGCACGGAGTCGGCGCCGCCCTCGTCGCGGAAGGAGAAGCGCTTGGTGAACTTCCGGAACAGATCCCAGCATTCGTCCGCGTCATTGCGAGTGAGCGTCTCGCGGACGGTGTCGTTGACGGCCTCGATCGAGTCGCCGTAGTCGAGGTAGGCGGTGGTGTCGGAGTGCACGAGCAGATAGCCGTCGACCGCCTCGATGGCGTCGAGGCGGGCCATCCACTGCAGATGGTGGTCCTGGAGCCGGTCCATGTCGGTCTTCTGGCCGCCGTTGAGCAGCCAGGCGGCCTGGAAGGTGGCGGTGCCCGCGCCGGAGTTGACCGGGGTGTCGCCGAACCGCTTGGCGCCCAGCAGGAGCAGTTCGTGGTTGCCCATGAGGGCCTTGCAGTAGCCGCCGGCCGCGGCTGCCTCGGCGGACAGCCGCATCACGAGGTCGATGACGCCGATGCCGTCGGGACCGCGGTCGGTGAAGTCGCCGAGGAACCACAGACGTGTGTTGCCCGCGCACCAGTTGCCCGCGTCGTCGATCAGGCCCTGCTGCTGGAGGGCCGCCACCAGTTCGTCGAAATAGCCGTGCACATCGCCGACGACGTACAGCGGACCGGGGCCGGCCGGGGGCTGTGCGGCCGGGGCGGGCGCCGGTTCCACCGGCATCTGGAGCGTGTCGCCGCGGTCGATGACGGGCAGGTCGCGCTCGGTGGGCGTGTACCCCTCCGGGTAGCCCTCCTCGGTGGACGCAGCAGCGCCGCCGGGGTCGGTGCTGTGGACGTACGGACCGGCCTCGTTGACGTACGCGGGCACCCGGAAGTCGCGCAACGTCTCCGCCCGCTCCACTTCGGGTCCCCGACCGGCCCCCTGAGTCATCCGACCCCTCCACCATCACGCCGCGTCTGCACCGCGTCGGACTGCCTGGTCGCAGCGGTCGCGGTGTCGTGGGCCCATCATAGGAATGCGGATCGCGCCATGTGATGACCCAGGGGTGGTGAATCGGAGCAGGACTCCCGTTCGTCGTGGCTTTCGCCCCGATTGGTCCCTGCTGTCACCGCCCGGTCCGGGGCGCGTTTCGCCGTCCGCCCTGCCGTCCGGCGCGCCCGCGGACAACGTTTGCCCGGCGCGGAACGGCGTCATGGGCGGTGCCCCCGTTCGAGCGAAGCCGGGAACTCGGGAAGCGACCGGCCGCGATGGCGCCACGGACGAACGACGACGCATCACGGCCGGCCGGCCGGCGCGGCGCTCAGCTCTCTTCCGGCACCCGCGGGGGGCTGACCGTCGTGCGCGGCGGACGCCGCTGGGACGAGGTGCGCACGATCAGTTCGGTCGGTATCACCTGCTCGACCGGTTGCTCCGACTCGACTCCTTCGATGGCGTCGATGAGGAGCTGGACCACGGCCGTGCCGATGCGGCGTGGCTTCAGGGAGAGCGTGGTGACGGGCGGCTCGGTGTTCGCGTACACCATGGATTCGCTGCAGCACACCAGGAGCAGGTCGTCGGGGACGCGCAGACCGTAGCGGCGGGCGGCGGCGAGCAGGTCTGTGCCGTTGGGGTCGAACAGCCCGTAGACGGCGTCGGGGCGGTCCGGGCGGGCCAGCAGCCGGTCCGCGGCGACCGCGCCCGCGCACGGGTCGTGTGCCGGGTACGCCTCGTACACCGGGTCCTGGCCGACGCGTTCGCACCAGTGCAGGTAGGCGGTGGTCGACAGATGGGTGTAGGTGTCCGTCGTCGTCCCGGTGAGCAGGCCGATGCGGCGGGCGCCGGCGTCGGCGAGGTGGTCGAGGATCCCGAGGACGGCGGCCTCGTGATCGTTGTCGACCCAGGCGGTGACCGGGATCGGACCCGCCGGGCGGCCGTCGGAGACGACCGGTAAGCCCTGCCGGACCAGCTCGCTGACCACCGGGTCCTGGTCGGACGGGTCGATGACGACGGTGCCGTCCAGGGCGACGTTGGACCACACGTCGTGGCGCGAGGTCGCGGGCAGGATCACCAGCGCGTAGCCCCGGGCGAGCGCGGCGGAGGTGGCGGCCCGGGCCATCTCGGCGAAGTAGGCGAACTCGGTGAAGGTGAAAGGTTCATCCCCGTACGTCGTCACGGTCAGACCGATCAGACCGGACTTGCCCGTGCGGAGCGTGCGCGCCGCGGCCGACGGGCGGTAGCCCAACCGGTCCGCGACCTCGCGGACATGGCGGCGGGTGGCGTCCGGGAGCCTGCCCTTGCCGTTCAGGGCATCGGAGACGGTCGTGATGGAGACTCCGGCGGCGGCGGCCACGTCCCTGATGCCCGCCCGACCCGGCCGGCTGCCTCGACGTGAGGTTTCCGCGCGGCTCACCTGGTGCTTCCCTGCTGCTGTCATGGCGAGCCGATAGTAGGGCTCATGCGGTGGGGTAGTGCGGACGCATATGCATGCGTTGACAGGCACGTTTCTGCAAGGTCATTTAGGGGTAACTTCCTTCGAATGAAAGGAAGTTGACCGCTCCTATGGCAAGACGTGACTTGTCGGCGCGCATGGGCCTGCCAAGTGCCCGATGTCTCGAAGAGGTCTCAACTCACCTGCATGAGGGATGCGCGCCAGGGCGCAAGCCACCGGCGCGTAGATATATGTGAGACGCGCCCCCCGTTTCGTGCGCCTTCCTGCCGTGATGCCCGTGATGCCAGTGGGGTTCGTGGGGTTTCTCCCCTCAACGCTTCTCGCCCGCTCGCACCTGTACGCAGGAAGGCCGAATCCTCATAAGGTAAGGAGTATTGGATGCCGGCGCTGACGAGCGGCCGGTGGTCGCGAGGAGGACTGTGGTGAGCGAGACGAGCCCCAAGTTGCGCGCCGAGCTGGACGGTATCCCCACCTACAAGCCGGGCAGGCCCGCGGCGCAGGGCGGCCCGGCCGCCTACAAGCTCTCCTCGAACGAGAACCCGTATCCCCCGCTGCCCGGCGTGATGGAATCCGTGACCGCGGCCGCCTCGTCCTTCAACCGCTACCCGGACATGGCGTGCACCGGGCTGATGAACGAGCTGTCGGAGCGCTTCGCCGTTCCGCTCAGCCATCTGGCCACCGGTACGGGTTCCGTAGGCGTGGCCCAGCAACTGCTGCAGGTCACCAGCGGACCCGGCGACGAGGTCATCTACGCCTGGCGGTCCTTTGAGGCGTACCCGATCGTCACGCAGGTCAGTGGTGCCCGGTCGGTACAGGTGCCGCTCACCCCGGGCGAGGTGCACGACTTGGACGCGATGGCCGACGCGATCACCGACCGGACGCGCCTGATCTTCGTGTGCAACCCGAACAACCCGACGGGCACGGTCGTCCGGCGGGCGGAGCTGGAGCGGTTCCTCGACCGGGTGCCCGGTGACGTCCTGGTGGTGCTGGACGAGGCGTACCGGGAGTTCATCCGTGACCCCGAGGTACCGGACGGGATCGAGCTGTACCGCGACCGGCCGAACATCTGTGTCCTGCGGACCTTCTCGAAGGCGTACGGCCTCGCAGGGCTGCGGGTCGGCTTCGCTGTCGCCCATGAGCCGGTGGCCGAGGCGCTGCGCAAGACGGCGGTGCCGTTCGGGGTGAGCCAGCTCGCTCAGGAGGCGGCCATCGCCTCGCTGCGTGCCGAGGACGAGCTGCTCGGCCGGGTCGGCTCGCTGGTGTGTGAGCGGACGCGGGTGGTCGATGCCCTGCGCGCCCAGGGTTGGACCGTCGCCGAGACGCAGTCCAACTTCGTGTGGCTGCGGCTGGGGGAGCGCACGAGCGCCTTCGCGACGACCTGTGAGGAGCACGGAGTCGTGGTCCGGCCGTTTCCCGGTGAGGGTGTGCGGGTGACGATCGGGGAGAACGAGGGGAACGACATCTTCCTGAAGGTGGCGGAGGAGTTCCACAAGGGGCTGTAGGGCTCCGCTTCCTCGGGCGTGACGCCCGCCGATGTGCCCGTTTCACGTGAAACGGGCACATCCGTATCGAAGGTGACCCATCCGCCTCGGGTAGGAACCCGGGGCGGATGTCGTATGTGGGGCCTCCGGTCCGTGGTTGTCCGGATCCGGGCGGTCCGAGTTGAAGCACCCCCCCCCGGGTGGCAGGTGTCGAACGGCCATGCGTCATACTTGCTTGTGAATGTGAACGCGTTCACAAGCACGTCCCGGTTGCCCAATGATGTGTGTGACAAAAGGGGCAAAACGCCGCTGTACCACGGCGATGTAAGGAGTTGACGACGTGGAAATGGCTTTGGCGCCGGAGACACTGGCGCGTTGGCAGTTCGGCATCACCACCGTCTACCACTTCCTCTTCGTTCCCTTGACGATCTCTCTGGCCGCCCTCACGGCCGGGCTGCAGACCGCCTGGGTGCGCACGGAGAACGAGAAGTACCTCAGAGCGACGAAGTTCTGGGGGAAGCTCTTTCTGATCAACATCGCGATGGGGGTCGTCACCGGCATCGTGCAGGAGTTCCAGTTCGGCATGAACTGGTCGGACTACTCGCGGTTCGTCGGCGACGTCTTCGGTGCCCCGCTCGCCTTCGAAGCACTCATCGCGTTCTTCTTCGAGTCCACCTTCATCGGTCTGTGGATCTTCGGCTGGGACAGACTGCCCAAGAAGATCCACCTGGCCTGCATCTGGATGGTCTCGATAGGAACGATCCTGTCGGCGTACTTCATCCTCGCCGCCAACTCGTGGATGCAGCACCCCGTCGGCTACAAGATCGACAAGGTGAAGGGGCGCGCCGAACTCACCGACTTCTGGGCGATGCTCACCCAGAACACCGCACTCACCCAGGCATTCCACACGCTGACGGCGTCCTTCCTGACCGGCGGCGCCTTCATGGTCGGCATCGCCGCCTTCCACCTGGCCCGCAAGAGGCACATCCGTGTGATGAAGACCTCGCTGCGCCTCGGCCTCGTCACCGTCGTCGTCGCCGGTCTGCTCACCGCGGTGAGCGGCGACACCCTCGGCAAGGTCATGTTCAAGCAGCAGCCGATGAAGATGGCCGCCGCCGAGGCCCTGTGGGACGGCCAGAACTCCGCGCCGTTCTCCGTGTTCGCATACGGCGATGTCAGCAAGGGGCACAACAGCGTAGAACTGTCGGTCCCGGGGGTGCTGTCCTTCCTCGCCGACGACGACTTCGGCTCGTACATCCCCGGCATCAACGACACCAACAAGGCCGAGCAGGCCAAGTACGGTCCGGGCGACTACCGGCCCATCATCCCCGTCACCTTCTGGGCCTTCCGCTGGATGATCGGCTTCGGTATGGCGTCCTTCGCCATCGGGCTGGTCGGTCTCTGGCTGACCCGCAAGAAGTTCATGCTGCCGCAGCAGCTGCGGGTGGCCGAGGACGAGGTGCCGCACCTGGTGCTGTTCAAGAACAAGGCACTCGGCCCGAAGCTCACGCCCTGGTACTGGCGCATCGCGATCTGGACCCTGGGCTTCCCGCTGATCGCCAACTCGTGGGGCTGGATCTTCACCGAGATGGGCCGTCAGCCGTGGGTCGTCTACGGCGTTCTGCAGACTCGGCACGCGGTCTCCCCCGAGGTTTCGCAGGGCGAAGTCCTCACCTCGATGATCGCCTTCGCCGCGCTCTACGCCATCCTCGCCGTCATCGAGGTCAAGCTGCTGGTGAAGTACGTCAAGGCTGGCCCGCCCGAACTGACCGAGGCCGACCTCAACCCGCCCACGAAGATCGGCGGCGACTCCCGTGACGCCGACAAGCCGATGGCCTTCTCGTACTAGGCCGGGGGAGCTGCAGTCATGGAACTTCACGATGTCTGGTTCGTTCTGATCGCCGTCCTGTGGATCGGCTACTTCTTCCTGGAGGGCTTCGACTTCGGAGTCGGCGTCCTCACCAAACTGCTGGCCCGTGACCGTGCCGAACGGCGGGTGCTGATCAACACGATCGGCCCGGTCTGGGACGGCAACGAGGTGTGGCTGATCACCGCAGGTGCCGCGACCTTCGCTGCCTTCCCGGAGTGGTACGCCACACTGTTCTCCGGCTTCTACCTGCCGCTGCTGGTGATCCTGCTGTGCCTGATCGTCCGGGGTGTCGCCTTCGAGTACCGGGTGAAGCGTCCCGAGGAGCGCTGGCAGCGCAACTGGGAGCGGGCGATCTTCTGGGCCTCGCTGATTCCGGCCTTCCTGTGGGGCGTCGCCTTCGCCAACATCGTGCGCGGTGTGAAGATCAACCAGCACTTCGACTACGTCGGCGGCCTCGGTGACCTCCTCAATCCCTATGCACTGCTCGGCGGTCTGGTCACACTGACGCTGTTCACCTTCCACGGTGCGGTGTTCGTCGCGCTCAAGACCGTCGGAGACATCCGGGTGCGGTCCCGGAAGCTCGGGCTGTGGGTCGGTCTCGTGACGGCGGTGCTGGCTTTCGTCTTCCTGCTGTGGACACAGGTCGACAGCGGTAACGACAGGAGCCTGGTGGCCATGGTCGTGGCGGTGGTCGCGCTGGTGGCCGCACTCGTGGCGAACCGGGCGGGCCGAGAAGGCTGGTCGTTCGCGTTCTCCGGCGTCACTGTCGTGGCGGCTGTGTCGATGTTCTTCCTGTCGCTCTTTCCGGACGTCATGCCGTCCTCGCTCAACGCGGACTGGAACCTCACGGTCGCCAACGCCTCGTCGAGTCCGTACACCCTGAAGATCATGACCTGGTGCGCGGTGATCGCTCTGCCGATCGTGCTGCTCTACCAGGGCTGGACGTACTGGGTGTTCCGCAAGCGGATCGGGACGCAGCACATCGCTCCCGAAGCCGGTCACTGAGTCTGTCGGGAGGGGTCTTCACGATGTTTCACGTGAAACACCCCTCCACGGACCGAAGGGCATGTTTCACGTGAAACCGATCGATCCGCGTCTCCTTCACTACGCCCGTGCAACCCGCCTCTTCCTGGCCGCGGTCGTCGGCCTCGGAGCGCTCGGAGCCGGCCTGCTCATCGCCCAGGCCATGCTCATCGCCGAGGTGGTCGTCGGTGCTTTCCAGCACCACCTGTCGGTCGGTGAACTGCGCACTCCCCTACTGCTGTTGGCCGCTGTCGCGGTCGGTCGTGCGGTCGTCTCCTGGCTCACCGAACTCGCCGCACACCGTGCGAGCGCCTCGGTGAAGTCGGAGCTGCGCCGACGGCTCCTGGAACGGGCGGCGGCGCTCGGTCCGGGCTGGCTGAGCGGACAGCGGACGGGATCGCTGGTCACCCTCGCCACCCGTGGAGTCGATGCCCTCGACGACTACTTCTCGCGCTATCTGCCGCAGCTGGGGCTCGCCGTGGTCGTGCCGGTCGCCGTGCTCGCGCGGATCGTCACCGAGGACTGGGTGTCGGCGGCGATCATCGTCGGTACCCTGCCGCTCATCCCGGTCTTCATGGTGCTGATCGGCTGGGCCACCCAGTCCCGGACGGACCGGCAGTGGCGGCTGCTGTCCCGGCTGTCCGGCCACTTCCTGGACGTGGTCGCGGGTCTGCCGACCCTGAAGGTCTTCGGGCGGGCCAAGGCGCAGGCCGAGTCCATCCGGCGGATCACCGGCGAGTACCGGCAGGCGACGATGCGCACCCTGCGGATCGCGTTCATCTCCTCCTTCGCGCTGGAACTGCTGGCGACCCTGTCCGTCGCGCTGGTCGCCGTGACGATCGGCATGCGGCTCGTCCAAGGCGACATGGAGCTGTACACCGGACTGGTCATCCTCGTCCTGGCTCCGGAGGCATATCTGCCGCTACGTCAGGTGGGCGCGCAGTTCCATGCGGCGGCGGAGGGGCTGGCGGCGGCGGAAGAGATCTTCGCCGTGCTGGAAACCCCCCTTCCGGAGGCCGGGAAGGGCGCGGTGCCCTCGGGCGCGCTGACCTTCGAAGGGGTCACCGTCCGCTATCCCGGGCGGTCCGCGGACGCCGTGACGGATGTGTCCTGCACCGTCGAACCCGGCGAGACCGTTGCCCTCGTCGGACCGAGCGGTGCGGGCAAGTCGACGCTGCTGAACGTGGTGCTGGGCTTCGTACGGCCCGTCGGAGGCCGGGTGCGCATCGGGGGAGCCGACCTCGCGGACATCGATCCGGAGCAGTGGCGGGCACGAATCGCCTGGGTGCCGCAGCGGCCGCACCTGTATGCGGGGACGATCGCGGAGAACGTGCGGCTGGCCCGTCCGGACGCGGACGACGAGGCCGTGCGCCGTGCGCTGCGTGACGCGGGCGCGCTGGAGTTCGTGGATGCCTTGCCCGACGGCGCGGCGACCGCGCTCGGCGAGGATGGGGCCGGGCTGTCCGCCGGTCAGCGGCAGCGGCTGGCGTTGGCCAGGGCCTTCCTGGCGGACCGCCCCGTGCTGCTGCTGGACGAGCCGACGGCCGCGCTGGACGGGGCGACCGAAGCCGAGGTCGTGGCGGCGGTACGGCGGCTGGCCGTGGGGCGCACGGTCCTGCTCGTCGTACACCGGCCCGCGCTGCTGGGGGTGGCGGACCGGGTGGTGCGGCTGGAGGGGAGCGCGTCTGTCCGCCCGTCGACGGAGACCGCGGCCACCCGCCGGCCTGCGTCCGAGGCCGTATCCATGCCGACCTTTCCGGTGGAGGCTGCGTCCGAGGCCGTATCCATGCCGACCTTTCCGGTGGAGGCTGCGTCCGTGTCCTCGCCCGTAGTGGCGGAACACGGCCCGTCCGTGGATGCCCGGGACACCGTCCGGACGTCGGCCCCGGACGCCACCCGGACGTCCGCCCCTGCTCTCGCCCTCGACGGCGGCGACCGGTCCCGTGTCCCTGTATCCGGTGTCCTCGCCCGGGTCCGGGCCATGGCCGGCCTCCGCCGCGGCCGCCTCGCGCTGGCGCTGCTGCTGGGCAGCCTGGCTCTCGGCAGTTCCGTCGGGCTGATGGCCACCTCCGGATGGCTGATCTCACGCGCCTCCCAGCAGCCGCCGGTGCTGTATCTGATGGTGGCCGTGACGGCGACGCGGACCTTCGGTATCGGGCGGGCCGTGTTCCGGTACACGGAGCGGCTGGTCGCACACGACGCGGTCCTGCGGATGCTGGCCGACACGAGGGTCACGGTGTACCGGCGGCTGGAACGGCTGGCCCCCGCCGGGCTCCGTACCGCCCGCCGGGGCGACCTGCTGTCCCGGCTGGTCTCCGACGTGGACGCACTCCAGGACTACTGGCTGCGCTGGCTGCTGCCCGCCGGGGTCGCGCTCACCGTCTCCGCCGGGTCCGTGGCGTTCACGGCGTGGCTGCTGCCCGAGGCCGGGGCCGCGCTCGCGGTGGGCCTGCTCGCGGCCGGCGTCGGCGTACCGCTGCTGACCGGCACGGTGGCCCGGCACGCCGAGCGGCGACTGGCGCCCGCCCGAGGGCTGCTCGCCACCCGCGTGACCGACCTGCTCACCGGCACCGCCGAACTGACCGTCGCCGGTGCGCTGCCCGCCCGTACCGGCCAGGCGCGGCAGGCCGACGGCACACTCACCCGGATCGCCTCGCGCGCCGCCGCCACCACCGCACTCGGCGACGGCCTCACCGCGCTGATCTCCGGCCTGACCGTGGCGGCGACCGCGCTGCTGGGCGCCCAGGCGGTCGCCGCGGGACGGCTCGACGGCGTGGCCATGGCCGTGGTCGTCCTCACACCGCTGGCCGCCTTCGAGGCCGTGCTCGGACTGCCGCTCGCCGTGCGCCACCGCCAGCGGGTGCGGCGCAGCGCCGAGCGCGTGCACGAAATCCTGGACGCGGCGGAGCCCGTACGGGAGCCGCAGCGGCCCCGGCAAGCACCCGTCTCCCCGTTCCCGCTCGTCGTGAAGGGACTCACCGCCCGGCACCCGGGACAGCGGCGGGACGCGCTCACCGGGCTCGACCTGACGCTGGAACAGGGGCGCAGGGTGGCCGTGGTGGGCCCGTCCGGGGCCGGTAAGACGACCCTCGGCCAGGTCCTGCTGAGGTTCGTCGATCCGGTCGCGGGCTCCTACACGCTGGCCGGCGTGGACGCCTGCGCTGTCGACGGCGACGACGTACGGCGCCTGGTCGGGCTGTGCGCCCAGGACGCGCACCTCTTCGACAGCTCCGTACGGGAGAACCTGCTGCTCGCACGGAGGGATGCCGGTGACGCCGAACTGCGGGACGCACTCGCTCGGGCCCGGCTGCTCGACTGGGCGGACGCTCTGCCCGACGGGCTGGACACCCTCGTCGGTGAGCACGGGGCGCGGCTGTCGGGCGGGCAGCGGCAGCGGCTGGCGCTCGCCCGTGCGCTGCTGGCCGACTTCCCGGTCCTCGTGCTCGACGAGCCCGCCGAGCACCTGGACCTGCCCACGGCCGACGCGCTCACAACAGATCTGCTGGCCGCCACCGAGGGCCGTACCACGCTGCTGATCACGCACCGGCTGGCCGGACTCGACGCCGTGGACGAGGTGATCGTGCTGGACGAGGGCGGCGTGGTGCAGCGCGGTACGTACGCGGAACTGGCCGCGGCGGACGGGCCGCTGCGGACGATGGCGGAGCGGGAGGCAGCAGCGGAACTGCTGGTCGCGGCAGCGTAACCAGGTGTCCCCGCCGGGCTTCGATTTTCCCTGGCAAACGGGACTATCTACGCTCTGCTCCATGTCCGTCGTACCGCCCTTTGACGCCGGGGCGCATCCCCCGCGCCCCTCGCCCGAGCCGTTACCGGCCGTGCCTCCGCAGCCGAAGCGTGTCCGGTGCGCGGACAGCGGCGGCCTCGAACTGCACTCCACGCTCGACCGGATCTGCCGGACGGCCGCCGATCTGGCCGACGCCCGGTACGCGGCGATCGGAATCGTCGCCGAGGACGGCAAGGGGCTCGCCGACTTCGTCCACCACGGCGTCGACGAGACCGTCGCCCGGCGCATCGGCCGGTTTCCGGACGGGCACCGCGGGCTGTTCGGCGCGCTCGTCCACGACCCGGTCCCGGTACGCATCGGGGATCTGACCGCGGACCCGCGCTCCTGCGGCTTTCCGCCGCACCATCCGCCGATGACCGGCTTCGTCGGCGCCCCAATCCGGGCGCAGGGGGAGATCTTCGGCAGCCTCTGCGTGACCGAGAAACGCGGCGGCGGGTCGTTCGACGACGACGATCTGACCATCGTCCGGGTGCTGGCCGGGGAAGCCGGCATCGCCATCGGCAACGTCCGGCTGTACGAGGCCGCCAGGCAGCGGGAGCGCTGGATCGACGGGGCGGTGGCCGTCACCACCGCCCTGCTGTCCGGCAAAGACCCGCACGACGCCCTTCAGGTCGTCGCGGAGCAGGCACGCAGGCTCTCCGGTTCGGCGGCCGGGACCGTGCTGCTGCCCGCCGCCGACGGCGGCCTGGAGACCGTCGCCGTCGCCTCGGACCGGTCCTCGAACCTGCTGGGCGCGGTGCTTCCGGCGCGGAGCGCGATCGTCGCCGAACTGCTGGCCGGGCAGCCGGTTTTCATGGACGACGTGGCCGCCGACGGACGCCCCAGCACCGAGTACGCGAGCGGCTACGGGCCGGTCATGATGGTGCCCTTGCAGAGCGACGGCCGCGTTCTCGGCGCTCTGGTCATGCCGCGGGCGCAGGGGGAGCGGCCCTTCACCCGGGCGGAACGCAGCCTCGCGGTGCGGTTCGCCGCGCAGGTCGCGCTGGCACTGATGATGGCCGGGGCCCAGCGCGACCGGGAACGGCTCGCCGTGTTCGAGGAGCGCGACCGGATCGCCCGTGACCTGCACGACCTGGTCATCCAGCGGTTGTTCGCGACGGGGACGATGCTGGCGAGCGCGCAGCGCAGGTCGGTCGTGCCCGAGGTGCGGGAGGGCGTGGGGAAGGCGGTCGACGAACTCGACGTCACGATCCAGGAGATCCGCGCCGCGATCTTCGCGCTCCAGCAGGACCCCGCGGAGGTGCCGGCCGGGATGCGCACCCGGATCCTGCGGGAGATCGACATGGCGGCCGTGCCCCTCGGCTTCACACCGGCGTACCGCTTCGTGGGCGCCGTCGACGCCCTCGTCGGCGACGACACCGGCAGGAACCTGATCGCCGTCCTGCGGGAGGCGCTGTCCAATGCCTTCCGGCACGCCGGGGCGTCCAGGATCGAGGTCGTCGTCGATGTGACCGCGACCCTGCCGACCGGTCGGCCCGGAGTCCGGCTGACCGTCGCGGACGACGGGGTCGGGATCGCCGTCGCCGAGGCGGGGCGGCGCAGCGGGCTGCGCAACCTTGAGCGGCGAGCCGAGTTCCTGGGCGGTGACAGCCGGCTCGGGCCGGGCATCGGGCCGGACGGCGCGGGCACCACGGTGGTGTGGCAGGCACCGTTCTGAGCGGCCGGTGCGCGCGGAACCGACGCGTCGGCCGGCACCGTGGCGAGCCGTCGGCTCGTGCGGTGGGGCCCACGTCGTCGGTCCTGGCCCCGTGGTGAACCGTCGACGCACGTCGCACCTGACCGTCGGTGCACCTGGCACCTGACCGTCGGCGCACCTCGTACCGGCCTGCCCGCTGCACGCCGTGCCCGCCTGCCGGTGCACGTCCGTCGTACCCGGCCGACGGTCGGCCGCCGCACCCGGTCGTCGGTCCGCCGTGTAGGCCGTCCGTGCGTGTCGTACCCGGTCGTCGGTCCGGCCGGTGCTGCGCCATTGGCGGCAACCGGTCCCCCGGCGTACGCGTCGCGGGTGACCGCTGCCGTCCCGGCACGCCACCATCGCCGGCATGCGCTCGTACCGCTGTCGTCCACCGGCCGTCTGGGCCCTGCTGTGGCTGTGGGCACTCGCCGTCCTCGGGGTCCCGGCCGCCCACGCGGCCGGAGACGGACCCGGCTCCGGGCCCGGCTCCGGCGAGGTGCAGGCGGTCAGCCTCCGGGTGACGCAGTTGTACCGGGAGGCTGCCGTGGCGACGCGGCAGTACGAGACGGGGCGGCGCGAGGCGGAGAAGCAGCGCACCGGGGCCCTGCGCGCCGAACGGCTGCTCGGCCGTGAGCGACGGCGGATCTCCGTACTGCACGCGGACCTCGGCCGTCTCGCCCGTGCCCAGTACCGGTCGGGCGGGGGCCTGCCGCTGACCGCGCGGCTCCTGCTCGCGACCGGCGCCGAGCAGCTGATGCGCGGTCAGCACGCCTTGTCGCGGACGAGTCTCGCGGTCAGCAACGCCGTGGACAGCAGCCGCCGGGCCGAGGCGCGACTCGCCGCGGACGAGGCGCGGGCCAGGACGGCCTGGCGCGCGCTACGACGGCGGACCACGGAACTCGCCGCATTGCGACGGGACATCGAACGGAAGCTGGTGACGGCCCGCGGCCAGTTGCAGGACCGGGCGGACTCCTCGGTGGCCGCGGGCCGGTGCCCCACCGCCGCACGGCTGGACGAGCCCCGCACACGGGTCGGCGAAGCATGGGTCGCGCCGGTGCGGACGTACCAGTTGTCCGCGGGCTTCGGCCGCGGCGGCGAACGGTGGGCGCACCGGCACACCGGGCAGGACTTCGCGGTGCCCATCGGCACGCCGGTGCGGGCGGCCGGTTCGGGCCATGTGGTGGAGGTGTCGTGCGGAGGCGCCTTCGGCATCCAGATCGTGATCCGGCACTCCGACGGCTACTGCACGCAGTACGCGCATCTGGCCGCCGTGGCCGTCGGGGAGGGGGACAGGGTGGACTTCGGGCAGTGGATCGGCCAGTCGGGCACGACCGGCAATTCGACCGGCCCGCACCTGCACTTCGAGGTACGGGTCACGGCGGAGGCGGGATCGGCGGTGGATCCGGTGCCGTGGCTGGCCCGGCGCGGTGTGCGGCTGCGCGGTGCGCCGCCGTGGTGACTACGCCGGCTCCGCCAGCATCCGCTCGATGACGGCCGCCACACCGTCGTCGTTGTTGCCGTCCGTCCGCCCCGACGCGGCTGCGATCACGTCCGGGTGGGCGTTGCCCATGGCGTACGACCGACCGGCCCAGGTCAGCATCTCGACGTCGTTGGGCATGTCCCCGAAGGCGACGACCTCCTCGGGCGAGATGCCGCGCTCGGCACAGCACAGGGCGAGCGTGCTGGCCTTGGAGACCCCCGGGCCGCTCAGTTCCAGCAGGGCGCTGGGGCTGGAGCGGGTGACCGTGGCGCGCTCGCCCACGGCGAGCCGGGCGAGCGTGAGGAAGGCGTCGGGGTCGAGGTCGGGGTGGTAGGCGAGGATCTTGAGCACCGGTTCGCGGCCGCCGGGTCCGTCGGCGGCGAGGAGCCGTTCGGCGGGCAGGAGGGCGTCGGGCACCTCGATGTGCAGATACGGGTAGGCCGGTTCCTGGTGGAAGCCGTAGGTCTGCTCGACCGCGTACACCGTGCCCGGTGCCGCGTCGCGCAGCAGTCGTACGGCGTCCAGGGCGTTCTCCCGGGCCAGTTCGCGCACCTTCACGAACCGGTGGGCGCCGGGGCCGCCGTGCAGGTCGACCACGGCGGCGCCGTTGCCGCAGATCGCCAGGCCGTGACCGTGCACATGGTCGCTGACGACGTCCATCCAGCGGGCCGGGCGGCCGGTCACGAAGAAGACCTCGATGCCCGCCTCCTCGGCGGCGGCCAGCGCGGCGACCGTACGCGGGGAGACCGACTTGTCGTCGCGGAGCAGGGTGCCGTCCAGATCGGTGGCGATCAGGCGGGGCGGAACGGCGGCAGTCGGGGTCGCGGGCTGTCGGGTCGCTGAGGTCACCGGGCCATTCTCGCGCATATGCCAGCACGGCCGTGCGATGGTTCGCACGAATGAGTCATATACGGCCCGAATCCGGCGGCGGTCGGCATCGTCGGTGCAGGTCCGGCTGCGTCGGCGTCCGTCCCTCCCGCCGTGGCCTGCCTGAACGGCGTCGGTCTTCGCCACCCCGCCGTGGCCTGCCTGAACGGCGTCGGTCTTCGCCACCCCGCCGTGGCCTGCCTGAGCGGCGTCGGTCTTGGCCACGCGGGACGGGGCGGCACGAGGTGGGACGAGGCGGGGCTGGGCGGGCTTCCCGCTGGGCGCTCTTTCCGGGCTCGTCGAGCGTCGCCGTAGGCTCTGAGCCATGAGTCTGCGCCTGAGCACAGTGATCCTCCCGTACCGCCGCTGGCACGAGGGAGGCCGTTCCGCCTGGCAGCGCGCGGAGGAACTGGGGTTCCACACGGCGTACACCTACGACCACCTCTCCTGGCGGTCGTTCCGCGACGGCCCGTGGTTCGGGGCGGTACCGACGCTGACGGCCGCCGCGGGCGTCACGGAACGGATCCGCCTGGGAACCCTCGTCACGTCGCCCAATTTCCGGCATCCGGTCACCCTCGCCAAGGAGCTGATCTCGCTGGACGACATCTCCGGCGGCCGGATCACGCTGGGTATCGGCGCCGGCGGCAACGGCTTCGACGCGACCGTTCTCGGCCAGGAGCCCTGGACGCCGAAAGAGCGCGCAGACCGTTTCGCGGAGTTCGTCCCGCTGCTGGACCGGCTGCTGACCGATGACGGGGCGGACGGTGTCTCGCACACCGGCGATTTCTACTCGGCGCATGAGGCGCGCACCGTTCCCGGCTGCGTGCAGCGCCCCCGGCTGCCCTTCGCGGTGGCGGCCACCGGCCCCCGGGGGATGCGGCTCGCCGCGCGTCACGGGCAGGCGTGGGTGACCACGGGTGACCCGAAGCTGTACGAGACCGGCACTGCCGAGCAGTCCCGGCAGGCCCTGCGCCACCAGGCCGAGAAGCTGGTCAAGGCGTGTGCGGACATCGGCCGCGACGCCGACGCCCTGGACAAGGTCCTGCTCACGGGTTTCACGCCGGACCGCGGGCGTCCCTTGCAGTCCCTCGACGCCTTCGTCGACTTCGCCGGCAGGCACCGGGAACTCGGCTTCACCGAGATCGTGATCCACTGGCCGATCCCGGACTCGGACTTCGCCGCGGACGAGAGTGTCTTCGAGCTGATCGCCATGGAGGCGATCGCACAGTTGGGCTGACGGTCCGCACACCCGTGACGGCGGCCTCGGTGGCGCGGAAGCGGTCCGGGCCACCCACCGGTCACCGTGGGCCGGTGGGCTGCTGAAACCGCAGGTAGTGCGGTGGTACGGCCTGGGTGAGCCACACTCCGTTCGCGCTGACGCGGAACACGTGACCGTCGTGGTGCATGGCGTCGGCGTCCACCGACAGCACGACGGGGCGGCCGCGGCGGGCGCCGACCCGGGTCGCGGTCGCCCGGTCGGCGGAGAGGTGCACGTCATGCCGGTTCATCGGCTGGAGGCCGGTGGCGCGGATCGCGTCCAGGTTCCGGGCGACGGTGCCGTGGTAGAGGTACGGCGGCGGGGTCGCCGGGGGCAGTCCGAGGTCGACCTCCACGGTGTGCCCCTGGTTGGCGCGGATCCGGGTCCCCTCGATGGCGAAGCGCTGCTTGTCGTTGGTGGCCACGACGTGGTCGAGTTCCCCGCGGGTGAACCGGAACCCGTGCGCGGCCGCCGCGGCGATCAGCGTGTCGATCTCGACCCAGCCGCCCCCGTCCAGCGCGAGGCCGATCCGGTCGGGTTGATGGCGCAGGTGCTTCGAGAGGTACTTCGACACTTTCACGGTGCGCCTCTCGGCGGTCCCGTCCCCGCTCTCCCTCTCGTTTCTCCCTCTTCGAGTGTTCACTCCACCAGGATGCCGGGGGAGACGTGGATCACGCAGGTTGTTTTCACCTGGAGGTTTGGTCCACAGCCAAGTGCGGTTATCCACAGAGGAATTGGAGAATCTGTGGACAACTCCTGGGCAGTTCAGGGCAGTTCGTCAAGCCCGTTGACAACGCCGTAACTTGCCGTCATTCGATCCAAGTACCGCTCCACAGGCCGCTGTTCGGTGGCGAGCGCTGCGAATGTCGTGATCTGTCTGGTGTCTGCCTGGTGTCCGTCTGGCCTCCGTCTGGTGTCTGCCTGATGGCAACGAGCCGCTCCATGGCATGGATCGTATCGGTCTATATCCGATCAAATCCAGGCACCCGAGCGGGCGTTGGGCCGCGCCGTCCTCACAGTCGTGGCTCCACCCGGGCGATCCGGCGCAACACCCCAGGCAGGAAACGGGACATGAGGTGCGCGCCGCGGGCCTCCGCCGTGACCGGGACCACCGCCTCGTCGCGCACCACCGACCGCAGAACCGCCTCCGCCACCTTCTCCGGCGGATAGTTGCGCAGCCCGTACAGCCGCGCGGTGCGCCGCTGCCGACGGCGCTGTTCCTCGTCGTCGACGCCCGTGAACCGCGCGGTGGAGGTGATGTTGGTGTTGACGAAACCGGGGCAGATCGCCGTCACCCCGATGTCCTGGCTGGCGAGTTCGGCGCGCAGGCACTCGCTGAGCATCAGGACCGCGGCCTTGGAGGTGCTGTAGGCCGGCAGCACCCTGGAGGGCTGATAGGCCGCCGCCGAGGCGATGTTGACGATGTGGCCGCCCTGGCCACGCTCGGCCATCCGCCCGCCGAACAGGCGGCAGCCATGGATGACACCCCAGAGATTGACGTCCAGGACAGCACGCCAGTCATCGGACGTCGTGGCGAAGAAGGATCCGGAAAGGCCGATTCCGGCGTTGTTGACCAGCACGTCCACCACGCCGTACTCGGCGGTGACCTTGGCGGCGAGCTTCTCCATGGCCTGCTCGTCACAGACGTCGACGGTCTCCGCCCAGGCGGCGGGGGCGCCGAGCACACGGGACAGTTCCGCCGTGCGGGCGGCGGCCTCCGCGTCCCGGTCGACCGACACCACGCGCGCGCCGCACTCCGCGAACGCGAACGCCGTCGCCCGCCCGATGCCGCTGCCCGCGCCGGTGACCAGCACCAGTTGGCCGCCGAAGCGGTCCGCGTACTTGCCGGTGGGCGCCTGAGGCTCCGTGCGTCCGCCCTCGATCCGGTCGGCGAACTCGCCGATCCAGGCGGCCAGTTGGTCCGGGCGGGTGCGCGGGATCCAGTGCTTGGCCGGAAGCGTGCGACGGATCGACTGCGGTGCCCACCGCTCCAGTTCGTCGTAGAGCTTCTCGGACAGGAACGCGTCCCCCAGCGGCGTGATGAGCTGCACGGGCGCGTGCGCGTACGCGTCCGGGCGCGGTCTGCGCAGCCGGGAGCGCACGTTGTCCCGGTACAGCCAGGCGCCGTGCGCGGCGTCCCGCGGCAGGGACGGGGTCGGGTAGTCGCCGCCGGGGACCCGTTCGACCCGCTCCAGGATCTTCGGCCAGCGCCTGCCGAGCGGGCCGCGCCAGGCCAGTTCGGGCAGGACGGGGGTGTGCAGCAGGTACACGTACCAGGACTTGGCGCCCTGGCCGAGGAGTTGACCCAACCGGCGGGGCGTGGGCCGCTTCACGCGCGCGTTGATCCAGTGCCCGAAGTGGTCGAGGGACGGACCGGACATCGAGGTGAACGACGCGATGCGGCCCTCGGTGCGGTCGACCGTGACGAACTCCCAGGACTGCACCGATCCCCAGTCGTGCCCCACCAGGTGCACCGGCCGGTCCGGGCTGACCGCGTCCACGACGGCCAGGAAGTCGTCCGTGAGCTTGGCCAGCGTGAACCCGCCGCGCAACGGCTCGGGGGCCGTCGAGCGGCCGTGGCCGCGCACGTCGTACAGCACCACGTGGAAGCGGTCGGCGAGCCGGCCGGCGACCTCCGACCAGACCTCCTTGCTGTCCGGATAGCCGTGCACGAGCACCACCGTCGGCTGCTCCGGGTCACCCAGCTCCGCCACGCACAGCTCGACCCCGCCGGTGCGCACCCGGCGTTCCCGCGCGTCCTTCAGCGTCATCACGTGTCCTCCGCCCAGCGTCGTGCACCCGCACGCTCGTACCCGCTCCCGGGGTCGTACCCGCTCCCGGGGTCGTACCCGCTCCGGGTGCCGCATCCGTTTCCGGGCTCGGGTCCGCTCCTGGTCCCGGCCCTGGTCCCGGTCCCGGCCTCGGCCCCGATCTCGGCCCCGGCCCCGATCTCGCCGCCGACCCTGATCCTGCTCCCGGCTCTGCTCCCGCCGTCGACGCCGTACTCGCTCCCGTGGACGTAGTCGCACTCCCGCGCGCGGGGGGACCACCACGGCGGCTCGTCCTCCAACCAGAATGCGCTCCGCTCGGGGTCCCGGGAGTCGGTGACCACCAGGATCTCCTCGAACTTCGCGCCCGTACCCCGGAAGCCGAGGTGCGGTTCGACCGCCCACAGGCCGGGCTGCGGCGGGTGGTCGGAGAACCGGTGGGGGGACCACAGCGGCGACCAGCCCTCGCGGTGACCGCGCAGCGCGTCGGACGCCAGCCCCTTCAGGGACTGGGCGCCGAATCCGAAGAGCCGCGGCGACCAGCGGCGCTGCCGCACCCGGTCCACCTTGTGGGCGATCACTCCGAAGGGGTACGCGCGGTGCCGGTTGGCGTACCCCTGGCGGACCATGAGGCGGTCCACGTCCGCGTATATCTCCCGCAGCGGGCGCCGCTCGCGCACCTCGCGCAGGATCAGTTCGCGGTGCGCCAGGAGGTCGGTCAGCAGCCGGTCCTGTACGGGGTTGACGCCGAGCGAGCCCGAGTAGCCGATGTCGGCCGTGAACCCCTCGTACACCGGTGCCAGATCCAGGATGAACGGCATCCCGGGTTCCAGACGGCGGTCGGTCGGGAAGAACTGCGGCGGCACGCGGAAGTTCACGAACGCCGTGCGGTCCCCGAACCACGCGAAGGGCAGATGGAACCAGTCCCGCACCCCGCGCTCGCGCAGCCACTCGCGCTGCATGCGGGCCGCCTCGCGCTCGGTGGTGCCCGGCGCCAGGTGCGCCGCGACCGCCTCCGCGCACGCGTAGGCCAGGCGTTGGACCCGCCTGAATCCGCGCAGGTCCCTGTGGAGTTCGTCCGCCACTGCCGTCGTCATGCCGACACCGCCCCGCCTTCCCCGGTCCGCCGCCCGTGCGTGCGCACGGGGTGGCCCGGCCGTCGGTTGCGCTACTCGCCCGTAACTTGACACTGGTGAATGTGACAGTTGTTAGAGGCCGCGTCAATAGGCGAGATCGTCGGCTGTGGACAACTCCGGGTAGCTCTCAGGCAGGGCGTCCCCTACGGGTCCGTACGACTGGAGAGTGACGCGAAGACGGCTCTCCGGTCTGACGACCGCCATGGCCACGGGTCACTACCGTCGAAGGCGTGACTGTGATCGCGACCGAAAGCCTGAGCAAGCGGTTCCCCCGGGTGACCGCTCTTGACCGGCTCTCCGTGGACGTGGGACCCGGTGTGACGGGCCTCGTGGGCGCCAACGGGGCCGGCAAATCAACATTGATCAAGATCCTGCTGGGTCTCTCTCCCGCCACCGAGGGCCGCGCCGAGGTGCTCGGACTCGATGTCGCCACCAAGGGTGCCGACATCCGCGAGCGGGTCGGGTACATGCCGGAGCACGACTGCCTGCCGCCCGACGTCTCGGCCACCGAGTTCGTCGTCCACATGGCCCGGATGTCCGGACTCCCGCCGGCCTCCGCCCGCGAGCGCACCGCGGACACCCTGCGCCACGTCGGTCTGTACGAGGAGCGCTACCGTCCCATCGGCGGCTACTCGACCGGCATGAAGCAGCGCGTGAAGCTCGCCCAGGCGCTGGTCCACGACCCCCAGCTGGTCTTCCTCGACGAGCCGACCAACGGCCTCGACCCGGTCGGCCGCGACGAGATGCTCGGCCTGATCCGCCGCATCCACACCGACTTCGGCATCTCGGTCCTGGTCACCTCCCACCTGCTGGGCGAACTGGAGCGCACCTGCGACCACGTCGTGGTGGTCGACGGCGGCAAGCTCCTGCGCTCCAGCTCCACCCGGGACTTCACACAGACCACCACCACCCTGGCGATCGAGGTCACCGACAGCGACACCCACCCGAGCGGCACCCACGCGGTGCGTGACGCGCTCCACGCACGCGGGGTGGACGTCCACGACGAAGGCAGCGGCCTGCCCGGCGCCGGACACATCCTGCTGCTGACCGCCGCGGGCGAGGAGACGTACGACCTGGTCCGCGATGTCGTCGCCGACCTCGGTCTCGGCCTGGTCCGCATGGAGCAGCGCAGGCACCACATCTCGGAGGTGTTCCGGGACAGCGACGAGCAGCGGAAGGAGGCGGTCGGCCATGGCAGCTGAACACCCGGTAGCCGCGCCCTCGGGAGACCAGACCCGCATCCACAACATCGGCTACCGCACCTACGACGGCCCCCGCCTGGGCCGCTCGTACGCCCGCCGCTCCCTCTACTCGCAGTCCCTGCGCGGCGCCTACGGCCTCGGCCGTTCGGTGAAGTCCAAGGCGCTGCCGATGCTGCTGTTCATCGTGATGTGCGTGCCCGCGGCCATCATGGTCGCGGTCGCCGTCGTCACCAAGGCGAAGGAACTGCCGCTGGACTACACGCGCTACGCGATCGTCATGCAGGCGGTCATCAGCCTGTACGTCGCCTCGCAGGCGCCCCAGTCCGTCTCGCGGGACCTGCGCTTCAAGACGGTGCCGCTGTACTTCTCGCGGCCCATCGAGACCGCCGACTACGTCCGCGCCAAGTACGCGGCCCTGGCCTCGGCGCTGTTCATCCTCACCGCGGCCCCGCTGGCCGTGCTCTACGTGGGCGCGCTGCTGGCGAAGCTCGGGTTCGCGCACCAGACCAAGGAATTCGCACAGGGGCTGGTCTCCGTGGCACTGCTCTCGCTGCTGTTCGCCGGCATCGGACTGGTCATCGCCGCCGTCACCCCGCGCCGCGGCTTCGGCATCGCCGCCGTGATCGCCGTACTGACCATCTCCTACGGCGCGGTCTCCACGCTCCAGGCCATCGCGGACGCGCAGGGCAGCACCGGCGCGATCGCCTGGATCGGCCTGTTCTCACCGATCACGATCGTCGACGGTGTGCAGTCCGCCTTCCTGGGGGCCACCTCCGCCTACCCCGGAGGGGCCGGTCCGTCCACCGGCGCGGGCGTGGTCCATCTGCTCGTCGCGCTGGGCCTGATCGCCGCCAGCTACGGCCTCCTGCTGCGCCGCTACCAGAAGGTGGGACTGTGACCACGCTCTCCATCGACCACGTCTCCCGCTGGTTCGGCAACGTGGTCGCCGTCAACGACGTCACCATGACGATCGGCCCCGGCGTCACCGGCCTGCTCGGCCCCAACGGCGCCGGAAAATCCACCCTGATCAACATGATGGGCGGCTTCCTCGCCCCCTCCACCGGCTCGGTCACCCTCGACGGACAGCCGGTGTGGCGCAACGAGGACATCTACCGGCACATCGGCATCGTCCCCGAGCGCGAGGCGATGTACGACTTCCTCACCGGGCGCGAATTCGTCGTCGCCAACGCCGAGTTGCACGGCCTGGGGGACAAGGCGGCCCAGCACGCCCTGGCCACGGTCGAGATGGAGTACGCGCAGGACCGGAAGATCTCCACGTACTCCAAGGGCATGCGCCAGCGCGTGAAGATGGCCTCCGCGCTGGTCCACGAACCCTCGCTGCTGCTGCTCGACGAGCCGTTCAACGGCATGGATCCGCGCCAGCGCATGCAGCTCATGGAGTTGCTGCGGCGCATGGGCGACGAGGGGCGCACGGTGCTGTTCTCCTCGCACATCCTCGAAGAGGTCGAGCAACTCGCCTGGCACATCGAGGTCATCGTCGCCGGGCGGCACGCGGCCAGCGGCGACTTCCGCAGGATCCGCCGCCTGATGACCGATCGCCCGCACCGCTACCTGGTGCGCTCCAGCGACGACCGGGCTCTCGCGGCGGCGCTGATCGCCGACCCGTCGACGTCCGGCATCGAGGTCGACCTCATCGAGGGCGCGCTGCGCATCCAGGCCGTCGACTTCGGCCGCTTCACCACGCTGCTGCCGAAGGTCGCCCGCGACCACGGCATCCGGCTGCTCACGGTCTCGCCGTCCGACGAGTCCCTTGAGTCCGTCTTCTCGTATCTGGTCGCGGCGTAGGAGGCCGAAGATGTACGACCCCACAGTCGCCCGGCTCACCTACCGGGCTCTGCTCGGCCGCCGTCGGGCCCTCATCCTCGGCGCCCTGCCCCTGCTGCTGATCGTGATCGCGGTGGTGGTGCGGGCCCTCGCCGGAGCCGACGACCAGACGGCCGCGGACGTGCTGGGCGGCTTCGCACTCGCCGCGATGGTGCCGATCGTCGCTGTCATCGCGGGCACCGGCGCGATCGGTCCGGAGATCGACGACGGCTCCGTGGTGTATCTGCTGTCCAAGCCGATCAAGCGGCCGACGATCATCTTCACCAAGCTGATCGTGGCGGTCGCGGTGACGATGGTGTTCTCCGCGGTACCGACCCTGATCGCGGGCCTGATCCTGAACGGCAACGGGCAGCAGGTCGCCGTCGCCTACACGGTCGCCTCGCTGGTCGCCTCGATCGCGTACGCGGCGGTCTTCCTCCTGCTGGGCACGGTCTCCCGGCACGCGGTGGTCTTCGGGCTGGTCTACGCACTCGTCTGGGAGGCGCTGTTCGGCTCCCTGGTGCCCGGTGTGCGCACGCTGAGCGTGCAGCAGTGGTCACTGGCCGTCGCCCACAAGGTCGCCGGCGGCGATCTGATCACCTCGGACGTGGGACTGGTCACGGCGACGGTGCTGCTGGTCGTGGTCACCGTCCTGGCCACCTGGTACGCGGGGCAGAAGCTGCGGTCGCTGACCCTGGCCGGAGAGGAGTAGACCGCTTCCGAGGTGAAGCCCCGGTCTTGACGGGGGCTTCACCTCGGGCCGGGCACACTGGGACAAATGGGGGATGCAATGCACCGCTAGGAGGCACGGGGATGGCTGACGAGGCGCCACAGTACGACGATGGCGGGCGATCCGAGGACGAGGCGTGGGACGGCGTCGTCCTGGACGACGACTTCATACGGGGCGCCGACAGATCCGAGCCGTCCGCCCGAGCCCGTATGCTCGCCGCACGCTGGCGTTCCAGTGAGCCCGAGCCCCAGCCATGGCGGTCGGACGAGCCACCGGCGGGCTGGTTCTTCAGCAAGGCGCGTCGGCGCAGGTGGCGCCGACGGTAGGCGTCCGCCGGTTAATTCAGTGGCGTCGGTTCGCCCGGCCCGGCACAGTTGTCCGTGCCCACCCCGCCGGGACAGCCCCGGCGCCACGTTCTGGGAGAGGAGCCGGGCGATGTCCATGCACGACAGTACGTCTGGTTCCCGTCAGGGCAGCCTGTGGCGGGCTGCGGTGTGACTACCCACTCCGCCGCCTGAAGCCCGCTCCGCACGGGGAGCTGCCCGGGGCGGCCGCTTCGAGCACGCGATGTCGCTCTCGCGTGGGCCGCCCACCCGGAGGATTGGCCGAGTGGTAAGGCACCGGCTTGCTAAGCCGTGGTCGGGCTGGAAAGCCCGCGCACGTTCGATCCGTGCATCCTCCGCGAGACGTTGTCACTGTCACTGTCACTGTCACTTTGCCGGGCTTCTTGACCGGGGGTTGGTCCGAAGGGGCTCGGTGCTTGGGCGGGCCGCGGGCCTGGAGACACCGGTTCTGCGGGCCCGGAGACACCGGTCCGGCCTCTCAGGCCCCGACGTCAGTTGCGCCAGGCCGACCGCACCACCATCGCCGCACCACCGCCGCACCACCGTCAACCGCACGGCGAAAGCTTTCGTGCGCCTGACCGCTGACCGCTGACCGTTGACCGCTGACCGCTGACCGCTGGGCGGCGGGAGCGGCTTCCGGCGGCCGGCCCACGGGGTCGCCGGGCGGGCGGGGCGGCCCATCCGCCGGCGGCGCAGCTCGCAGGGGGCGGCTTTCCGGCGGGCGGTCGGTCAGTTGTCCCCGTTCAGCAGGCGCTCCAGGACTACCGCGATGCCGTCCTCGTCGTTGGAGGACGTCACCTCGTGCGCCACCGCCTTGAGTTCCTCGTGGGCGTTGGCCATGGCCACCCCGTGAGTGGCCCAGCCGAACATCGGGATGTCGTTGGGCATGTCGCCGAAGGCGATCGTGTCGGCCGGTTTCAGTCCGAGGCGGCGGGCCGCCACGGAGAGTCCCGTGGCCTTGGTCAGCCCCAGCGGAAGCAGTTCGACGACGCCCTCGCCGGCCATGGCGACCGTGACGAACCCGCCCGCCGCGCGCCGCGCGGCCTCGGCCAGTTCGTCGTCCGACAACTCCGGATGCTGTATGTAGATCTTGGTCAGCGGGGCGGCCCACAGATCGGCCACGTCCGTGAACGGCGTCGACGGAAGCGACCCGGTGACCGCGTACCCGGGGCCCACCAGCACCTCGCCGTCCAGGCCGGACCGGCTCGCCGCGAGGAACAGCGGGCCGACCTCGACCTCGATCTTGGCCAGGGCCACTCCCGCCAGCTGACGGTCCAGGGTCACGGCCGTCAGCAGGCGGTGCTCCCCGGCGTCGTACACCTGCGCACCCTGACCGCACACCGCGAGGCCCTGGTAGCCGAGGTCGTCGAGAATGTGCCGGGTCCAAGGGACGGCGCGGCCGGTGACGACGATGTGGGCCGCGCCCGCCGCGGCGGCCGTGGCGAGCGCGTCACGGGTGCGCCGGGAGACCGACCCGTCGGAGCGCAGCAGCGTGCCGTCGAGGTCGGTGGCGACGAGGCCGTACGGGAATCCGGTGGTCACTTGGCCACTGGCTCCAGGACCTCCCGGCCGCCCAGGTACGGGCGCAGCACCTCGGGCACGCGCACGGAGCCGTCGGCCTGCTGGTGGTTCTCCAGGATCGCCACGATGGTGCGCGGTACGGCGCACAGCGTGCCGTTGAGCGTCGCCAGCGGGCGGACCTTCTTGCCGTCACGGACCCGGATCTGCAGCCGGCGGGACTGGAACTCGGTGCAGTCCGAGGTGGACGTCAGCTCGCGGTACTTGCCCTGGGTCGGGATCCACGCCTCGCAGTCGAACTTGCGGGAGGCCGAGGAACCCAGGTCGCCCGAGGCCACGTCGATGACGCGGAACGGCAGTTCGAGCGAGGTCAGCCACTGCTTCTCCCACTCCAGCAGCCGCCGGTGCTCCTCCTGCGACTCCTCCGGGGCGACGTAGGAGAACATCTCGACCTTGTCGAACTGGTGCACCCGGAAGATGCCCCGGGTGTCCTTGCCGTGCGAACCGGCCTCGCGGCGGAAGCAGGGCGAGAAGCCCGCGTAGCGCAGCGGCAGCTTGTCGGCGTCCAGGATCTCGTCCATGTGGTACGCCGCCAGCGCCACCTCGGAGGTGCCGACCAGGTACAGGTCGTCCTTGTCGAGGTGGTAGACGTCCTGGGCCGCCTGGCCGAGGAAGCCGGTGCCGGCCATGGACTGCGGGCGGACCAGTGCCGGGGTCAGCATCGGGGTGAATCCGGCCGCCGTGGCCTGGGCCATCGCGGCGTTCACCAGGGCCAGCTCCAGGAGGGCGCCGATGCCGGTGAGGAAGTAGAAGCGCGAACCCGAGACCTTGGCGCCCCGCTCGACGTCGATCGCGCCGAGGAGCTGGCCCAGCTCCAGGTGGTCCTTGGGGGTGAAGCCCTCCGCGTCGAAGTCGCGGATCGTGCCGTGCGTCTCCCGCGTGACGAAGTCCTCCTCGCCGCCGACGGGCACGTCGGGGTGGACGAGGTTGCCGAGCCGGAGGAGCAGGTCCTGGGTCTCGGTGTCGGCCGCGTCACGGTCCGCGTCGGCGGCCTTGACCTCTGCCTTGAGCTGCTCGGCGCGTGTCAGCAGGTCGGCCTTCTCGTCGCCGGAAGCCTTCGGGATGAGCTTGCCGAGCTGTTTCTGCTCGGCCCGCAGCTCGTCGAAGCGGACGCCGGACGACCTGCGCCGCTCGTCGGCGGACAGGAGGGAGTCGACGAGCGCGACATCCTCTCCACGGGCGCGCTGGGAGGCACGCACACGGTCGGGGTCCTCACGGAGCAGGCGAAGGTCAATCACGGGCCCAAGGCTACCGGTGTGGCGGTGCCGCCAACGAATCGTTATTCGATCACTTTCCGAAATGGCGACTTACGTTCAGTTGTGCGGCAATTGCCCAGTGTGTCAATTGAAGCCACCTCACTCCCTGGGACGGGGCATGCGCGGAGCGTCGGGTTGACTTGAATTCCTTGGGGAGAAAGGGACTTGGGGGCAGGGTTGTCCACAGGGGTCGGCGCCTCCGGGAGAGTTATCCACAGGCTGTGTGGAAGTTCTGTGGATTACGGAATTGATCACTCCGGAAGTCCGGGTAGGGCTGAAGAATTCCCGGTTCAAACCGGGGTGACACCCACTTTCGGGTGGAAAGGGGTCGCCCCAAAAGATGAACCATGAGAAACGGGTGGACGACGGCCGACCGGCGTGACAATGACCCCCTCCGACCCCTCGAACCGATTTGTCGACCGACCGACTCTCCCTTGTCGACTTGTCCCCAGGTCGAGATGGGCGCCTGTGGATAACTCCTGTGGACAACGAAGATATGCAGGTAGGACTGGCTAGAAACGACCGTCCTGGCACTGTGCCAGCCAGTCCGCCGCCGCCACGAACTCCGCGTCCGAGGTGCCGTGCGCTGTGGGCCGCACCCCGTCCGGCCCGGTGTCCGCCCGTGGGTACGAGCCGAGGAACCGCACTTGCAGGCAGATCCGTTTCAGCCCCATCAGGGCCTCGGCCATACGGCGGTCGGCGATGTGCCCCTCGGCGTCGACGCAGAAGCAGTAGTGGCCGATACCGGCCCCGGTCGGCCGGGACTGGAGCAGCATGAGGTTGATGCCCCGGGTGGCGAACTCGCCGAGCAGGTCGCGCAGTCCGCCCGGATGGTCGTCGCGCTGCCACAGCACCACCGAGGTCTTGTCCGCCCCGGTGGGTGCGGCGGGCCGGGCGGGTCTGCCGACCAGCACGAACCGGGTCTGAGCGTTCTCCGTGTCATGGATCCCGGTCTCCAGGGCGACGAGCCCGTAGCGGGCGGCGGCGAACTCACCCGCGAAGGCGGCGTCGTACCGGCCCTCCTGGACCAGGCGGGCGCCGTCCGCGTTCGAGGCGGCGGACTCCCAGCGGGCGTCCGGGAGACTGGCCCGGAGCCAGTTGCGGACCTGCGGCTGGGCCGCCGGGTGGGCGGTGACCGTCTTGACGTCGGACAGCCGGGTGCCGGGCCGCACCAGCAGCGCGAAGGTGATCGACAACAGCACCTCGCGGTAGATCATCAGCGGAGCGCCCGCGACCAGTTCGTCCAGGGTGGTGGTGATGCCGCCCTCGACCGAGTTCTCGATGGGCACGAACGCGGCCTCGGCGTCCCCGGCGCGCACCGCGTCCAGCGCGGACTGCACGGACACGTACGGGATCAGTTCCCGGGTGGCCGCCTCAGGAAGCGTGCGCAGGGCGACCTCGGTGAAGGTCCCCTCGGGACCGAGATACGCGTAGCTCGCTGGCATGACTTCACCCTAGTGGCCGCGGCCGAACCCGGCTCACGCGTATCGCCGGGCCCCGACGGCGACAACCGGGCAGGGCGCCGCGACCGCAGCCGGGTCGCGTCCCACAGGGGCTTCACCGGAGACGGACCGCGTGCCATCCGGTCCGACCGGACACGGACCGCGCTTCACCGGGCGCGGGCCGGACACGGATCGAGTCTCGCCGGCTCCCGACCGCAGCCGAGTCGTGTCCCACCAGGCCCCGGCCGGACACGGACCGCGGGCCACCCGCCCCGCCGCCACCGGTCCGCGTTCCACCAGGCCCAGGCCGGACACGGCCTCCCGCTTCTCACCAGGTTCCGGCCGCCACCGGTCCGCGGCTCGCGGGGGCCTCACCCTTCCAGCAGTCGCTGCCCCACGTACTCGCCCTCCGCCGCCCCGCCCGGGACCGCGAACAGGCCGCTGGCCTCGTGGCGGATGAACTTCGACAGCGCGTCGCCCCGGTCCAGCTTGCGCTGCACCGGCACGAAGCCGCGCAGCGGATCCGCCTGCCAGCAGACGAACAGCAGCCCCGCGTCCGGCGTCCCGTCCGGGTCGAAGCCGTCGTGGTACGAGAACGGGCGCCGGAGCATGGCCGCGCCCCCGTTCTGATCGGGCCGGGTGATCCGGGCGTGCGCATTGATGGGGACGACGTAATTGCCCTGGGCGTCGGCCTTCTCCAGGTTCATCGCGGTCGTCTCGGTGCCTCCGCTGAGCGGTGCCCCATTGGATTTCCGGCGCCCTATGACGCCCTCCTGGGCGGAGACCGACAGCTTCTCCCACTCGTCGAGGAGCATGCGGATCCGGCGTACGACGGCGTACGAGCCGTTCGCCATCCAGGCGGGTTCGCCCGACCCGGGTACGAAGATCTGCTGGTCGAAGTCCGCGTCCGTGGTTTTCGGGTTGCCGGTGCCGTCGATCTGGCCCATCAGATTGCGGGCCGTCATGGGACGGGACGTGGCGCCCGGGGTGCGGTTGAAGCCGTTCATCTGCCAGCGCACCCGGGCGGCGGTGCCGGCGTCCTTCTGGACCGCGCGCAGGGCGTGGAAGGCGACCAGGGCGTCGTCCGCGCCGATCTGCACCCACAGGTCGCCGTCGCTGCGTGCTTTGTCGAGCTGGTCGGAGGAGAAGTCGGGCAGCGGGTCGAGGGCGGTCGGCCGCTGCTTCTCCAGCCCGGTGCGGGTGAAGAAGGAGCGCCCGAAGCCGAAGGTGACCGTCAGCGAGGACGGTCCGGCGTCCCGGGCGACATCGGTGTCGTCGTGCCCGGTCGGCTCGCCCGCCATCAGCCGCCCGGCAGTCGCCGACCAGCGGCGCAGCAGAGCCGCCGCCTCGGTACGGCCCGCGCCCGCCGCCAGGTCGAAGGCGATGAGGTGACCGCGGGCCTGGAGACCCTCCGTGATGCCGGGCTGATGTTTCCCGTGAAACATCGCCTGGTCGGCGCCCACCGAGGTCAGCGGCGTGGCCTGGGCGGGCGCGGTCGTGTAGCCCACGGCGCCGCCCGCCGCGCCGAGCGCCAGACCGGTGGCACCGGCGGTACCGAGCAGCGTCCGCCGTGATATGCCCGCCCTCGGGCGGTGCTGCTCGGTTGCGGGCTGCTCGGTTGCGGACTGCTTGGTCGCGGGCTCCTCGGGGGCGGGCTTTCCGGAGGGCGTGGACTGCTCTGGCATGGTGCGGTTCAGCCGATCTGCGCGTTCTTGGAGACGGTCGTCTGGTCGATGTCGGAGGTGCGCACGGTCACGGCGACCTTCCAGTCGCCGGCCATGGGGATCTGCACTCCGCTCGCGGACCAGTGCCCGGTGGTGATGTGGTCGGGCGTCACGGGGAGCGGGCCGATGTTCTTCGCTTCGAGAGTGAAGGCGATCTTCACCTCGGGGATGTCGAAGGCCCGGCCGTTGGGCCGCTGCACATAGACGTGCAGTTCGTTGCCGCCCACGCGCGCGGGGTCGAGGTCGATCCGTACCACGCCCTTGCCGTCCTGGCCGCCGGTGTCGAACGGCATGTCCAGGGCCACCACGCCGGACGACGCCGACGCCGAGGAGGACGGGGACGACGTCTGGGCGGCCTGCGCCTCCAGCTCGGTGCGTCCGGGCTCGGTCTGGGTCAGCACGGTGGTGACGGCGAGCAGGACGACGGCGACGCCTGCCTCCGCGAGCACCGAGCGGCGCAGCCCGAAACGGTTCGGGTCGGCGTCCCGCAGCCGCTTCTGCCGGGCGGTGTGCACGGCGGCCTGCTGCCGGGCCAGTTGGGCGGCGCGCGCGGTGTCGGTGCCGGTGGGTGCGGTCTCGCCGGAGGCGGCCCGCTCGGACGGCGCGGCCCCACGGGCCGTGGCCGACACGGCGACCTGCTCCTTCTCGGCCGACGCCCCTTCCGCCGCCGGTACCTGGGCCGACGCCCCTTCCGGTGTCCGCAGCTCGGCCGGGGTCTTCTCGGCCGTCCCCTCCTCGGACAGTTCCACGTCGGCCGTCGCCGTCCCGGATCCCGCCGTCCCGGATCCCGTCGTCCCGGATCCCGTCGTCCCGGATCCCGTCGTCCCGGTCCGCGCGGTGGACGCGTTCGCGAGCCGGGCCGTCCACCGCCGGGAGGCCGACGCGATGCCGACCATCAGCGCCACCAGGCAGATCTTGACGAGCAGCAGTTGTCCGTAGCGGGTGTCGGTGAACGCCGACCAGGAGCCGAGCTGCCGCCAGGACTGGTAGATGCCGGTGGCGACCAGGGTGAGTACGGATCCGAAGGCGATGGCCGAGAAGCGGCGTACGGCGGTGGCGCCGACCGGTGTCCCGGCGGGCGCCCGGTACAGCGCGACGAGGAGGGCGACGAGACCGCCCAGCCAGGTGGCGACGGCCAGTAGGTGCAGCACGTCGACCGGCATGGCGACCCCCGGCTGGAGACCGGTCGAGGCGTGCTCGGCCATGGCCCAGCTCGCCGCGAGCCCGGCGGCGACCACGGTCCCGCCGACCGCGAGCCCGAAGGTCAGGTCGCGCTTCTCCTCGTCCTTCCGCTTGTCGTAGGCGCCGAAGAGCACGGCGATGAACAGTGCGGCGGCGGCGAGCAGCAGCAACCGGGAGACCAGCGCGGCCCCCGACTTGGTCTGTAGCACCTGACCGAGCAGGTCCAGGTCGAAGATCTCGCCGAAGGTCCCGGAACCGGTGTAGGAGCCGCGCAGGAGCAGCAGCCAGAGCGTGGCGGCGGTCAGGGCGAGCCAGCCGCCGACGACGAGGCGTTGTACGGCCCGCACCCCGGACCCGCGCTGCCAGCACGCGAGGACGAAGACGGCCCCGCCCACCAGCACGACGTAGCCGGCGTACGACACATAGCGGCCGAACTCGTAGAGCCAGCCGACGACTCCGCCGCCCACCGTCTCACCGGAGACCGAGACCGTGGTCTTGGAGGGGGCGCCGACGGAGAAGGTGTAGGCACCGGCGACGGGATGGCTGTCGGCGGAGACGACCTGGTAGGCCACGGTGTACGTGCCCTCCCCCAGGCCGCTCACGAGCCGCACCGCGTACGTCGCGCCGCTGACGTGGGCCGGCTCGCCGCTGTCGACCCGCTTGCCCTTGGGGTCCAGCACCCGCACCGAGCCGTTGTTCATCGCGACCTGCTCGGAGAAGGTGAGCGACACCTTGTCCGGAGCCTTGTCGACCACCACCCCCTGAGCGGGGTCGCTGCCGAGCAGCGCTGCGTGCGCGGAGGCCGGGCCGGCGCCGGCCAGCAGCGCGCCGCTGACGGCCAGGAGCAGCAGTACCAGGATCCGCAGGCGGGAGGTGGTGGTCCGCGTCAAGGTGGTTCCCTCCTCAGTGATCGGTCGACGGGTTGTACGTGGCCGACTTCACGGGCATCTCAACGGTGAGGGGACCGGAGTCGGCGAACTTCAGCCGGAGCGTGATCGTGTCGCCCTGCTTCGGCTGGTTCTTCAGGTTCTCGAACATCAGGTGGTTGCCGCCGCTCGCGAAGACGAGCCGGCCGTGCGCGGGTATGGCGAAGGAGGCGACTTCCTGCATGGTTCCGCCGCTGGTGGAGTGCAGGGTTATCCGGCCCGCCTGGTCACTGGTGACCGAGGTCAACTCGTCCTTCGTACCGCCCTTGTTCACGATCTTCAGGAACCCGGCCGCCATGTCGGCCGCCGACACCGGCTGGGGCATATAGACGGAACTGACCGAAAGATCCGGCTTTGAGGCGTCGGAGCCGCCGCAGCCCGCGAGGGCCAGCGTGCCCGCCAGTGCGGCGGCGGGCAGGGCCAGGCGCCTCACGGATTCTCTCCCTTGACGATCTTGGGGAGGTCCTTGGTGTAGTCGTCGACGGTGGCGTCCTCGCCGTAGAGGAGGTAGCCGGCGTCGGTCTTCGGTGAGAAGGCGACGACCTGGGTGCCGTGCACGGAGACGAGCTTGCCGTTCTTGTCCTTCGTCGTCGGTTCGATGGAGATGCCGAGGGAGCGGGCGGCGGCCTGGATGGTGGCGAAGTCACCGGTCAGACCGATGAACTGCGGGTCGATGCCGTTGAGCCACTTGCCCAGCTCGGCGGGTGTGTCACGGCCGGGGTCGGTGGTGACGAACACCACCCGCAGCTCGTCCTGTTCCGCCTTCGGCAGCGCCTTCTTGGCGACCGCGAGGTTGTTCATGGTCAGCGGACAGACGTCGGGGCAGTGCGTGTAGCCGAAGTAGACGAGCGTGGGGTGGCCCTTGGTCTCCGTACGCAGGTCGTACTTCTTGCCCTGGGTGTCGGTGAGGACCAGGCCCGGCTTCTCGAACGGCTGATCGAGGACGGTGGGGACCTTGGTCGAGCCGGACTCCTCCGAGACCACGGCCACGGGCGACTTGCTGTCGTCCCCGCTGCCGCAGGCGGAGAGGGTCAAAGTGGCGGCGGCGAGCAGCGCGGCCGCGGCGAACGTTGTCTTGCGCATAGAAAAATGTCCCAGATGTGGATGATCCGGTGCGCACCGGGGTCGGTGCGGGAGCCGCCCGGCCCCGGTGCACACCGCTGGTGAGCGAGGTCAGGCGGCGGTCCGCCGCCGCCCGGCGATCAGGGCGTACGCGATGCCCGCCGCGCCGACGACGATGCCGACGATGCCGAGCACCCGCGCGGTGGTGTCGCTGCCGCCGGAGGAGTCCGACGCCTTGGTGGTGGCGGCCGCGTCCTTGCCGGTGGCCGCCGTGTCCGTCTGGCCCGAGGAACTGCCTGCGGCGGCGTCGCCGTGCCCGTCGTCGGACGCGGCGGTCAGGGCGAGGACCGGGGCCGGGTTCTCCGGTTCGGCCTGCCCCTTCTCCGGCACCTCGATCCAGCGCACGACGTCCTTGTTGTCGTACGTCTGGACGGCCTTGAAGACGAGTTCGTCGGTGTCCTCGGGCAGGGCGCCGATGGACAGCGGGAACTTCTGGAAGTAGCCGGGCTGGATGCCCTTGCCGTCGGCGGTCCAGGTGACCTTGGTGACGGCCTGGTTGATCTTCTCTCCGTGTACCTCGACGGGCTTGGCCAGCGTGGACTTGGTGACCTGCACCGTCCAGCCGTCGACCGCCTCCGGCATCACCGAGGCCAGCGGGTGGTCGGCGGGGAGGTTGACCTCCACCTTGGTGGTCGAGGCGTCGTCGCGCTCGTTGGGGACCTTGAAGTCGACGACCGCGTAGCCGCCCTTGGCCGCCGTGCCCTCCGGCTGCACGGTGACGTGCGCGAAGGCGGGTGCGGACAGGGCGAGGACGGCCGAGCCCGCGACGGCGGTGACGGCGGCGATACGAGAAGCCTTCATGGCAGAAAGCACTCCACTTCGAGTGGGTTCCGGTGGTTCTCCGGTCAGGAAGAAGGGCGCGCGTACGCACGCGCGCGTGCCGCGGGACGCGGCGGCCTTCTCCTCCCGGATCCCGGTGGCCGGATCTCAGTGGCTGGATCCCGGTTGGCCGGACCTCGGTGGAGCGGGGTCGCGTCGCGTCAGGCGGCGAGGACGAGTGCGAGCGCGGCCGGGGGACCGCGCCGGACCACTGTGTGCTGGAGCGCGGTGGTGTGCGGGGCGGGCGCGTCGTGCGGGGTGCTGCGCCGCAGCCGCGGGCCGGGATTCCGCTCGGCCGCGAGGCCGCCGCGGAGCGCGCGGGCCAGCGCGAGCGCCCCGCGCAGGGACCGTACGAGCGCCGCCTCGGCGACCCCGTGCGTCGACAGCTCCATCAGGCGCAGCAGTGCCAGGTCGCCGTGGCGCAGCAGCCAGCCGGCGACGACCGCCGCGAGGAGGTGGCCGAGCAGCATCGGCAGCGACGGCAGCAGCGCGCCGAAGGAACAGAAGGAGAAGGAGGAGGCGGCGGCGGTGGCGGAACCGGTGGTGGCGGCGGTCGCGTGGTGCGCCGCGTTCAGGCCGGCGGAGCCGGCGGCCGGACCGGAGGAGCCGGTGATCAGGTGGGCGCCGGCCAGGATCCGGTAGGCGTGCGCGGGGGAGATCGCCGCGGCGCCGGCACCGCAGACGAGCCGCGCGGCCTGTTCGACCAGGGTGGCGTCGGTCGTCCCGCTCATCGAGTCCATGGAGCCCATCGACCCCATCGAACCCATGGCGCCCGTCGAACCCGTCGGCACCGCGCCGGACGACATGCCGGTCATACCGTGTTGCCCCAGTCCGAACAGCGCGTGCAGCGCGATCTGGCCGAGGGCGAGCAGCGCGGCGATACCCGGCAGCGAGCGCTCGCGCCCGGCGAGCGGTGCCACGAGCACCAGGGAGCCCAGGAAGCCGACGGCCAGCGTCCACAGCGGGACGGAGGCGCAGGAGGCCAGGGAATGCCCGGCCGCGGCCAGCACGACGCAGACCGCGGCGAACACCGCGGCCCGCAGGATCCGGACTTGATGTCCGGAGCGCGCCGTGCGCGGCTGGGGGGCAGACATGGCGCGCTCATCATCCCACTGGACCCACGCGTGTCCTACGGCAGGTACGAAACTCTCTCCATACACCGATTCCTGTCTGAGTACATCCCCCGTATGGGCGGCGTCACGTCAACGGTGTGCTTACACCGGGGCGCGCGCGGCAATAGGTAACGGTATGTCGAGCCGCGGCCAGGAGGCTGGAGCATGAGCATCTGGTGGTCACTCCATCTGCGCCGCGAGGCCGCGAGCGTTCCCCTGGCGAGACGGCTGCTGCTCGGCGCGATGGAGACGGCGGGCGTGGATCCGGACATCTCCTACGATCTGTCCGTCGCTCTGACCGAGGCATGCGCGAACGCCGTGGAACACGGGGGCGGCGGCGCGCGCGGCACCTCGGGGGTGTACCGGGTGACCGCCTATCTGGACGGCGAGAGATGCCGGATCGAAGTGACCGACTCCGGGCCGGGCTTCACGCATCCCCCGGCCATACGACCCGCGCGGGTGGATGCGGAGCACGGCCGCGGGCTGTGTCTGATCAGGGAACTCGCCGATCACGTCCACATCGGCAACAAGCCCGGCCGGGGCGGCACGGTGGTGAGCTTCGACAAGATGCTCAAGTGGACGAAGGACGCTCCGCTCGTTGCGGTCTAGCCTCCACGACGAAAGACGCCGCGGTGTGAACACCGCCTGTGCGACCTCTGCCCGCGCGACCTCCGCGTCTGCGCGACCTCCGCGTCTGCGACTTCTGCGGCTGCGGCCGTCGCTTCGGTGACCACTTCCTCTACGACCGTCGCCTCTACGACCGTCGCCTCTACGACCACTGCCTTTGGGACTGCCACCTCTGGGACTGCCGCCGCTGCCGCTGGGACCGCTGCCGCTGGGACCGCCGCATCGGCGTGACCCTTTTCCGCTCAGCGGCCGTCCAGTACTTCGGCCAGCGCCTCCAGGGCCTGTGGATAAACCCGTTCCTGTGGCGTCCCGTACCCGACGACGAGCCCCTGTGGCCGCCCCGTGCCGCCGGGCGTGTGCCAGTGGTCGTCCAGGCAGCCCAGGGCCAGTCCCGCCGCCTCGGCCCGGGCCCGTGCCTCCGCCTCGTCACCGACCTCCACCAGGGCGTGCAGACCGGCCGCGATCCCGCTCACCCGGTCGGCACCCAACCGGTCCAGGAGCCGGTCCCGACGGCGCCGGTACCGGAGCCGGCACGCGCGCACGTGCCGGTCGTAGCCCTGGCTGTCGATCAGATCGGCCAGCGCCAACTGGCCCAGGGACTCCGTGTGGTGGTCGCTGTGCAGCTTGGCGTCGGCGACGGCGTCCACCAGGTGCGGCGGCAGCACCATCCAGCCCAGCCGCAGCCCCGGGCCCAGCGTCTTGGAGGCGGTGCCCAGGTAGACGACCTGGTGCGGGGCCATGCCCTGGAGGGCGCCGACCGGCCGGCGGTCGTAGCGGAACTCCCCGTCGTAGTCGTCCTCGACGATCAGCCCGCCACGCGCGCGTGCCCAGTCGCCGAGCGCCCGGCGCCGCTCCGGGTGCAGCGTCACCCCGGTGGGGAACTGGTGGGCGGGCGTGACGACCACGGCCGCCGCGTCCCCCAATGCCTCGGCGCGGGCCCCGCGTTCGTCGACCGGTACGGCCACCACGCGAGCGCCGTTGCGCCGCACCACCTCCCGGTGGAAGGGCAGCCCGGGGTCCTCCATGGCCACCGTGCCCCCGCCCAGCACGCGCGTGAGCAGCGCGAGGCCCTGGACGAACCCGGAGGTGACCACGATCCGCTCCGGCGGCGCGAGCACCCCCCGGGTCCGTCCCAGATAGCCGGAGAGCGCGGTGCGCAGCTCGATCCGGCCGCGCGGATCGCCGTAGCCGTACGCCACGGAGGGTGCCGCGGCGAGGGCGCGGCGCAGCGCGCGCAGCCAGGCGGCCGCCGGAAAGGCCCCGACGTCGGGGCGGCCGGGCCGCAGGTCGAAACGCGGCGCACGCGCGTGTGCGGCCGCCTCCGGCGCGTCCGCGTCCCCGGACGGCAGCGCCGCCACCCGGGTGCCCGAGCCCTGCCGCGCGGTCAGATAGCCCTCGGCGACGAGCTGGTCGTAGGCCGCCTTCGCGGTGCCCCGTGAGATGCCCAGCTCCGCCGCGAGCTGCCGGGTCGCGGGCAACCGCGTGCCCGGCGTCAGCCGGCCGTCCCGCACGGCGTCCCTCAGGATCCGTTGCAGCCCGTCCCGGCGCCCGTCCCCCAGGTCCGGCATGTCTGGTTCGAGGCGCGGATCGACACCGACGCCGGTCCAGAAATCGTCCACGATCCCTCGGTGTCCCCCTCGGTCGCTGTCAGCACAACCCGCATGCCACGGCACTGCCACTGCCACTGCCACTGCCGACGCCCACGCCGGTGCCGGTGCCGGTGCCGGTGTCCGTGCGCCGCGAATGGTGCGGGCGGTCGGGCGGATCCGGCCCGAGCCATCGACGGACAAGGCGTGCCAAGCGGGTGAAGCGGTGAAAACAGATGAAATGGCCGAGTACCTGGCGATACTCGGCCATTCATCACGACATCAGCCCTTCAGTGCGGCCATCCACGCCTCGACCTCGTCCGACCGGCGGGGCAGCCCGGCGCTGAGGTTCCGGTTGCCGTCCTCCGTGACCAGGATGTCGTCCTCGATGCGGACGCCGATGCCGCGGTACTCCTCCGGCACGGTCAGGTCGTCGCTCTGGAAGTACAGGCCCGGCTCGACCGTCAGCACCACACCGGGCTCCAGCACGCCGTCCACGTACGTCTCGGTCCGCGCGGCCGCGCAGTCGTGGACGTCCAGGCCGAGCATGTGACCGGTGCCGTGCAGGGTCCAGCGGCGTTGCAGACCCAGCTCCAGGACCCGCTCGACCGGTCCCTCGACCAGACCCCACTCGACGAGCCGCTCCGTGAGCACCCGCTGGGCGGCGTCGTGGAAGTCGCGGTACTTGGCGCCGGGCCGCACCGCCGCGATACCGGCCTCCTGGGCCTCGTACACGGCGTCGTAGATCTTCTTCTGGATCTCGCTGTAGGTGCCGCTCACCGGCAGCGTGCGGGTGACGTCCGCGGTGTACAGCGTGTGGGTCTCGACACCGGCGTCCAGCAGGAGCAGGTCGCCGGAGCGGACCGGGCCGTCGTTGCGGACCCAGTGCAGCGTGCAGGCGTGCGGTCCGGCGGCGCAGATGGAGCCGTAGCCGACGTCGTTGCCCTCCACCCGCGCGCGGAGGAAGAAGGTGCCCTCGATGTAGCGCTCACTGGTGGCCTCGGCCCGGTCGAGGACCTTCACGACGTCCTCGAAGCCGCGCACGGTCGAGTCGACCGCCTTCTGGAGTTCGCCGATCTCCCACCCGTCCTTGACCAGCCGCGCCTCGGAGAGGAAGACCCGCAACTCGTCGTCGCGCTCGGCGGTGACCTTGTCGGTGAGCGCGGCCTCGATCTCCGCGTCGTACCCGCGCACGACGCGGACCGGGCCGGTGGCCTCGCGCAGCGTGTCGGCCAGCTCGCGGACGTCCGCGGCCGGGATGCCGTACAGCGCCGCGGACTCGGTGAGCGAGTGGCGGCGGCCGACCCACAGCTCGCCCTGGCCGGAGAGCCAGAACTCGCCGTTCTCCCGGTCGGAGCGGGGCAGCAGGTAGATCGTCTCCTGGTGGCCGTCGGCGGTCGGCTCCAGGACGAGTACGCCGTCCTCGGTCTGGTTCCCGGTGAGGTACGCGTACTCCACGGAGGCCCGGAAGGGGTAGTCCGTGTCGTTCGAGCGCACCTTCAGGTTGCCCGCCGGGACGACCAGGCGTTCACCCGGGAAACGGGCGGACAGCGCGGCCCGGCGGCGAGCGGCGTGCTCGGCCTGCTCCACCGGCTTCAGGTCGCGCAGTTCCGTGTCGGCCCAGCCGGACTTCATGTTTTCGGCCAGTTCGTCGGAAACGCCCGGGTACAGGCCGTTCTTGCGCTGCTTGATCGGCTCCTCCGACTCAGTCTCCGGGGTCTCCGGGTTGAGTTCGTCGGCCACGGTCATCCTCCTCGATACGGCACGGATCCTCCCCGGACGCTCGGCGCTCTGGGCTCCGCACGAGCAGGGGGGATCCCCATCATCGTACGGTCGCACCGGGTCGGTCCCGGGGCGGGAAGACCTGTTATGCCCGGTCATGCGACCCGCTTGCGCGCGGCGCCGAGCACGCCACCCGCTTGCGTCCCGTCCGGTCCGCGCGCTCCGGTCCGGACCGGTCACGCGACTCGGGTCCGGCCCGGTCCCGCCCGCGCCGCCGACGGGACAGCGGTCAACCGGTGCGCACCTTCGGCGCGGACGGCGGTCGCCCGAAGCGAACCGCCCGTCGGCGCGGTCAGGGGTCGCCGAAAGCGAACTGTCCACCGGCGTGGACGGCGGTCCCCCGAAGCGAACCGCCCCTCGGCGCGGACATCAGCCGCCCGGGACGCACCCCGCGGGGCGGGCAGAAGTCATTCGAAGCGTGCCGCCAGCAGGACGACGTCCTCCTCGCTGTCCGCCGCGTCCGGCCCGCCCGGCAGCATGGCCCGCAGCACGTGGTCGGCGAGGGCGTCGGGGTCGCGGCGCAGCGGGCGAGGGGCGCTGGCGCCCGCCGCGTGCAGCCGGGCGAAAGCGCGGTCCATGGGGTCGCCGGTACGGCGCAGCAGCCCGTCGGTGTAGAGCAGAACCGTCTCTCCAGCCGCCGCCTCGATCTCCACGCTCGGCGCCTCCCAGCAGGCGAGCATCCCGAGCGGCGCGGACACGGAGGTCTCCGCGAACTCGGTGCGCCGCTCACCGATCAGCAGCGGCGGGTTGTGTCCGGCGCCGGCCAGCGTGACCTTGCGCAGCGCGGGTTCGCAGTAGGCGAACAGCGCGGTGGCGGAGCGGGCGGGCTCGGTCAGCCGCAGCAGCAGTTCGAGGTCGGACAGGACGGCGACCGGGTCCTCGCCCTCCATCACGGCGTACGCCCGCAGCGACGCGCGCAGTCGGCCCATCGCGGCGACCGCGCTCGGCCCGCAGCCGGTGACCGAGCCGACCGCGAGGCCGAGCGCGGCGTCCGGCAGCGGCAGCGCGTCGTACCAGTCGCCGCCGCCGCGCGGGCCGCTGCGGTGCCGGGCGGCGAGCTGCACGCCGGCCACCCGGGGCAGCCGGGAGGGAAGCAGTTCCTCCGTGACGGTCGCCATGCACGCGCGCGTGCGTTCCAGTTCCAGCAGCCGGGCGAGGTGTTCGGTGGCGTAGCGCACGTACAGGCCGGCGAGGTGGCGCTGCCGCTCGTGCGGTTCGGCCGGTTCGTCGTAGAACCAGACGGCCGCGCCGAGCCGCCCCGCGTCCTCGGTGGACAGCGGCAGGGCGTAACTGGCGGCGTAGCCGAGGCGGACGGCCACCTCGCGGTGGCGGGGGTCGAGACCGTCCTCGGCGAACAGGTCGGAGTGGACGATCTCGCCGTCGCCGCCGGGCAGTCCGGCGGCCGTGTCGAGGAGCTTGCCGTAGGGCAGGGCGCAGCGGGGCACGGTCTCGATGTGGCCGAGATCGGACCGCGCGAGACCCAGACCGACCGTCCGGCGGGGACCGAGACCGTCGTCGGGCTCCAGGACGAACAGACCGCGCCGGGCGCCCACGAGGGCGGCTCCGGCGCTCAGCACTTCCTGGAGCGCGGGGTCGAGCGAGTCGGTGCGGGCCAGGCGTTCGGTGAGTTCGTGGAGGGTCGTGAGGTCGGAGACCCAGCCGGCCAGCCGGTCCTGGAGGAGGGCGCCGGGTGCCGGGACGTTCGAGACAGTGGTCTTCGTCACGGGGGGCGCACTCGGTGCGGCTGGTGCGGGGGCGACAGTGTGTGCGGATGTGGCGATCGAAGAATCGATTCCGGCCACTTTCGGAGGATGCGAGGCACTCATGGCACACGGCCTTCAGACCAGTGCGTATTGCTGAATAGCATCGCAAACCCCCATGTCATTCTGCGTAGCTAGCAATGTCTCCACATGTACACGCACTCATGATGAGATGTCCAGCATTGTCCTGCGGGGATTCCTGGTGTCCGTGGGCCTCTTGTGGGTTTCCGCCGGACCTCTTGCGCTACGGTGAAGTTGGCTTGAAACTGCCTCGGGTATCGGTTCATTGCGGTCGACTGGGTTTGCTCCACGGAGCGTCACAACGGTCGTGATGGGTACGTACTCGGAGAAGGCCAGGGGTGGTTGGGGGCCACCCGGAACCTGGCGACCGACCCGGGCGTCTTAACCACCGACGACCGTGCCCCATCCTCCCGTGGCGAGGCGGAGGGAAATGCGCGGGACGGCGAAACGCCAGACTTCGCCACCCCCACGCCGCGGCCGTGTTTTGACAGGCGCAGTGCAGTAGGGACGCGGAAACGGCCAACGCTCGACCCCTTGGGGGTCCCCTTGCCCGGAGCAGGGGTGTGATGCGCCAACAGGTACGCACAGTGAAGTGATCGACACATGATGTGATGTGGTCCACAGTGTTGCCAGCGGTGCAACGGAAAGGAACGAGCGCTCATGCGCGAGATCCTCAAAAGGCGACGCAGGCTCCTGTCCAGGCGGAACGGCGGGGGGCCTGACCTGATCGGCGCGGCCCTCACCTTCGCTGCGGAATGGCAGTGGCCGGTGCTCCCGGGCGTGGCCCCGGACCCGCAGGGCCGGGCTCGCTGCGCATGTCCCGACCCCGAGTGCACAGTGCCCGGTGCGCACCCCTTCGACCCCGGCCTCCTCGCGGCCACCACCGACGAGCGCATGGTGCGCTGGTGGTGGACCAATCGGCCGGGTGCGCCCATCGTCCTCGCCACCGGGGGCGATGCGCCCTGCGCGGTCAGCCTGCCCGCCCTCGCGGCGGCCCGCGCCCTCGACGCGCTCGACCGCCGGGGCATGCGGCTCGGCCCGGTGGTCGCCTCACCCACCCGGTGGGCCCTGCTCGTGCGGCCGTACTCCATGGAGCAGCTGGGCGAACTGCTCTACGCCAAGGACTTCGTCCCCGGCTCCCTGCGCTTCCACGGCACGGGCGGCTACCTCGCCCTGCCGCCCTCCGAGACCGGCCAGGGCGCCATCCGCTGGGAGCGCGCCCCGCTGCCCGGCTCGGCCGCGCCCTGGGTGCCCGACGTGGAGGCCGTGGTGGACGCGGCGGTCGACGCGCTCACTCGTACGGGTGTGAGCGCGCCGGAGTTGTAGGGGTGTCGGGCGCGCGCGGGACCGGGACCCCGTTCCCGCTCGTTATCGTCCGCACATGAACGTACGTCTGCTCGCCCTGGCGGGCGTCGCGGCCTGCGCGCTGGCGCTGCCGTTGGCCGTGGCGTCCGCGGGCCCCGTCGGCGAGAAGGGCGCAGCGGCCGTACGCCGTGCCGTGCACGGGGCCGTCCACGACGCGCCGTACGACCTCTCGTACGACCGTGTGCACGGCGACGCACGCGATGACGAGAAGGCGTCACCCGTCCCGTCCGTCCCGTCCGGCAGCTCCTCGCCGCTGCGGCTCGGCCTGGGTCTCGCCACGGCCGCCCGCTGCGGGCCGGAACTCTCCTCACCCGGCGGCATCGAGGCCCAGACCTGTGTCCTGACACAGGGCGCGGAGACCTGGGCGCGCACCTACTACCGCAATGCCACCGGGGCGGCACTGGAGTCCGTGCTCAGTCTGCTGGCGCCCGGCGACCGTACTGTGCGGACGCGGTGCCTGGTGGGAGCCGACGACGCGCCCGGCACCTGTGACACGCCGCGCGAGCGTCTCCGGGGCGGCCCGGACGGCTACAGCGCGGTCACGGAGTTCTCCACCCGCGGGGACCAGGGGCCGCTGCTGCTGCGTTCGGGAAGCAACTCCGGTCCGATCGACGAAAGTTGACGGACAGTCACGTTCCGCACAGGGTGGCCGGGCATGGAAAGGCCCGGTTGCTGGCGACGGGGGATGCACCAGCAACCGGGCTACTGGAACGGTAACAAGAGATCGGCGGTTCGCAAATTCCGTCTCGGCTATTCGGACACCGATTTCCCTGTTACATCGGGGAGTTGTGACAGGAGTCACCCGCTGCGACGGTCCGGGGCGCGACTGACCGGCCGGACAATCGCACACCTGTGCGGAATCTGTGTCTCAGTTGAGCGTGACCTGTCGGTTGGTCAGACCTCCGCGCGCGCGTCGCTCGTCGGGGGTGAGCGGAGCGTCGGAGGCCAGAGCCCCGGTCAGCCGCTCGGCGAACTCGGCGGCCGGCTTCTCCACGTCCTCGGCCGAGACCGAGCTCGGCAGGTCCCACACCGGCGCGGTGAGCCCGTGGGCGCGGAAGGAGCCGACGAGGCGGGTGCCGTCGCCGAGATCCGAGCGGCCCGCCGCGTGCAGCCGGGCGAGGGCGTCCAGAAGCTGCTCCTCCGGGTACGGCATGACCCAGCGCAGGTGGTTCTTCTCCGTGGTCTCGCACCAGTACGCGCAGTCCACGCCGGTCAGCTTCACCGTGGGGACGGCCGCGGCGTTGGCCCGCTCCAGGGAGGCGGCCACGTCCGGGGTGGCGTTCTCCGCGTCCGGCACCCAGAACTCGAAGCCGCTGTGCACAACTGGCTCGAAGGCGCCCTCGGGGGCGAGGAGGTCCTGGAGCCGCGGGCCGTCGGCCGGCGCGCGCCGGCCCTGGACGGGTGTGCCCGGCTCGGCGACGAGGGCCCGCTGGAGGGTGTCGGCGAGGTCGCGGCTGATGTCACCGGACGAGGTGTCGTTCTGCAGGCCGAGCAGCACCGTGCCGTCGTCGCGGCGCAGGGCCGGCCACGCCATGGGGAGCACCGTGGCGAGCGTCACCGAAGGGACGCCCTCGGGCAGGTCGTCCTTCAGAGTCAGTAGCGCGGTGGCGGCGGGCACCAGCTCGCGCAGCGCCACCCAGTCACCCTCGCTCGGCAGGCCCTCGAAGGGACGCTGCACCAGCTCGGTCGCGGCATGCGCGGCGGCCCGGCCGTGGCACGCCTTGTAGCGGCGGCCGCTGCCGCAGGGGCAGGGCTCGCGGGCGCCGACAACCGGAACCTGCCCGTCAGCGCCTACGGCACCGACACCACCCGTGGTCTGCGGGTGCTTGGCCTTCGTCTGGGGTCGCTTTTTGGCCATGGTGGCTGTCTCCCGGTTACGGCTCATCTCGTACGGGCGGAGCCTAGCCGCTCGCGCGGGGCCCGACCGGGACCTGTGGATGACGCGGCTCCTGTGGATGACACGGGCGGTCCCTGTGGACGACGGGGCGCACGCCGGGCGGTGCCGTGTGCGGTGCCCCGCGACGAGTCGCCCCACGATCGGCCCCGCCCGGTCGACGATTCGCCCCGGTCGCCGGGTGAGTCCCCTCACGCGGTCGAGGAGTTCCCCCGCGCGGTCGACGATTCGCCCCGCTCGGCCGACACCGCGTCGCTGCCCGCGACCGGGGCCGACGATCGGCTGAAGTTTCGGTCCGAGCCGTCAGTCCGCGTCGTCGAAGGCGTCCGCGAACCCGAGGTCGGGAAGCGCGGAGACGGCCGGTGCGGCGAAGTCGTCCCGGCGATGCCCGGCGTCCGGATCGTGCACGTCCACGTGGACGACGACCCACACGGTGACCTCGCCCCGGGTGTCGTCCCGGACGCCCCAGTCGTCGGCCAGCGCCGTGATGATGTTCAGCCCACGACCGCCGTGCGCGCTGACCGACGGGGTGGCCGGCGCCGGGCGGGTCGGACCGCCACCGTCCGTCACCTCGACAATGAGCCGACCGCCCTGGTCCACGGACCACGCGGCGCGGACGTCCCCGTCACCTGCCGGGGCGTCACCGAGTGGACGCCCGTGCTTGCAGGCATTGCTCAAAAGTTCCGACAGGATCAGTACGGCATCGTCGATGACCGATTCTGATACGCCACCGTTGCGCAACTGATCACGCATCCGGTGTCTCGCTTTCCCCACGCCCGCAGGGCCATGGGGTACGGCCATGCTCGACGACGTGGGCACCTCCTGTGCCACCACCAACGCCACCCCCGAGACCTCCTTCGCCCCACGCCACGGTGTGGATGCCCCATTGGCCTGTACTGGAAACCGGCCAATCCGCGTCCGGAGACGCACTCGCAACGATCGAACACGGAGCGAACGCGCCGGAGCACTTCTCGTGACGGAGTCGAGAGGGTGTGGCTTGATTTCGATGCTCTGGCCGAGAAGGGAGCATGCTTCAGGTATGCGGATGGGGTCAAGGGGGGTGAACCGGTCTTACGAGGCTCTTTATGTCACACGGGGTGCCCTCCACGGAGCCGGTGTCATCGGCTCCGACGTCACCGCCCGAGCTGGCGCAGTACGGCGCGGGGACGGTTGGTGATGATGGCGTCGACGCCCAGCCCGACGCAGAGGTCGACGTCCTCGGGCTCGTTGACGGTCCACACGTGCACCTGGTGACCGGCCCGCTTCAGCCGCTCGATGTACGCCGGGTGGTTGCGTACGATCCGGATCGACGGGCCCGCGATCCGGACCCCGGCGGGCAGCCGCCCGTCCCGCAGCCGGGGCGAGACGAACTGCATCAGGTACACCGTCGGCAAGGCGGGCGAGGCCGCCCGCACCCGGTGCAGCGAGCGCGCCGAGAAGCTCATGATCCGTACCTGTGGGTGCGCGGTGCCGGCCGGGGCGTCGAGCCCGTACCGCTTCAGGAGCGCCAGCAGCCGCTCCTCCACCTGTCCGGCCCAACGCGTGGGGTGCTTCGTCTCGATGGCCAGTTCCACCCGCCGTCCGGCGCTCGTGACCAGCTCCAGCAGCCGTTCCAGGGTGAGTACGGAGGTCTCCGCGCGATCCTCCGGACGGAACTCCCAGTCGGGCTCCTCGTCCCGGCCGCGCCAGGTCTCGCGGGTCTTGCGGGAGCCGAAGTCCAGAGCGGCGAGTTCGGCCAGTTCCAGGGCGGACACCGCCCCGCGCCCGTTGGACGTACGGTTGACGCGCCGGTCGTGGACGCAGACGAGGTGGCCGTCCGCGGTCATCCGTACGTCGCACTCAAGGGCGTCCGCACCGTCCTCGATCGCCTTCTTGTAGGCGGCGAGGGTGTGCTCGGGGGCGTCCTCGGAGGCCCCCCGGTGGGCGACGACCTGGACGTCGTGCTGTGGTGCGTGGGTCACCGCGTCATGGTGCCATCGTGTGGAGGTACGCGTGGCGGCACGGGCGCGTACGTGAAGCGAACGGTGGCAGTGACTTCGCTCATGAATAGAAGTTTTGTCAGAAAAGCCCTATATAAAGGTTGGCCTCGGACCCACAGCGACCGCTTATGGTGCTCTGACGTCCCGTGGGAAAAGCTGACGTCAGACAAAAGCACATGCACAGCTGCATCGCGCCGGACCGTGAACAATCCTGAACGCGCGTGACCGAGTGCGACCGAGAACAACAGCCGTGGACCGAGGAGAAGAAGCTGTGAGCACCGAGAACGAGGGCACTACGGTACCTCCTGCCCCGTCCGCACCCCCCGTGCCGGTGGCATCTCCCGCTGCTTCCCCACAGGCAGCCCCGCCTGAGGAGAGCGCCCCGACGGCCCCGGTCCCGCCGGTGCCCCCGGGCACCCCCGGCGCCCCGGAATCCGCCGCGCAGTCCGCCACGGACCCGTCGGACGCCACGCCGGCCTCCGACCCCACCCCGGCGTCCGGCCCCGCCCCGGACAGCTCCTGGCCGCCCCCGCCCCCGGCCACCCCTTCCTACGCGGACGGCGGTTACGCGGACGGCGGCGCGGGTGCCGGCTATGCGGACGGCGGCGCGGGTGCCGGCTCCGGCTGGGGAGCCTCGTACCAGCAGCCCGCCACCAAGCCGCGCGGCAACGGTCGCGGCGGGCTGGTCGCCGCGGTCCTGGTGGCCGCGCTGGTCGCGGGCGGCCTGGGCGGTGGCCTGGGCTACACCCTGGCCAAGAACAACGACGACAGCGGCTCCACCACCGTCTCGGCCTCCGACGGCGGCACCGCCTCGCAGGTCAAGCGCTCCCCGGGCACCATCGCGGCCGTCGCGTCCAAGGCGCTGCCCAGCACGGTCACCATCGATTCGGAGGGGACGAACGGCCAGGGCGGCACCGGCACCGGGTTCGTCTTCGACAAACAGGGTCACATCATCACCAACAACCACGTGGTGGCGGACGCCGTGGACGGCGGCAAGCTGACCGCGACGTTCCCGAGCGGAAAGAAGTACGACGCGGAGGTCGTCGGCCACGCGCAGGGCTACGACGTCGCCGTCATCAAGCTGAAGAACGCCCCGTCCGACCTCCAGCCGCTCGCCCTCGGCGACTCCGACAAGGTGGCCGTCGGCGACGAGACGATCGCGATCGGCGCCCCCTTCGGACTGTCCAACACGGTGACGACCGGCATCATCAGCGCCAAGAACCGCCCGGTCGCCTCCAGCGACGGCAGCTCCGGCAGCGCGGCGTCCTACATGAGCGCCCTGCAGACCGACGCGTCCATCAACCCGGGCAACTCCGGCGGCCCGCTGCTGGACGCCGGCGGCGCGGTCATCGGCATCAACTCCGCGATCCAGTCGACCGGTGGCGGCGGACTGGGCGGCTCCAGCCAGTCCGGCTCGATCGGTCTCGGCTTCGCCATCCCGATCAACCAGGCCAAGTACGTCGCCCAGCAACTGATCGCGACCGGCAAGCCGGTCTACGCGAAGATCGGCGCGTCCGTCTCCCTGGAGGACACCACCAACGGCGCGACGATCACCGACCAGGGCGTCTCCGGCTCGGCGGCGGTCGAGACGGGCGGTCCGGCGGCCAAGGCGGGCCTCAAGCCCGGCGATGTCATCACCAAGCTCGACGACAGGGTGATCGACAGCGGCCCGACCCTGATCGGCGAGATCTGGACCCACAAGCCCGGCGACAAGGTCACCGTCACCTACAAGCGCGGCGGCCAGGAGCACACGGCCCAGCTGACCCTCGGCTCCCGCGAGGGCGACAGCTGACCCGGCGCACCTGCCGACCGGTTAGTCTTGTCCCCGCGCCGACGACAGCACGGCGCGGGGAGGCGTGCCCGAGCGGCCGAAGGGAACGGTCTTGAAAACCGTCGTGGCAGCGATGTCACCGTGGGTTCAAATCCCACCGCCTCCGCGCGATGAGTAGTGAGAACGGCCCCTGACCAGGCGAGATGGTCGGGGGCCGTCGCCGTGCGCGTTCCCTGTGGCCGCCCGGTGCTCCCCGCGGCTCCCCGTACCGGCGGGCACGGTCGGGGCACGTCGTTCACGCGTCCTCGCTCAGGCACAGGAACTCGTGAGCGGGCATGACGGGCTCTCCCGACGTCGGGTCGATCGCCGACTCTCACCGCGATTCTCGCGACGTCGATCGGGCTGTTCGCGGCTGTCTCGCCGACCAAGGGCCAGCGAAGTTCCGGGGCACCTTCTTCGCTGACGACAAAGGCGGTTCCTGTTCCGACGGGTGACTCACCACCCTCCGGCGAAGAAGTCGGCGAGTGCGCGAGGTGAGTCCGCCGCGCTGGTCGTGTTCGCGAAGGCGACCACGAGCGCAGCGGCCGTCAGGACAGCCGAGGCGGTGAAGCCGAATTTCGGCGCGCGCCTCGACTGCCTTTCGGGCGAGGTCTTCAGCTGCCGCCACAGCAAGGCACTTGCACTGGCCATCGCGAGCGCGAGCAAAGCGGCCATCACCGCAAATGCGGCGTGGTACACGGCGAAGTCGCTGATCATCACGGACAGGGCGGGGGAGCGCTGACCGTCGGGGTAGACGGCGAGTTGCTGCCGGGCCTGGGCGAGGCTCTGGGTGAGTTCGCCGTCGGCACCGCCTGTCGTCAGCATGGGAAGCAGCGAGGCGAACGGTGCCGCCGCTCCTTGCAGATTGGCCATCAGGGCGACGAGGGCGAAGATCCCGAGCACCCCGACGAGGGAGCCGGCCCACGTGACTGGGAGCCGGTGGGACCGTCGTTCGATCTGTTGCCGGCCGCGCCGCCACAGGACGACGCCGAGCCCCACGGCCACTGCCAGAAGCAGTGCGGAAACCCCAGCTTTGACGAGATGAAACCGGAACCAGTAACTCACCGTGGTGCCCAGCAACGCCGGGAAATCCTCGCTGCCGGAAGCCCAGTAGGCCACGAATCCACGGCGGAAGGAATCGCCGACGTTCGCCGTGTTGACGGAACTCCGCGCCAGAGCGTTGGGCGCGAGGAAGAAGGCGACGAGGAGCGCTCCGGTCAGGGCGGTCAGGAACCTGATCTGGCGCCGCGGGTCCGTGGACATGGAGCGGGACAAGGAGGTGAAGCTTTTCATGTACGGCCTTCGGATCTCGTGGGACGCACCGTCTTTCCGGGCGTATCGGGGCCTGAGCACCCAGAACGGAAAGCTATCGGCGGGCGCCCGATCGGTCCCTGGAGCCGGCCTCCGGTTACGAGGTAGGGCTAACCCCACCTGTGGAGCATCCGACCGCTGTTGTACGTGGTCCTCGCCGGCCGCACGAACGACGTCCGTGTGGAAAAGCCGTCGCGGTGGCGTTCTGAGACGGTTTTCCCCCAGCAATTCGACGCACCGAGATCCGCTCCGCAGACCGCGCACGAGATCTTCTCCAGGCCGGCGCCGCAGTGAACGACTTCGACGTCGTCGTACCAGACGACTTCCGTCCCACGGCGGGCGTCGTCGGCGGGAAGCATTTCGGACGACACGGCCGCAGCACGATCTGCCTCGGCCTGATTCGGCTGCCAGTACCGATCGGTTCGGCTTCCGCGGACGGCCACCTACCGGGGCGCCACCGTTGCCACTACTCCCTGACCAGCCGTTCCGTTCGGCCAGGTCCACCCGGCTATGAGATGTCCGTACGGCATCCGTCCGTCTGCTGCCGGCCCCAGCACACGATTGACGTGAACCTCGAACCCGTCATCAGGGCCGGTTCCGTGCACGGTGACGTTCGGGTCGGGGGTGTCGCTCTCGCTCTGGTGCTGAGCCGTCGCCTCGCCGTGCAGCAGTGCGCGCAACTGCGCCATCACCACCGGGTCGTGGATACCGTCGTAGATCCAGCGGGTGCCGAGCACGCCGTGCTCGGAGGTGCCGATCAGTGCCTCCGCGGGGACGCCGTCGAGCGCCGCGCCGCGGTAGCCCATCGGTACCACGTACGCCACCGGTTCCCGCTCCTGCTCCTGTGCGCTGGTGTCCACCACGACCATGAACTCGATCCCGACCGCGCCCTCAGGGTCGTCCAGGCGGAACCCACCTGCCTTGAGCAGCTCCGGTGCCTTCGCGTCGCCCACGTACCAACTCTGCTTCGGCAGCCACTCCGTGAGCAGTTCCAGCTTGGTGGGTTTCATGGTGGTGTGGTGGATGAAGGCCATGCGAGTCCCCCTCATGCGTGGGTCCGGGCCCGTTCTACGACGGGTGCGACCGAACCTATAGGAAACGGCCCTGCTTCCTGATCGGTGGGAAGTGGCCAAGATCTCCGCGTCGTTTTTGCGTGGTGCATGGTGCGTGGTGCGTGGTGAGTGGTGAGTGGATGGTGGGTGGTGCTTGGCGTCGTCCGTTGGTGCGTCAGTCCTGCTTGTCGGGATTGGTTCGGTGCGTGCGAGGAGTTCGATCTTCGGCTCTGGAGACGATGCGCGGCATGCATGCAGTGTGCGGGTGGGCTCAGGGGAGCGGCAACGCCCCGTCGAGGATATGGGTGATCGGTGGGGGATCGCCCTGACACCTCTCAGGGACACCCCGGTCCGGGCTCATGGCCGGGTCCCGTCATGGCCGGGTCCCGTCATGGCCGGTGCCTCGTCATCCGGGCCGCCGACGCGATCGTCGCCCGTGCCTCGGCCTCCGAGAGACCGGTGTTGCGGGCCGCCTCGACCAACGGGGCCACGAGGGCAGGGCCGATGCCGTTCTCGTAGGCGCGACAGGCGGCCCAGAACAGGCGGGTGTTGCGCTGGCCCTTGTGAGCCGCGAGGACGAACTGGACCAGCCCCTTGCCGTGGTCGCCGGCCACCGGGGGCGCCGGATGAGGTGCGCGGGGTGGCGGGAGGAGCAGGCGCAGCAGGGCGGGCGGACAGGGCGCGGGGGCGAGGTGGGCGGTGGCGGGGGCGGTCGTGTAGACGCCGTGCTCGGTGCGGGAGCCGGGGCCGACGAGATAGCCGCCGGCGCCCCGTATGTCGATACCGGGGGCGAGCCGACCGGCCGAGTTGGGGACGACGACGTCCGGCGGACCGGTCAGCCAGACGTGTCGGCCGCCGCTCGGCGTCAGCACCACGACGGTCTCCGGGACGGTGAACAGGTGGCGCAGGGCGAGTTCACGCAGGGCGGCCGAGGAGTCCGTGCCGGACTTGGTGTCGAGGTCGACGCCGATCAGATGGTGCGGGGGCAGCCCGCAGGCGATGCCGTAGCCGGTCGCCCAGGGTGCGGCGGAGAACAGCTCGCGGATGCGTTCCGGGTCGGTCGAGGCGTCGTACACGCCGTGCCCGAAGCTGCCGCATTCGCCGTGGCACCGGGCTGGGGCGGGGGTGGAATCGGGGGTGGCGTGGGCGCGGTGGGGGGATCGCAGGGCCGGGAGTTTCGTCCGGGACAGGGGGATGACGGCCAGTCCGCGTTCGGCGGCTGACAGGGCATGTGCGAGGGCCAGCGTCGTGGCCTGCCGATCGGTGGTGGCCATACCTCATGGTCGTACATGCGTTCGAGAAAAGGAAGAGGGGGCCGGGGTCGACACGCCGGTGCGTGCGGGCTGGCCGGAACTGCGACGAAACGATTCATCGCTTGTGTCGCTTGAGTCCGAGAAGTCCGTACTGGGTGCTCTCAGGCCACGAGGTCACCAAAGATGGCGAAAGGGGTTTATCGACATGTCATCACGCTTGAGTGCGAATCAGGGCCTGTGGGGTGGTTCGCCGGGGATTCGATGGGCAACTCTGGATTCGCGACGTCGTGCAGAACCGCCCGGGGGGTCGGCCAACTTCCCAGGCATAAGCCGTACTTCACGAATTTCCCGTGCTCCCGGCCATTCGGCCAATGGGTATTGTCCTGGAGGAACAAAATGGCAAGCATCCGTACCGCTCGCGTTCTCGCCGCCGTCTCCGCGCTCCCGCTCGCCGCCGCTCTCTTCACCGGCGTCGCGGCCGCGGACAACGGGGCTCTCGCGAACGACGGATCGAACGCCGCCGCGGCGACCGGCGTGGCGAGCGTCATCGGCAGTGGGGTCGGTGGCGACAACAAGGGCAACTCGTCCACCACGGCGCAGAACGCGAGCGGCTCCGGCGCCTCGAACCAGAGCAACACGGCCCAGGTCGACGGCTCCGCGTTCACGTCCATCCAGCAGGGAAACGAGAACGTCTCCGTCAGCTTCGACCACCTGTGGTAAGCCGGGACTGACGTCCTGTGTGGGGTGTGCTTTCGGGGTCGTAGCACGTCTGCGCGGCGGTACTTCGGTACCGCCGCGCAGGCGTTTTCCGCTGCCGTCCCCTGTCCCCTGTCCCCTGTCACCTGTCTCCTGTCCTCTGTTTCTTGTTTCTTGTTTCTTGTTTCTTGTCCTTTGTTCCCTGGCTCCCGTCTCCGGCGCCTTCCCTTTGCTCCCCTCTTCCTCCATCCCCCCTTCCTTCTTCTCCTTCGCCCCGTCCCCCGGTCTTCAGGCCCTCCGATCTTCCGGCGACCTTGACACCTGGCGGTATCTGACGGACAGTCAGAAATCATCGTCCAGCCAGAGAGCGCCGTTCGTGCGGGCCCGGACCCGGTCCGTACGAATCCGTCACCGGGCCGGGAGGTTACACCGCCGTGCACCTCGCCCCCACTGAACGCCAGCAGCAGCTGCGCACCGAACTCCGCGCCTATTTCCGGGCCGTGCTGCCGACCGGACCCGTCGAGCCACGGGAGCGGCGGGCGCTGCTGCGCCGGATCGGCGACGACGGCTGGCTCGGGCTCGGCTGGCCGGTCGAGTACGGCGGCCAGGGCCGGGGCGCGGACGAGCAATTCGTGTTCTTCGACGAGGCGTACCGGGCCGGCGCCCCGGTCTCGATGGTCACCCTGAACACGGTCGGGCCCACGCTCATGAAGTACGGCAGCGAGGAGCAGAAGGCCCGTTTCCTGCCCCGTATCCTCAGCGGGGAGCTCACCTTCGCGATCGGCTACAGCGAGCCGTCGGCCGGTACCGACCTGGCCTCGCTGCGGACGCGGGCCGTGCGGGCGGGCGACGGCTGGCGGATCGACGGGCAGAAGACGTTCACCTCGGGTGCCCAGTACGCGGACTGGATCTGGCTCGCCTGCCGCACCGATCCCGAGGCGCCCCGGCACCGCGGCATCTCGATCCTTCTCGTCCCCACCGACGCGCAGGGGTTCTCGTGGACGCCCATCGAGACGGTCGGCGGGCAGACCACCACGGCCACTTACTACGACGGGGTCCGCGTCCCGGCCGGGAACCTCGTCGGGGCCGAGAACGAGGGTTGGTCGCTCATCACCAACCAGCTCAACCATGAGCGGGTCGCCCTCGCGGCCGTCGGCATGCAGGCCGAGGACTTCTACGCGGCCGCGGTCGCCGCAACCCGTACCCCCGATCCGGTGACCGGCGAGCGTCGGATTGACGAGCCCTGGGTGCGTGCGCAGCTGGCAGAGGCGCATGCGCGACTGGCGGCGACACGCCTGCTGAACTGGCGTTTGGTGGGGGACGTGGGAGCGGGTCGGCTCGCGCCGGGAGACGCCAGCGGCGTGAAAGTGGCGGGAACCGAATCGGCGGTGGCGGTGTACCGAATATGTCAGCACGCGATCGGGACGGACGGGCTGGCAGGGACGGTGCGGTCGGGTTCGCCGGGTGCCTTCGCGGACGGCGAGCTGGAACGGCTGAACAGGGCAGCGCAGATCAACACGTTCGGGGGCGGGGTGAGCGAGGTGCAGCGGGAGATCGTCGCGACGATGCGGCTCGGGATGACGAGGGGGCGGCGGTGACGGGTGAGGAAGGGGGCACGGTGACCGGCGTGGAGGGGGCGGCCGGGCTCGGCTCGGGAGCGGGGAGGAAAACCGCGGTGGGTGTCGACTCGGGGCCAGGACCGGGTGCGCCGCGTACGGGCTCGGGTACGGGGGCGGCGGCAGCCGCGGGCACTCCGGACGAACGGCGCGCGTCGGACGAGCCGGCCGCGCGGGACGAGCCGGGTGCGCCGGATGAATTGTGGGTCCGGCTCAAGGCGTACGAAGGACGGGCCGCAGCCCTCGCCTGCGCGGGCAAGGACCCGGTCAACGCACCGATGATCCGGCACTGGTGCGAGGCGATGGGCGACACCAACCCGGCGTACACAGGCCCGGACGCCGTGGCCCCGCCCACCATGCTCCAGGCGTGGACCATGGGCGGACTCTCCGGGTACGACGGGCGCACGGACGCGTACGTCGAGCTGCTCACCCTGCTCGACGAGGCGGGCTGCACCTCGGTGGTCGCCACCGACTGTGAACAGGAGTACCTGCGACCGCTGCGGCCCGGGGACGAGGTCACCTTCGACGCGGTGATCGAATCGGTGTCGCAGCGCAAGATGACCAGGCTCGGCACGGGGTACTTCGTCACGACCCGCATGGACGTCCGGGTGGGCGCCGACCTCGCGGGCACGCACCGCTTCCGCATCCTCAAATACGCCCCCGTGCATCGGAAACCACGGCCCCCGCGCCCCCGACCGGTGGTCAACCGGGACACCGCCGGCTTCTGGGAGGGGGTGGCCGGGCACCGGCTGCTCATCCAGCGCTGCACCGGCTGCGGCACCCTGCGCCATCCCTGGCTGCCGGGCTGCAACACGTGCGGCTGCCTGGACTGGGACACGGTCGAAGCGAGCGGCGAGGGGACCGTGTACTCGTACGTCGTGATGCATCACCCGTCCTTCCCCGCGTTCGACCCTCCCTACGCGGTCGGCCTGATCGAACTGGCCGAAGGCGTGCGGATGGTGAGCAATGTGGTGGGGGTGCCCTACGACGAGGTGCGCGTCGGCCTGCCGGTGCGCGTGGAATTCCGGCGGTACGAGGAACCGGGCGGCGACACGGACCCCCTGGTCCTGCCGGTCTTCCGGGTCACCGAGGGCGGGGTCTGAGATGGACTTCACGCCCACGGAGGAACAGACCGCGGCCCGCGACCTGGCAGCGCGGATCTTCACCGACCTGGCCACGCACGAACGGCTCACGGCCACCGGCACCGGCAGCGACCCGGAACTGTGGAAGGCACTCACCGGCGCGGGCCTGGTGGGCGCCGTGGAGGAGCTGGGACTGCTCGGCCTGGTGCTGCTCCTGGAGGAACAGGGGCGAACAACGGCCCAGGTGCCCTACGCGGCGAGCTGTGTCTTCGGGATCCTGGCGGTGGCGGCTCACGGCACACGGGATCAGCGGGAACGGCTGCTGCCGGGGCTCAGGGACGGATCGCTGGTGGCCGTCGGGGCGTTCCCGGCGCAGCCGGACGTGCGGGCCTCGGCACCGGGCGGACCGGAGGAGGCACAGGGAGCGGCCACGGCCGAGCTGACCGGCACGGTGCCCGTCGTCCCCTGGCTGCGCGACGCCACACACGTCCTCGTCGCCGACGGCCGGCGACGGCTGTGGCTGACCCCCCTCGCCGCCGGGGCGACGGTCACGCCGGTCGACCTGACCGCACCCTGGTCGGCCGGCCGCCTCACCCTGGACCGCGCCGACGCGGAGCGCCTGGGGACCGGCGAGCCGCCCCAGGACACCGGTGCCTACGACGACATCCTCGCCACCGCCCGTACCGCCTTCGCCGGGCTCCAGGCCGGTGTCTGCGCCGGGTCGCTCGCGCGGGCGGTGACGCATGCGAACTCCCGGGAGCAGTTCGGCCGCCCGCTAGCCACTCGCCAAGCCGTCCAGCTCAAGGCCGCCGACGCGCACCTGGACACCGAGGCGATACGGGTGACGGCGTACGAGGCGGCCTGGCGGCGCGATGCCGGGCTGCCGTATGCCACTCATGCGCTGACCGCCGCCTGGTGGGCGTCCGAGGCGGGGCAGCGCGTCGTCCACACGGGTCAGCATCTGCACGGCGGCACCGGAGCCGACCTCGACCACCCGGTGCACCGGCACTTCCTGTGGGGTCGGCAGCTGGACGCCTATCTGGGATGCGGGAGCGAAGCGCTCCAGGAGCTGGGGAAGTTGATCGCACATGGGGAGTGAGGCATGGCGGTGACGGCAGGAAAGCCGGCGATGACGGCGGGCGCGGAACTGGCGCCGCTGGAGATCCCGGTCACCCGCACTCTGATCGTGTCCGGAGCCATCGCGTCCCGGGACTACCAGGACGTGCACCATGACGCGGAACTGGCCCGGCAGAAGGGCTCCCCGGACATCTTCATGAACATCCTGACGACGAACGGCCTGGTCGGCCGGTACATCACGGACCACTTCGGCCCGACGGCGGTCCTCCGCAAGGCCGCCATCCGGTTGGGGGCGCCCAACTATCCCGGAGACACCCTGGTGCTGACCGGCACGGTCGAGGAGGTGGACGGCGACACCGCGACAGTACGGGTGGTCGGGTCCAACGCCATCGGCAGACACGTGACCGGGACGGTGACGGTCACGGTCCCGGCGGGAGGTGCGTGATGGCCGTACGCACCCGCGACCAGCTCGGCGGCCGGGCCGCCGTCGTCGGGATCGGCGCCACCGAGTTCTCCAAGAACTCCGGACGCAGCGAGCTGCGGCTGGCGGTGGAGGCGGTGCGGGCCGCGCTGGACGACGCGGGGCTGACCCCGGGAGACGTGGACGGGCTGGTCACCTTCACGATGGACACCAGCCCGGAGATCACCGTGGCGCAGGCATGCGGGATGGGCGAGCTGTCCTTCTTCTCACGGATCCACTACGGCGGCGGCGCGGCCTGCGCCACCGTCCAGCAGGCGGCGCTCGCGGTGGCGACGGGCGTGGCCGAGGTGGTGGTCTGCTACCGCGCGTTCAACGAGCGGTCGGGCCGGAGATTCGGCTCGGGCGTGCAGCACCGGGAGCCGTCGGCGGAGGGCGTGGCGCTGGGCTGGGCGCTGCCGTTCGGGCTGCTCACCCCGGCCTCCTGGGTGGCGATGGCGGCTCAGCGCTATCTGCACGCGTATGGGCTGACCCCCGAGGCGTTCGGGCAAGTGGCCGTGGGGGACCGCGCATACGCGGCGACCAACCCGGCGGCGTACTTCCACGGTCGCCCGATCACGCTCGCCGACCACGCAGCCTCGCGCTGGATAGTGGAGCCGCTCAGACTCCTGGACTGCTGCCAGGAGACGGACGGCGGGCAGGCGCTCGTGGTCACCTCCGTGGAGCGGGCCCGTGATCTGCCGCGGGCGCCGGCGGTGATCGCGGCGGCCGCCCAGGGCGCCGGCCGGGCCCAGGAACAGATGACCAGTTTCTACCGTGACGACCTGACCGGCCTGCCGGAGATGGGTGTGGTGGCCCGCCAGCTGTGGCGCACCTCCGGGCTCACCCCGGCCGAGATCGACGTGGGGATCCTGTATGACCACTTCACCCCGTTCGTTCTGATGCAACTGGAGGAGTTCGGGTTCTGCGGGCCAGGGGAGGCGACGGGTTTCATGGCCGAGGAGCGGTTGCCGGTCAATACGCACGGGGGACAGCTCGGAGAGGCGTACCTCCACGGGATGAACGGCATCGCGGAAGGGGTGCGCCAGCTGCGGGGCACGGCCGCCAACCAGATACCGGGGGCCGCCCGGATCCTGGTGACGGCCGGTACCGGAGTGCCTACGTCGGGGCTGGTCCTGGCGGCGGACGGATGACCCCCAGGGGTCATCCCGGAGCAGGTCTCGTCCCCTACTCCACCTTCAGGAGGTGTAGCCACCCCCACCCCTACAACCTGAGGGGGACTCTGCTTCGGGACCTGCGGCCGATCCGTCCGACTCAGGTCACTCATAGCGTGGAGCCATGACCACACCCGTCTGCACCAGTGCTTCGGACGCCGCCCCGGCGGCGAGGCAGACCCTGCCCCACCCCCGGCTTCGGTCGGGTGGAGGGACTTCCGTGTATCCGTCGTTCTCGTCGTACGTGAGAGACCGGCAGCCGGTACTGCTGCGTGCCGCCCGTTCGCTGACCGCCAACCCCAGCGACGCGGAGGACCTGCTGCAGACCGCGCTCACCAAGACGTACGTGGCGTGGGAGCGGATCGAGGACCACCGGGCGCTCGACGGCTATGTGCGCCGGGCGCTGCTGAACACCCGGACGTCGCAGTGGCGCAAGCGCAAGGTCGACGAGTTCGTCTGCGACGAACTGCCCGAGCCGGAGCCCGTGCCCGGCGACGACGACCCGGCCGAGCGCCAGGCACTGCACGACGCGATGTGGCGGGCGATCACGAAGCTGCCGGCGCGGCAGCGGGCGATGGTCGTCCTCCGGTACTACGAGGATCTGAGCGAGGCCCAGACGGCCGAGGTGCTCGGGGTGTCGGTGGGCACGGTGAAGTCCGCGGTGTCGCGTGCGCTCGGCAAGCTGCGTGAGGATCCTGAACTGGGGCTCGTTCGATAGCGGTTCTTGGCGGATCTTGCGGGGCTTGCAGACCTTGTGGGGCTTGTGGATCTTGCGGGGCTTAGGGGCTTATTCGGGCATGCAGGGCACATTCCGGGCGTACCCCCGGCGTATCGCTGGCGTGCAGGCATATCGAGGGATGTCGGGGGATGCCGCGGGAGGTTGGTGCGGTCGACAGCGTCCGTACCGAGCCCAGCCGGTTGCGCTCGGCGGTGGGATGACGAGGGGGAACCCGACGCCTGGACCAATCGTGCGACCTCACGGAGGCCCCCGTCGACGAGCGCGGCTCCACGGAGGTTTCCGTCGGCGAGTGCCGCTCCACGGAGGTCCCCGTCGATGAGGACGGCTTCACGGAGGTCCGCGTCGGCGAGTGCTGCTCCGCAGAGGCCCCCCGTCGATGAGGACGGCTTCACGGAGGTCCGCGTCGGTGCGGGCGGCTCCGGGCAGGTCTTCGTAGGCGAGTGCTGTCCCGAGGGCCGAGTGGGCCGGTCGTCGGCGCCGATCAGGGGATGCCGGTGTGGAACACAGACCGAGCGGGCCGGAGGTAGTGACATACCGCCGGGTATGCCCCGAGAATCGCGGCCAGTAGCTACCACCGCGTAACTCGATGGGGAGGCCCTCGGTGTACAGCACGATGCAAGACGTCCCGCTGACGATCTCGCGGATTCTGGAACACGGCCGACGGGTCCATGGCTCGTCCCAGGTCATCACGTGGACCGGGGGGACCGGGGAGGCCGCTCCTCAGCGCCGTAGCTTCGCCGGGATCGGCGACCGGGCCGCCCAGCTGGCGCACGCACTCCGCGACGACCTGGGAGTACGTGGGCCGGACGTGCTGGCCACCCTCATGTGGAACAACGCCGAGCACGTCGAGGCGTACTTCGCGATCCCGGCCATGGGCGCGGTGCTGCACACGCTCAACCTGCGGCTGCCCGCCGAGCAACTGACCTGGATCGTCAACCACGCGGCCGACCGCGTGATCATCGTCAACGGGTCGTTGATCCCGCTGCTCGCCCCGCTGCTGCCCCGGCTCACCACGGTCGAGCACATCGTCGTCTCCGGCCCCGGCGACCGCTCCCCGCTGGCGGCCGGCCGGGCGCAGGTGCACGAGTACGAGGAACTGATCGCGGGCAAACCGACCACCTACGACTGGCCCGAGCTGGACGAACGCCAGGCCGCCGCCATGTGCTACACCTCGGGCACGACCGGCGACCCCAAGGGCGTGGTCTACAGCCACCGTTCGATCTACCTGCACTCCATGCAGGTCAACATGGCCCAGTCGATGGGCCTGACCGACCAGGACACCTCGCTGATCGTGGTCCCGCAGTTCCATGTGAACGCCTGGGGCCTGCCGCACGCCACGTTCATGACCGGCGTGAACATGCTGATGCCGGACCGCTTCCTGCAGCCCGCGCCGCTCGCCGGGATGATCGAGTCCGAGCGCCCGACCCACGCGGCCGCGGTGCCGACCATCTGGCAGGGCCTGCTCGACGAGCTGACCGCCCGGCCCCGGAACGTCACCTCCCTCACCCAGGTCACCATCGGCGGTTCGGCCTGTCCGCCCTCGCTGATGACGGCCTTCGACCGGCTCGGCGTGCGGGTGTGCCACGCCTGGGGGATGACGGAGACCTCACCGCTGGGCACGGTGGCCCGGCCGCCGGCCCACGTGATCGGCACGGAGGAGGAGTTCGCCTACCGCCTCACGCAGGGCCGTTTTCCGGCCGGTGTCTCCGCTCGGCTCACCGGACCCGGCGGCGAACGCCTTCCCTGGGACGGCGAGTCGGCGGGCGAGCTGGAGGTGCGGGGCCCGTGGATCGCGGCCGCCTACTACAACGGCCCCGACGCCGAGCCGCTGCGACCCGCCGAGAAGTTCAGCGAGGACGGCTGGCTGAAGACAGGTGACGTCGGCACCATCAGTCCGGACGGCTTCCTCACCCTCACCGACCGCGCCAAGGACGTCATCAAGTCCGGCGGTGAGTGGATCTCCTCGGTCGACCTGGAGAACGCCCTGATGTCGCACCCGGACGTCACGGAGGCCGCCGTGGTCGCCGTACCGGACGACAAGTGGGGCGAGCGCCCGCTGGCCACCGTGGTCCTCAGAGCGGGCGCCGCCGTCGACTTCGAGGCCCTGCGCACCTTCCTCGCCCAGGAGGGCAAGATCGCCAAATGGCAGCTCCCGGAGCGCTGGACGGTCGTCGAGGTGGTGCCGAAGACGAGCGTGGGAAAGTTCGACAAGAAGGTGCTGCGCAGGCGGTACGCGGACGGTCAACTGGAAGTCACCCGTCTCTGACCGGTCCTCACCTGTCTACGACGGGTCCTCACCTGTCTACGACGGGTCCTCACCTGTCTACGACGGGTCCTCACCTGTCTACGACGGGTCCTCACCTGTCTACGACGGGTCCTCGCCCGTCTCCGATCGGTTCTGATCTGTCTCCGACCGGTTCGGCAGCGCAGCGCCCGCGTCCCTGCCCTCCACCGCTGCCGCCACTCCCCGCGGAGCGGCTAGTTGGTGCCGATGCGGGCCAGCAGGTCGACGATGCGGGCCTGCACCTCGGTGCTGGTGGAGCGTTCCGCGAGGAACAGCACCGTCTCGCCGGAGGCCAGCCGCGGCAGGTCGGCCTGGTCGACGGCGGCGGTGTAGACGACGAGCGGGGTGCGGTTGAGCCGGCCGTTCGCGCGCAGCCAGTCGATGATCCCGGCCTGGCGGCGGTGCACCTGGAGGAGGTCCATCACGACCAGGTTCGGCCGCAGTTGCCCGGCCAGGGTCACCGCGTCGGCGTCGCTCGCGGCCCGCGCCACCTGCATCCCGCGCCGCTCCAGCGTCGCGGTCAGCGCCAGCGCGATCTCCGCGTGCTCCTCGATGAGCAGCACCCGCGGCGGATGCTGCTCGCTGTCCCGGGGTGCGAGGGCCTTCAGCAGGACGGCGGGGTCGGCACCGTACGCGGCCTCCCGGGTCGCCTGCCCGAGCCCGGCCGTGACCAGGACCGGTACCTCCGCCGCCACCGCGGCCTGGCGCAGCGACTGGAGCGCGGTCCGGGTGATCGGCCCGGTCAGCGGGTCCACGAACAGCGCGGCCGGGAAGGCGGCGATCTGCGCGTCGACCTCCTCACGGGAGTGCACGATCACCGGACGGTAGCCGCGGTCGCTCAGTGCCTGCTGGGTCGTGACGTCCGGTGCGGGCCACACCAGCAGCCGACGCGGGTTGTCCAGCGGTTCGGGCGGCAGTTCGTCGTCCATCGGCTGCGGGCGCGGCGGGTCCGCGACCTCGATCGCACCGCCGGGGCCGTCGAGTGGTTCGGGACCCTCGGCGGCGTTCTCGTCCGGGGCGCCGATGGCGTACGAGCGTCCCGCGCCCTCGGTGCCCGGGGCGAGCCGGGACTGCCCGGCGGGCGACGGCTGCGCGGACGGCTGCTCGGACGGCGAGTGCGCCCGACTCCCCTGTTCGGCGCGCTGGTCAGGGCGCTGGTCAGGGCGCTGCTCGGGGTCGGCGGCCGGATCCGGCCGGGTGCCCAGTTTGCGGCGACGGCCGGCGGCGTTCGGGCCGTGCGGGGGAGGCGTGGCCGTCGGCTGCTGCACCTGGGCGGCCTGCCTGCTGAACGGCACGCCCTGCCCCAGCGTGCGCACACTGATCGCCCGGCCCTGTGTCGAGTTCGGGTCCACCGGGGCGCCGGTCGCCTCGGCGGGCAGCGGCTGGGCCGCGCGCGGCTGGGCACCGGCGTGCTCCGGAGGCAGCGGTGTGCCGGACGCCGGTGTGCCGGACGCCGGGGTGGCGGGCGACGGCGTGGCGGACGACAGTGCGTCGGCCGCTGGGGTGCCGGTCCTGGGGGTGCCGGACGGTGGAGTGTCCGTCGCCGGGGTGCCGGCGGCGGGTGGAGCCCCGGCCGGGAGTGCGGCGGGGGCCGTCTCCGCGGGCAGCGGTTGGGCGGCCGGGAGCAGGCCGGACTGGTCCTGCGGGCCTGGCGGGGCCGCCGCGGGCGGCGGAACCGCGGCACCCGGCGGCACGGGGGCGAACGGCTGTGCCGCCTGTGCCGCCTGCGCCGTCCCGGCCGGCTGGACCGGCACGCCCTGCGCGGGTGTGCCCGGCGCCGCCGGAGCCTCCCCCGGCTGGGCCATGGCCCGCCGCCGACGGCCGGTCGGCGCGGTGGTGGGGTGCGGCTGGGGCGGGGTGTGGTCCTCGGCCTGGTCGTGCGGTACGGCGTCGTGCCGGCCGTGGTCGCCGGGTACGCCCGCACCGGGCACCGGCGCCGGACCGACGGCCGGCACCTGTCCCTGAGCAGGCACCTGTCCCTGAGCAGGCACCTGTCCCTGAGCAGGCACCTGTCCTTGAGCGGGCACCTGTCCCTGAGTCGGCACCGCAGGCACCGGCAGCGGCCCCTGCGCGGGCACCGGCGCCTGTTCGGGCACGGGACCGGCGCCGGGCACCTGGCCCGCTGCCGACCCCCGGCCCGTCACCGACCCGCGACCCGCGGACTCCCCCTGCCCGGAGCCGCCCCCGGCCCCTTCCACATCCCCTTGGCCCGGCCCGTGGCCGTTCCCATGACCATTCCCGTGGCCGTTGCCGACGCCGGGAACGGGTGAGCGGTCCGCATCGGCGGGCGGCAGCGCGAACACCGGACGCGCGCCCGCCTCCTGCGCCGCGGCGCGCTCCGCCGCCGCGGCCAGCGCGCGGCGCCGTCGCCCGGTCGGCTGCCCGTCCTCGGCCGGCGCGGCACCCGCGGCCGCCGCCAGTGGGGCGGGCCCGGCCCCGGCCTGCGGCGCCTGCTGGGTGCCCGCGGCAGGCAGCGCGGGCGGCAGCGCGGCCTGCGGTTCGCCGCTCTCGCGCCGGGCGCGCCGTCCGGGGGGCGCGGGCACGCCCTGCGGCGGCACGGTCCCGCCGAGGCCACTGCCCACCGCGGCGGTCCCCGCCGCGTGCTCGGCCGCCGTCATGACGGCACCCTCGGAGACCCCCTCGTCCCCGTGTCCGTCCCCGTCTCCGTCCCCGTCTCCGTCCCCGTCTCCGTGCCCGTGTCCGTCCTCGTCGCCGGCGTCATCGGCGGGGCGTCCGCGCCGCCTACCCGTGCCGGAGGAGGAGACCTCCGTGCCCTCCGCCGGGCCCGCGGCACCCGACGCGGTCTCCTCGACCGCCCGCCGCCTGCGCCGCCCGGTCGGGGCGGGCGCCTCCGTCTCGCCGCCGGACTCGCCGGTGACCTCGCTGTCCAGGAAGGCGTCCACGGAGGACCGCCGGGCCCGCCGCCGCCCGCCGCCCGAGGTCTGCTCGGCCGGTGCCGGCCCGCCGGTGGCGACCGCGGGCAGGGCCGGCGCCTGGACGGCGCCCGCTCCGCCGCCGAGCGGCACTTCGAGTACGTACGCGTTGCCGCTCATGCCCGGCACCTCGTGCGTCTGCAGCACGCCGCCGTGGGCCCTGACGATGCCGCGCACGATCGGCTCGTGCACCGGATCTCCTCCGGAGTACGGGCCGCGCACCTCGATCCGTACCACCTCGCCGCGCTGCGCGGCGGCCACCACCACGGTGTTGTCCAGATAACCCCCGGTCGACACGGGCGCGTTGCCCGTCGCGTCGACCCCGGCGACGTCCGCGATGAGATGGGCGAGCGCGGTCGCGAGCCGCTGCGGGTCGACCTCGGCCTCGATGGGCGGCGCGTGCACGGCGAACTGCACCCGGCCGGGCCCGATCAGCTCGACGGCACCGTCGACACCGGCGGCGACGACCGAGTCGAGCATCACCTTCGTACGGACGACGTTCTCCGTGCCCGCGTCGAGCCGCTGGTAGCCGAGGACGTTGTCGATCAGCTGGGTGATGCGGGAGTAGCCGGCGGACAGGTGGTGGAGCACCTGGTTGGCCTCCGGCCACAGCTGGCCGGCGTCGTCGGCGGCGAGGGCCGCCAGGTCGCGGCGCAGCTCGTCGAGGGGGCCGCGCAGGGAGCCGGCGAGCAGCGTGAGCAGCTGTTCGTGCCGGCCGGACAGGGCCTCGTAGCGGTCCTTCTCCCGTTCGCCGAGCGCGGCGTACCGCTCCTCGCCGGACGCCAACTCCTCCGCGTGCCGCTCGCGCAGCTCCTCCAGTTCGGCCACGTGCTGCTGGCGCAGGGCGGTGAGATCGGAGGCGTGGTCCTCGGAGAGCCGTTCCAGCTGCTGCGCGTGCTGCTGGTCCGAGGCGGCCTTCTCGTCGGCCAGGGCGTCATAGGGCCGCCGGTCGGTGAAGGTCATCACGGCGCCGACGAGCTGGTCGCCGTCGCGCACGGGCGCGGTCGTCAGATCGACCGGCACCTTTTTGTCACCCTTGGACCACAGCACCTGCCCGCGCACCCGGTGCTTGCGCCCGGAGCGCAGGGTGTCGGCGAGCGGCGACTCCTCGTACGGGAACGGGGAGCCGTCGGGGCGCGAGTGCAGTACGAGGGTGTGCAGCTCCTTTCCGCCGAGTTCACCGGCGCGGTAGCCGAGGATCTGGGCGGCGGCCGGGTTGACGAGGACGATCCGCCCGTCGGTGTCGGTGCCCACCACGCCTTCCGCGGCGGCCCGCAGGATCATCTCGGTCTGCCGCTGCGAGCGCGCCAGCTCGGCCTCGGTGTCCACGGTCCCGGACAGGTCGCGCACGACGAGCATCAGCAGTTCGTCGCCGGTGTAGCCGTAACCGTCGTACGCCTGCTGGCCGTTCTCCAGGTTGGCGCTGGTGACCTCGACGGGGAACGCGCTGCCGTCGGTGCGCCGGGCGATCATCCGCGTGGGCTTGGTGCGCCCGCGGGTGTCGACGTGGCCGGGGCGTCGCATGGAGCCCGGGATCAGCCGGGAGTCGAACTGGGGCAGCAGATCGAGCAGCCCGCGCCCCACCAGGGCGGTGCCCGGGGCCTCGAACGCCTCCAGGGCGATGGAGTTGGCGTTGACGACGGTCCCATTGGCGTTGACCAGCACCAACGCGTCGGGCAGCGCGTCGAGTATGGCTGCGAGGCGAGCAGCGCCTCGGGATGGCCTGCTGCTCACGAGACGCTTCCTCCCTGTTACCGCACCTTGCCGACCGCTCGTGCCATCTTGCCAACCGGCCCGCAGCGTGTCACGCGAGGGAGTCTAAAGGCAGCGATTGCGCTCGCGATGCCGGATGAGAGGGAGGTCGCACGACGAAGTGACGGGGAACGTGTGACCGCATGCCTCCGCTTCGCGAGACCTTTGCTGGACGTTTACGGGACCGGGGGATTCCGCCACGAATCGCCGGTGCGCCCCCGGTCACCCGGTCGGTGCGGACGCTCAGGAGCCCAGGTCCGGCAGGAACGGCACCATCCGGTTCCACCGCGCGGTCTGGCAGCCGTCGCTGCGGTTGTACGTGGCGTCCACCGGGCGTCCGGCCCAGGTGCCGGTGACACGGGCGGTCGCCGGTCCGCCGTACAGCATGGTGCAGACGCTGCCCGCCGGCACGGGCGCGAACGGCTCGCTGCCCCAGCGGGTGTTCTTGTCCAGGGCGGCACAGGCGCCGCGCGGGTCGGGGTGGCTGCCGGCGGCGGGGTGACAGGACAGTTCGTACGTCCCGTCGTGCCCCCGGCCCGCGTGCTCGACGGTGATGGTCAACCGGTCGCCGGATCCGGACCCGGGCCCGGGCCCGGACCCGGCTCGGGATCGGGACCCTGATCCGCCGGCCCGGTCCTCGTCCCGGACGGGCGGCGGCGCCGCGACGGAGGCGGGCGAGGCGGCCGGCGCGGGGACGGCGGCGGGCGAGGCGGCCGGCGCGGGGACGGCGGCGACGGCGGGCGCGGCGGTGCGGGGCGCGGCGGCGACGGCGGGCGCCGCGGACAGCGCGGTGAGCGTGGTGAGCGCCGTGACGGAGGCGGCGGCGAGGGCGGCGGCGGAGCCGACGGTGCGCGAGATGACCAGCAACATGACCTGATCAACGCGGCAGACCGCCGGACGTTGCGGGGCCGGGCGCGGCGGGCGAGGGCTTTGCTCTGCGGCCCGACTGCCTAGTACCGTGGGAGCCGATTGGTGACAGCACGCTCGACTGTGTCATCATCTGCACGCACCACTCGCGCGCTCGCGTGGGAGGTAGTGCTGGAGGCGTCGCCTAGTCCGGTCTATGGCGCCGCACTGCTAATGCGGTTTGGGCCTTAAAGCCCATCGAGGGTTCAAATCCCTCCGCCTCCGCTCTCTGACCAGGGAGTTCAGCCGATATCGGTTGAACTCCCCGAGTCATGTCCAGAGCATTTCCCAAGCCGCTTTCCCCACCTTTTCTCCGCTCCCCTTCTTCCTTTTCTTTCGTTTCTCTTCCTTCTTTACCCGGCGGCAGCCGGCCGTCCGCGGCGCCGTCCGACCGGGCTTTTCGTCGGCACCCCCGTGAACCGGGTCGCCCCTGCGGCACGCGTCCGCCGCCAGTCGCGCACCGCACCGCCCACCGCACCGTCGACCACGCAGTCGACCCCTGGCCAGGTCGACGGCTCCGTGTCCACATCCATCCGGAGTTGGCCGGGTCGCCCGCCCATGTCCAGCTGGGGCGTCGGACCGGTCCGGCCGTCCGACCCGTCTGCTGGATCCGCCCGAGCCCACCATCTGGCTGTCTTCCCAGGTCACAAGGGGTGAGCGGAACGGATTTCACATGGCAGCGGCAGTCATGTAATGTTCTTCCTGTCGCCAGGAGCGGCCCAGAGGGCCGGGAAGCGGCAGGAAAAGCAGAAAAAACAATACAAGCACTCGTAGCTTAACGGATAGAGCATCTGACTACGGATCAGAAGGTTGCAGGTTCGAATCCTGCCGAGTGCACACAGGTCGAAGGCCCCGGAGAGATCCGGGGCCTTCGGTGTTTCGGGGCACTGGCAGATGCCGACCGGCTTGGCCGGCCACTCGCGCACGTCGCGGACGGTCAGCCCGCTCGTGCTGATTGCGGCAAGGCCCAACGCCCGCCCGAGTTGCCAACCAGCGTACGGACCCCTGATCACGCTCGACCCCGGACCGGCAGGCCGCGAGCGACAGCGTGGTGGGAGCGGCTGTTCTTGGACAAAGTTGTCCGGCCAACGGTGCAGGCGGCGAAACCCGCGTAGAACTCATGGGCGGCGCAGGCCGAAGTGACCGTACCGGGAGGGCGACGAAGTGCTGTCGGACGAGGCGTGGCACGACTTACGCGACCAGGGCACGACGCGCACCTTCCGCGAACGCGACGTGATGCTGAGGCAAGGCTCTGCGGGAACGTACCTGCTCGCCCTCACCCACGGCCTCGCCAAGGTCGTACGCCTGGAACCGGACGGAGCCGTGAACTGGCTGGCCTTCCGAGGGCCGGGAGACTTGTTGGGCGAGGTGTCCGTCTTCAACGACACTGCGCGTACGGCGGAGGTGATCGCTCTCACCCCGTGCACGGCTGTCGTGCTGGAGGCCGCACGGTTCCGCCGCTTCGTCGAGCAACGCGGACTCGTCATGGACTTGATGCGTCAGGCCCTCTCCAGGCTCCGGGAGTCCGACACGCACCGCACCGAACTGCTGAACCTGCCCCTGATCGTCCGGCTGGCCCGGACACTCCTACGACTGGCCGAGCTGAACTCCCGGGGAGGGGGACCCGACGGCCTACGGCTCACGGGCCTGAGTCAGGAGGAGATCGCCCAGGCGATCGGAGTGACTCGCAACGCGGTCATCACGGGACTGCGGGAACTGCGGGGATCCGGTGCGGTCGCGACGGCCCGCAAAGTGATCGTCATCAACGATGTGACCGCGCTACGGCGCTGGGCGACGCTGGAGTCCCCACCCGTGTCGCCCGTGTCGCCCGTGTCGCCCGTGCCGCCGTCACCCCCGGCCGGTTGAGCGGACCGGTACCCGGGCCGGAAGTGTCGACGGGGGCCGCCTCGACTGTGATCTGAGACACCCGCGAAGTGCCCTGTGCTGTGCAGTGGAGCGGACCGGACCGACGGAACCTCGAATCAGCCTTCATCGGCTTCGTCACCGTCCGTCCTCCACGAGGAGACCAGGCATGTCTGTTCCCACCCCGTACGCCCAAAGCCGGCCGTTGCCTCCCTACCGTGCCCTGTTCGCGGTCGACGCGAAGGACTTCACCGGGCTTCCCGCCATTCAGCACGGCCCGGTGAGCCGGTTGATCCCCGAACTCGTCGACCAGGCGCTTGAGCGGGCCGAACTCCACGAACTGCGCGACTCCAAGCGCTTCCCCGCCAACACGGGCGACGGGGTGGTGTTCGGCTTCGAGCCGACGCTGATGCCGTTCGTCCTCTGGCCGTTCCTGGGTGTGCTGGACGACATTCTCGGCGCGTACAACCTGCACAGTGTCGGTCCCCGCATCCGGCTTCGCGCCAGTGTCCACGTCGGTCCGCTCCCGGACGCCGACAGCCCCGGTGACGGCAATGGGACGGCTCGCAACGACACACACCGGCTGCTGGATTCGCGACCGGTCAAGGCGATCCTCGCGGCCGCGAGCGAGCAGGTCACCCACTTGGCCGCGGTCATCTCCCACCGTGTCTACGAGGACGTCGTGCTCGGCGGATACTCCGGACTGCACCCTGACCGTTGCGTGGAAGTGCCGGCCACGGTGGAGGGGAAGCACTTCTCGCAACGGGCCTGGCTGTACGTCCCTTCGCCCTCGGGAAACCTGGTGCAGGCCGGTGTGCGACCGCGTGCGGAGTCGGCAGCGCAGAACGATGCCCCCGCAGAAGGCGAAGAGGACCACAAGAAGCGGTCCGGCGCGCATTACGACGACAACACCCAGAACGTCCACGAGGGCGTCGCGATCATGGGGAGTGTCGGACGGGACGTCACGTACACCGGCGGCTCGACCGCGTACCACGGAACCAATCAGCACTGGGGCAGCGGTGACAACGTGGCGGGCGACAAGCGCGTCGGCGAGGTCGGGGAATCGCGGTGAGCGGCGACACCGACGCCGCCGCGACGCCGGACGGCCCGGAAGACGGCGGTGACCTGCGGGCCCCGTCGTACTCCTATCGCGGCAACGAGCAGCGGCTGGACCAGGGCTTGGCGTTGATGGGCGGCGGGGTCGGACGTGACGTCAACCTGTATTTCGGGCGCGACGACGACGTCAGCAACCGCATCCCCGAGCCCCGCCTGCGGGAGGGCCGTTACCTCGCGGAGGAGGTCCGTGCCCGGTTGTACGGATTCGTCGAACCGCCGAGGTACGAACAGTGCCGGAAAGTGCTGGACAGCCACGTCCTGATACTGCGGGCCGGCAGCGGTACGGGCGCGAGTACCACCGCGTTCGCTCTGCTGACGGAGCGGTACGGGACGGGCGGCGTCACCGGGGTGGACTCACCGGACGACGTCTCGGACTGGCGCCCCAAGGAAAGCCGCGGCTATGTGCTCCAGGGCATGTCACCGCAGGCCGCAGCCTCGCTCAGTGAAGTGGCGCTCACCGCGCTGGCCGCGTCGCTGCGTCAGTCGGGCGCCCATCTGGTCATCACGGTCCGGGCGGAGGTGGAGCTTCCCGCCGACACGGTGGCCTGGCAGGTCGCGCACCGCCCACCAGCGTCGGCCGACGTCGCGGCCAAGCGCCTGGACGTCATGACCGGGACGGGTGAACTCAGCGCTGACCAGGGCGCCGAGGCGAGGACACACCTCACTTCGACGGACTTCGTCGGCTACCTCAGCACCCATCTCCTGCCGGGAGCCGGTGTGGAAGTGGCCGATGGGCTACGTGATCTCGTCAGGTCAGGCGGGACACCCACGTCCCTGCTCGTCGATCTGCGGGCCGGCAGCGTGGAGGCGGCACGCGAAGCGCTGACCACATCGCGCCATCGAGCCGACGACCTCGCCCTGATGGCGGCGGTCGCGCTGCTGTCCGGCCAGGATCGTACGGTTGTCGAAGACTTCGCTACGACCCTGCGCCACCGCCTCGCCGAACGGGGCGGGCCGGTGGCTGCCAGGGCCGGACGTCCGGAAGGTACGGGTGGCCGCGAACCTTTGGTGGAGGGGCCGTGGACTCAACCCGACCTTCTCGGGCCCGCCTTCGAGGAGCGGCTGAAAGCCATCGGCGCCCGGCCGCTTCCGGCGCGCCTCGGGGTGGCACAGCGCTACCCGGTCCAACCGATCGTCTTCTCCGGACGACACCGGTCGGACGCCCTGCTCCGCTGCCTGTGGCTGGACTACGAAGGCATGGCCGAACTGCTGTGGAGGACGCTGGAGGAAACTCCCCACCAGTCCGGCATCGAACTCGCGGCGGGCCAGGCGATCGGAAAGGTGTTGGCACACGCGACCGGCCCGGACCCCCTGCGTCGGTTGCAGTCCTTCGCCGCCTCGCCCATGCGTTGGCAGCGCCGGCTGGTGGCCTACGCGCTGGGTGAGATGGCGCAGCATCCCGCCCATACCCGTCCGGTTCGCGAGCAGTTGCGGAGCTGGAGCCGGGCCGCCCACGAACCCCTCCGCTGCACCGTGGCCGAAACCTGCGCGGGCAGCTACGGCCTGGCTCACCCCACCGTCGCCCTCAGGCTTCTGGACGCCGTACTCGACGACCCGGACAAGGAGCTGGGGCGACGCCTGCGCACCGCGGTGTCCTTCGCCCTCAGCACCCTGCTCTCCGAGAACGCCAACCATCCGCTGGTCCTCGACCGCCTGCACGCGTGGCAGGCGGCCGGTCCGGGAACGCAGCGCCACACGATGGCCGTCCACGTCATCGAATCGATGAGCCTGGCGGCCTTCCCTCGGCCCGGCACGCCGAGCGTCCGCCGCGTCCGCCTCTCCGACCTCCTCCAGGACCGCCCCGAGCAAGCACTCGACCTCGTGGTCGCCGCTCTCGACGACGCCGACACGTACGCGGCGACGGCGACGGGTCTGTCCCTGATCGAGAGCGATCCGGACCTGCGACACCGCACTGCCTTCCCGCACTTCCTGACGGCACTGGCCGCCATGGCCCGAACCCACCGTGGCGTCCTGCGCTTCGTACTGCGCCGCCATCGCGCCCAGACGTTCCTTCCCCCAGGAGGGCTCTCATCATGACCGGTCCACTCGTCACGCCCCTCACCTCCTCGCCCGTCCGGCAGCTGCTCCGCCTCCGCCTCGGCTTTCGAGAAGAACGTGCCCTGGTGCTCCTCGCGAGCGAGGGACAGGACCGCATGGTGCCGCCCCGCGGCCCCGACCATTGGGGCTACCCGCGGCCGACGGTGCGTGCGGTGCGCCGGGGGGATTTCTTCGACGTCGTGTGGGTCTCGCTCGCCGAGCGGCGCCTCTTGATCGACCTGCCGCGCCGCTCGCCGAAGGCCCCCGCCCGTTACGAGGTCGCCTGGAGGGTCAGCAACCCGGTCTTGGCGGCGCGGAACCAGCTCACCGAGGAAAGGGCCCGGGACCTGGTGATCGGCCACATCCGAGAGCAGGCCGTCTCGCCCGGTGCGGCCGTCCCGCCCGGCACGGCCGACCCGCTGCGAAAGCCGCCGCACCACTTCGGCACGACCGAGGTCATACCGCCCGGCCGGGCTCAGGCGATCGACGGTTCGGGCCTCACCTACTGGTTCCTGGACCCGCCTGCCGCGTTGTTGCCCGCGTCCGGCGACGACACGCGACTGCTCCTCCCGTCAGGCTTCGGCGAGGCTCACCGCGAGGCGTACCGCTTCTATCGTGAGGTCATCGCGGGCGGTCCCGTGGGTCTGGCAGCACTCTGGCTGCTGCACCAGCCGGAACAGGCAAGGGACGTGCTCGACTGGACCGTCACCCACCGCAACGTCCTCTCCGACCCGGACGGCTGGGAACGCACGCTCGCGGCGACACTCCAGTCACTCACACCCGAGGACCGGAGCTTCGTAGGCGTGAGTCTGGCCCATGTGCTCAGTGACGTGGGAGTACCGCAAGGTGATGAGATCCTGCGTCAGCTCAACGGTACGGAACCGACGGGCGGCGGGGACAGCGGCTACGGAGACCACCGGTGAGGCTCCCGCTCGCCCTGACCCGCCGCCGCCCGCAGGTCGTACGCGACCCCGAGGACGTAGTCGCCCTGTCACGCGAGCTGATCGCTCAGAACCATGTGGAGATCGGCCGGGCGGACGGCAAAGCCGCTGTCCTGCTCACCGCCTGCGGATCGCTCCTGGGATTCCTCTTCGCCCGCTACCCGGCCTGCGCCTCTTGGCCCCGTCCGCTGTGGTGGACGGGGGCGGTCACCACCACCGCGGCGCTGCTGTTTCTCCTGGCGGCACTGCTGCCCCGCCACGGACCGAGGATCAGGGACAGCTCCCACGTCCTCGCCTACTACGAGGACGTGGTCCAGGCGGAGCGCAAGGACGAACTGCCGTCGGGTCTTCTTCGGAGCAGTTGTGATCCGCATCCTCGGCTGATGCGTACCTTGACCGGAACCAGCCGGATCGCCCGTAGCAAGAACAGGTGCGTGCGGATCGCCGTCCTCCTCCTGCTGCCGGCCGTCACCGCCGTGAGCGCGGCGCTGCTCTCCGGTTCGTGACCGGGCGGGCACGAGTCCGGCACTTCGGCGGCCAGTGGCGACGCGGACGGCATCAGGCAGCAGGCAGGCCGCGCTCCTGCCGGCACTCCGCCATTGGTGCGGCGAGGCAGCCGTCCCGCATCGAACGGGGGCGGCCCCAGCCGGCGCCGCAGCACCTGCCAAGGGGGGAATCCGCCCCATGCGCGGTGCCCGCGGACCACGGGATGCAGCATCCTTGGACCGGCGTCGTGACTCCGGCCCGACCGTGACATTCCCTGGTCCTACGAGGTGTAACCCGCATGAAATCCCGATCGACACTGGCGACATGGCTGGCCGGCCTCGACGGCTCTCGGCTGGCGCGTGTGCTCGACGTACGAAGGGACGCCGTGTCCCCGCCGGAGCCGCGCTCGGTGGGGGAACTGGCGGACCGTCTTCAGCGCCCGGGATCGGTGGCACTGGTCCTGCCGCGGCTCGCGCTGCCGCACCTCCAGGTGGCGGAGGCGCTGGCGGCACACGGCGCACCCATGTCGCACGATGCCCTGGCCGAGTTGCTGGGAGCGGTGGGCGACACGACCGCTCGTGAGGACGATCCCGCTCGTGAAGACGGAGTCACGCGTGGAGACGGAGCCATGGGTGGAGACGGAGTCACGTGTGGAGACGGAATCACCCGTGAACTGGACGCCGCGCTGACGGTGCTGGCCGATCACGCTCTGGTCTGGCCGGACGGTGCGGGGAAGCTCCGCATGGCCGCGCCGCTGCGACAGGCGTGGGACACGCCCCTCGGGTTGGACGCGCCGCTGGAGCGGCTGCTCGCGGGCGCGACCTCCGACGAGCTGCGCGGCATGCTGGTGGCACTGGGCGCCAAACCGCCGGGCACCAAGTCACAGCGGCTGGCCGCGCTGGTCGCGCACCACAGCGACCCGGAGCGGGTCGCCGCAGTGGTCGCCGAGGCACCCGCGGCGGTCCGGAAGTTGCTCGGACGCCGAGCGGAGACCGCGCCCGAGGAGCCGCGGTTCATCATGTTCGGCACTCCTGGTCCCGGCCCCGAAACGGGCGAGCGATGGGCGCTGGAACGGGGGCTCCTGGTCCAGGAACGTCACCGCCACGGACCCGCACGCATGCCCGCCGAGGTCGCGCTCGCGCTGCGCGGACCGGGCTGGCACGCCCCGTTCACACCCGCCCCGCCCGCCGTGCGCACGGCGGCCGTCGGCCGGAGAGCGGTGGACCAGGAGGCATCGGTTGCGGCCACCGAGTTCGCCTCCCGTGCCGCCTCGGTCCTGTCGGTCTGCTCGGCGACCGCGCCGGCCCGGCTGAAGTCCGGCGGGATCGGTGCGCGTGAACTGGCCCGGATCGGCAAGGCCGCTCAGGCCGACGACGCCGTCGTACGCCTCGCTCTCGAAACCGCGTACGCGGCCGGGCTCCTGGCCAGGGACGGTGATCGGGTGGTTCCCACCGAGGCGTACGACGCCTGGGCGGAACAGGAACCCGCGGAGCAGTTCGCCACCCTGCTCCGGACGTGGCGGAACCTGCCGCTCACCCCCACCGAGGCCCGCGACGAGGACAACAAGGCGCTTCCCTCTCTCGCGGGAGCACCGCCTTGCAACGGCTGCGTGCAGGCCCGGCACGGGCTGCTGGACGCGGCCGAACAGCTTCCCGCTGGGCAGGGCGCGAGGGTCACCCCGGACCTGGGGCCGCTGATCGGCTGGTACCGCCCGCTCGCCCACGCAGCACCCCAGGAGGGAACGCCGTTCGCCATCGTGATCCGTGAGGCCGAACTCCTCGGCGTACTCGCACGCGGTGCTCTGTCCGCCCTGGGCATCCACCTGCGGACCGGCGACACGGAGGGCCTGGACATCGAGTGCCGGCGGCTGCTGCCCTCGGCCACCACGACGACACGGATCGGCGCCGACCTCACTGCCGTCGTCACCGGCACACCGTCCACGCGGCTGGCCTCGCTCCTGGACTCCGTCGCCGACCGGGAGACCAGCGGCACGGCGTCCGTGTGGCGGTTCAGCCCCGGCAGCATCCGTCGGGCCCTGGACGCCGGCCGTGTCCCCGGCGACCTCACGACCGAGCTGGCCGCCGTCGCCGTCGGCCCCCTGCCGCAGCCGCTGTCGTACCTGATCGCCGACACCGCACGCAGCCACGGCCGGGTACGCGTCGCCCCCGCCGCCTGCGTCCTGTACGGCGACGAGCCCGCCCTGCTGGCCGAACTCGCCGCCCACCCCGGACTCGCCAAGCTCGGGTTGCGACAGCTGGCGCCGACGGTGCTGGTCAGCCGCAGCCCGGTCGACACGACGCTCGCCGCGCTGCGGGCCGAGGGGTACGCCCCTGTCGCGGAGACGGCCGACGGCACGGCACGCGTCGAGAAGGGCCGGCCCCGGCGGGCCGCCGCTCCCGTACCGGCTCCGCGCGCCATCGGCACGAGGGCCGGCGGCCGGAACGCCGCCCCGCGCGCGGCGAAGGCATCCGCCGCCGTCGACCCCGCCGTCGACCCCGTCGTGCTGGCCGCCCGGCTGCTCGCCGCCCCGCCGAGCATCCCCGAACCCGCGCCGTTCGACGGGGGAGGCCCCTTCGGCACGGACACCGAGGAGATCGTCGCGGGGTGGGCGAAGAACCTGGCGTACAGCGACGTCCGTCAGCTCGCCCATGCCGTCGACACCGGTGAACCCGTCACCGTCGAGTACGTCGCCACCTCGGGGAACCGGACCGTGCGCACCCTGAGCCGACTCGTGCTCGACCCGCCCTATCTCGACGCCTGGTGCCACCTGAGGAACGCCGAGCGCGTCTTCACCCTCTCCCGCATCCACGGCGTCATGAGCTTCACATCCGACTGAGCGGGAGGGGAGAGGTCTCGGTTCACGTCCCGGCGCGGGGTCGTCCGCTCGCTCGCCTTGCGACGCGTCGTCACGAGGTGTCGTCACGAGGTGTCGTCACGAGGTGTCATCGCGAGGTGTCATCGCGAGGTGTCGTCAGGAGGTGTCGTCACGGGGCGTCGTCACGGGGCGTCGGGGGCGGGCGCGTGCGGATTGGCGGCCGTCCCCTCGGTGTTCAGCAGCACGATCACCGAGTCGGTGCCGAGTCCCAGGGCCGTGCGGCGGGCGTCGGCACCCGGGCCGGTGAGGATCGCGCGGAGACCGGCGAGGGCGGCGGCGCCGCAGGGGCCCGCGGAGACGCCCAGTGCGGCCAGGTGGGCGGCCGCGCGGGCGGTGTCCGCGTCGGAGACGGCCACCGCGGCGTCCAGCCCGTGGTTCAGGTGGGGCCAGGCGATGCTGGACGGAGTGCCGCAGTTCAGGCCGGTCATGATGGTGTCGCCGGTGGTGACGGAGACGGGTGAGCCCTGGATCAGGCTCGCCAGGACGCAGGACGCAGGACGCGGGACGCAGGACGCGGACCGCGGCTCCACCGACAGCAGCGCCGGCGCCCGCACGGCGGGACGGCTGCGGTAGTGGGTGACGACGGCCTGGGCCAGGGAGCCCACGCCCACCGGTATGGAGACCAGATCCGGCCCCTCGCCGACGCCGTCGGCCCTGAGCTGTTCGGAGGGGGGAGAAGGGGGCTCGGGCACATTTTAGGGTCGGGCAACGGGTTGCGTCCGGTCCAGTGAATGCCTTCGATCAATATTCGTGATTTCCGCAGCACTGGTCGGGAATTCGTCGGTAATACCGATCGGCCGGTGGAGAAAGGTCCGGCAATGTCGCTGAACGGCCCTACGCTCAGCATGACCGTGACATTGATCACCGGAGCGAACAAGGGGCTCGGCTACGAGACCGCCCGCCGGCTGGTCGCACAGGGGCGCACCGTCTACGTCGGTGCCCGCAGCGTCGAACGCGGTCAGGCGGACGCGGAGTCTGGCGAGGCGCCCAGGCTGCCCACGTGGTCTACGCGGCGAGCAAGGCCGCGGTCTCGATGTTGACGGTGCAGTACGCCAAGGCGCTTGGGCGTCACCTCAACGGGTGAACAGCGCCCGGACCGGCCACTGGGCCGAAAACCCTCGTGATCGCGGCTTCCAGGCTGCGGACGGCCGCCCGGTACCGGCCTGGACCGGGCCTGGGGATGCGCGGCGGCGGGTGCTCGGGTGGTCCGTTCAGCCGATCCGGTGTTACCTGGAGCGAGGGGACACACCGGTATGAGTGAGGACTCACCGGGGCAAAGGAGGCCGAAATATGCGCAGGAAACCGGTCATGCAAGCCTTGGCCGCCACTCTCCTCGCAGGCGGTGCGATCGTCGGAACGGGAGCGGCAGCCAGCCCGGCCTCAGCCGCAGTCACCACGCACGGCGTCGCGGCGCTGTCCCACAGCAGCCTGCCGAACGGCGGCGGTGGATGTCGCGGCGGCTTCAATCGCGGGTTCTGCGGGTTCGGGGTCGGCTACGGCTTCGGCTACGCACCGTTCGGGTTCAGCCCCTACGGGTACGGCTTCGGCAACGGCTTCGGCTACGGCGGCTACGGCGGCTACGGCAACAGCCCTGTGGTGATCGTCGTCCGGTGACGCATTGACGGCATCGGAAGCAGCGAGACACGGCGAGCGACCGACAGAGCGGCAAGTGGGACGCGGAGGCTCCGGCCGGGTGGCCGGGGCCTTTGCGCTGCGCTGGCTTGGGCGGGGTGGGTCGTTGGGTGGCTGCGGTGGTGTTGTGGGTGGTTGCGGAGTTCCCCGCGCCCCTGGGGGGTGGTGGGTTGTCGGGTGGCTGCGGCCGCGTCGTGGCTTGTTGCGCAGTTCCCCGCGCCCCTGGGGGTGGTGGGTTGTCGGGTGGCTGCGGCCGCGTCGTGGCTTGTCGCGCAGTTCCCCGCGCCCCTGAGGGGGGATAGGTCGTCGGTCGGCTGTCGGTGGGTCGTGGGTTGTTGCGGAGTTCCCCGCGCTCCTGGGGGGTGGTGGGTTGTCGGGTGGCTGCGGCCGCGTTGTGGCTTGTCGCGCAGTTCCCCGCGCCCCTGAGGGGGGTGATAGGTCGTCGGTCCACTGTCGGTGTGTCGTGGTTGAGTGCGCAGTTCCTCGCGCCCCCAAGAGGGGTGGTGGGGGCCGTGGGCGGGCCCCGGGAAGAGGAGTTTCACCAATATTTCACCGACTCGGGTTTCCCTGCTGTTACGGAGTCCGACTGAATCGTTTTGGCGGGTCACCACCCGCTATCGCCGATACCTGCGATTACGTCACTCGAAGGAGGGTGGCGTAGGGTGGCTGTCCTAATAACTGTCTGATTCCATGCCGGAGTTGACGGTTGGTCCGCGCTGCGCGCCGTGTGTCCCCACCTGCATGCCCGAGAGGACTCCGATGCCCGAAACCCCGCCCTATGCAGTGCGTTCAGAGCCCGGCCGGGTGACGGCGGCGGCTTCGGCGCAGCACAGACACGCCAGGCCCCCCACCCGGGACACGCCGAGTGATTCGGCCATTCGCTCCCAGCACTCGTCCGTGGTCCGGCTCGCGGTGCTGCCCGCGACGCTCATGGCGCTCCTCGCGCTCGTCGTGGTGTTCGTCGTCCTGCGCACCCAGGAAGGTACCGCCGACGCGACCACCTGGGCCGTGCTCACCGGCGGTGCCGTCCTCGGCTGCGCCGTGCTCGCCGGTGCCTGGCGCTCCGGCCGCGCCGCGAACCGGTCGGTGGCCCAGGGATACGCGTCGCTGCGTCAGGTCATCGCGGGCGCCCAGGCCGACCTCCAGGACGTGCTGCGCCGGCTGGAGCAGGGCGAACAGGTGGAGCAGCCGCCGTTCACGCACCAGGCCCCGCCGCAGAACGACCCGCTCGCCCGCATCGCGTACGAGATCAACGTCGGCATGTGGCAGGCCCGTACCGCCGTCGCGCGCACGGCGCAGTTCTCCCGCGCCTCCTCGCCGGACAGCGAGGAGAAGGTCGAGGTCTTCGTGAACCTCGCCCGGCGTCTTCAGTCGCTCGTGCACCGCGCGATCAACATGCTCGACCAGCTGGAGAACGAGGTCGAGGACCCGGAGCTGCTCAAGGGCCTCTTCCACGTCGACCACCTGGCCACCCGCATCCGCCGCCACGCGGAGAACGTCGCCGTGCTCGGCGGCTCGGTGTCCCGCCGGCAGTGGACCCGCCCGGTGACCCTGACCGAGGTGCTGCGTTCGTCGATCGCCGAGGTCGAGCACTACTCGCGGGTCAAGCTGGTGCCGCCGATCGAGGGCACGCTGCGCGGCCACGCCGTCGCCGACGTCATCCACCTGCTGGCCGAACTCGTCGAGAACGCCACGATGTTCTCCGAGCCGCACACCCAGGTCCTGATGCGCGCCCAGCGGGTGACCGCCGGTCTCGCCGTCGAGGTCGAGGACCGCGGCCTGGGCATGCCCCTCCAGGAGCAGACGCGGATCAACACGCTGCTCGCCGAGCCGGACCGGATCGACCTCAGCAAGCTGCTCGCCGACGGCCGTATCGGCCTGTACGTGGTGTCCGCGCTGGCCCGCCGGCACGGCATCGCGGTCCGGTTGCAGAGCAACATCTACGGCGGAATCCAGGCCATCCTGGTCATTCCGCGCGGCCTGATCGGCGAGGAGGCGGGCGAGGCCCCGGCCCAGGCGCCCGCCGAGGTGCCCCCGCAGGCCCACGCCCAGGCCCACGCCCAGGTCCAGGCGCAGACCCACGCCCAGATCCCCACGGCGCAGGCCCAGGCCCAGGTTCCGCAGGCCCAGATCCCCATGCAGGCCCACGCCCAGGCCCGGGTGCCCATGCAGAGCCAGGCCCAGATCGCGCAGGCGCAGGCCCAGGCGCAGATGCCCACGGGTCACGGTCACACCAGTCAGCTGCCCGCCGCGCAGATGTCCACGGCGCAGCACCCGGCCGGCCCCGCCGCATCCGCCCAGGCCGGTACCCAGCAGCCCCAGCAGCCCGGCATGCAGCAGCCGCTGCCGCAGACCCGGACCGCCGCCGCACCCGCGCCCGCGCAGCACTACGCGGGGGCACCGGCGGCACACCACGACCACGGTTCCCCGTACGGCGGCGGCAACGCCCACGAAGACCGGCCCCGGCTGCCGCAGCGCCGCGCGCAGGAGCATCTGGTGGCGGAGTTGCGGAACGGTCCCGTCACCCGCCGGGACGACGATCACGAGGTGGAGCACGATCCTGGACTGATGGCCAGCTTCCAGCGCGGAGTCAGCCTCGCCGACCACGAACCCGATGAGCCTCCCTTCGACAGCTCTCGCTGACCTCAGGCTCGGACTTGTAGCAAGGAGAAGAACGCCACCGTGAGCGACATGCATGCCGGCCAGTCGAAGAATCTGGACTGGCTTCTGGCCGGCCTCGTCCAGCGGGTCCCCTACACCCGCAGTGCTCTTCTGCTGTCTTCCGACGGACTGTCGAAAGCCTTCGACGGGCTGGAGACAGTTGCCGAAGCAGAACACCTGGCCGCCCTGTCGTCCGGCCTGCACTCGCTCGCCCGCAGCGCGGGCATGCAGTTCGCCCAGGGTGCCGACGTGCGGCAGGTGGTGGTCGAACTGGACACCGCGCTGCTGTTCGTGTGCGCGGCGGGCTCCGGGGCCTGCCTGGCGGTTCTCGCCGACCGGGAGGCCGACGCGGCGGTGCTCGGCTACGAGATGGCCATGCTGGTCAAGAGCGTCCGCCCGTACCTCGCCACGCCGATCCGCCAGCCGGCGGCCGGCGCCTCGATGGATCCGGGGCGCTGAGAATGACGGACGCCGAGGACGGTTCGTGGCTCGATGACGACGCCGGGCGGTTAGTACGTCCGTACACGGTCAGCAACGGTCGCACCCAGCCCTCGTCCCACTTCGACCTGCTCACCATGGTGATGGCCACCGGCACCCGGCCGCACACCTATCTGGGCCCCGACTACGACCAGGTCCTCGCGCTGTGCGGGGTGCCCATGTCGGTGGCCGAGGTGTCCGCCCATCTGCGGCTGCCGGCCGTCATCACCAAAGTTCTGCTCTCCGACCTCGTGACGCACCAGGCACTCACCACCCGGGCGCCGCGCGTCGTAGAGGCGGCCTCCCCGACCGACCGAAACCTCCTGGAGGCGGTGCTGCATGGTCTTCGCAAGCGGCTCTGACCCCTTTCCGACCGCCCTGAAGATCCTCATCGCCGGAGGCTTCGGGGTCGGCAAGACCACCTTCGTCGGAGCGGTCAGCGAGATCGAGCCGCTGAGCACCGAGGAGTTGCTGACCACGGTCAGCGCCCGCACGGACAGCCTGGTGGGCATCGAGGACAAGTCGACCACGACGGTGGCGATGGACTTCGGCCGTATCACGCTGAGCGCGGACCACATCCTGTACCTGTTCGGCACGCCCGGACAGGAACGGTTCTGGTTCATGTGGGACGAGTTGTCCAACGGGGCGCTGGGTGCGGTGGTCCTCGCCGACACCCGGCGCCTGGACCACTGCTTTGCCGCCGTCGACTTCTTCGAGCGGCGCGGCATCAAGTTCATCGTGGCGGTCAACGAGTTCGACGGCGCCTACCGCTACGACGGCGACGAGGTGCGGGCGGCCCTCGCCCTCAAGCCCGACGTACCCGTCGTGATGTGCGACGCGCGGCAGTGCAACTCCGGAACCCGCGTGTTGATCGATCTCGTCAAGCACCTGCTCGCATCGACTCCCGGCCATGTGCCCGCGGAGCTTAACCCGTCGCGCTGAGCCCCTCACCTCGACCGAATGGAGCCCTGCATGTCAGCCCCGGTTCCCTACAACACGTCCTACGACCCGACCAGCCATCTGCTGCTCACCCCGGAGGACCGGGACGCGCCCGCCCGGGTGGCCAGGCTGCGCGAACTCGGGCTGGGGGACCTCCCCGTGCCCGAGTTCGACGAGTTCGCGCGCAATCTCGCGCACACCACCGGCGCGCCGTTCTCGATGGTCAACTTCATCGACGAGAACCGGCAGTACTTCGCCGGTCTGTACGCCGCCGGCCGGCCGGGCGTGCAGCTGGAGTCGGCGCCGCAGCAGCAGCCCCAGGTGGGCCGGACGATGACCCGTGACCAGGGCTACTGCCCGCACGTCGTGGTCCGCAAGAAGGCGCTGGTGCTGGAGGACGTCTGCGACTATCCGCGGTTCGCCGGCAACCCCGTCGTGGACGAGATCGGCATCCGCTCCTACATGGGTGCGCCGCTGATCGACCGGAAGACCGGGATGGCCCTGGGCACGATCTGCGTCGTGGACACGGACACCCACCCGTGGGGCCGGGAGGGCCTGGCGACCATCAAGTCGCTGGCCGATCAGTTGTCGGACCGGATCCACCAGTTGGAGACCCGGGGCGGGATCTGAGCCACCCCGGCGCGGGGCACGGACCGTGTGTGCGGGCCGGGCGCCGGACCTGATGCGCGGGAGCCGCGGACACGGTGTCGTGTCCGCGGCTCTCTGTCCTTCGCACGGGTCCCTCCGCCGTCAGGCCGGGTGGCCGACCGTCTCCAACTGGCCCAGCCGGCGGCGCGGCTCGACGGTGCGGACGAGTTCGGCCAGCCGCTCGGACCACTGGCCCTTGTCGGTGCCCAGGGCGACCTCGCCGAGGCGCAGCAACTGGATGTCGGAGGTGCCGGCGGGGGCGTAGATGTGCTGGGCGTCGCGCAGGTAGCGCTCCACCGGACGGTCGGTGAACAGGCCGCTCGCGGCATGGATCTCCATGGCATCGCGGGCCGACTCGACGGAGGTCTCGTAGTTGAGGTATTTGGCGTTCATCAGTTCCGCGTCGCAGGGCAGCCCCTGGTCGAGCAGATGCACGGCGTGGTAGGCGGCCAGCCGGGCGGTCATCAGGCGTGACTTCATCCTGCCGAGCCTCAGCTTGATGCTGTTCAGCTGGGCGAGCGGGGCGCCGTACCGTTCGCGTTCGATGCACAGGGCGGTGGTCTCCTCGAACGCGGCCTGGTGGATGCCGAGCGAGACCGCCGTCAGGTTCGGCCGGCCGTACAGCACGCTCGACGAGTAGGCGACGGCCAGGCCCTGGCCCTCGCCGCCGAGCAGATTGGCCGCCGGCACCCGGCAGTTGTCGAAGATCAGCTCACCGAAGCTGAAGCCGTGCAGGCCCATGGCGGGCTGGTGGGGGGCGAGCGAGAAACCCGGGCGGTCGGACTCGACGAGGAAGGCGGACAGCCCCTTCGAACCCTCGCCGGTGCGTACGACCACGCCGTGCACGTCACCGACGTGGCTGTTGCCCACGAAGACCTTGCGGCCGTTGAGGATGTAGTCGTCGCCGTCGCGGACGGCGGTGGTGGCCATGCCGAGGACGTGGCCGCCCGACTCCGGCTCGGTGGTCGCGATCGTCGGCAGGCAGTCGCCCGCGGCGACGCGCGGCAGCCAGGTCCGCTTCTGCAACGCGCTGCCGAAGTGGATGATCTTGGCGACGCCGAGCTGGGAAGCCTGCACCATGGCTCCCATCGCCCCACAGACTCGGGCGAGTTCTTCAATGATGATGGTCTTGGCCAGATGTCCGGCCCCCATCCCGCCGTACTCCCGGCCGATGGTCACTCCGATCCAGCCCTGCCGGGCGATGAGCCCGGACAGTTCGTACGCGACCGCACGGGAAGATTCCATCTCGGATATCCGCGGACGTACTTCCCGCTCGGCGAACTCCCGCACGTGACGCCGTAGATCCTCGTGCCATCCGCTGGTGAAATAGCGTTCCACAACCCCTCCAACACGCTGCCTCCGAACCCGGCTGGATCCAGAGGTCGTTCGCAGGCAGTGGTTCCTCGCCCCAGGCTGACCGCCCAAAGAATTGTCTAGTTATCGATCCATCTCAGCCAAGATCAGTTGGAGATGTTGACTGAAATACGGCATCTTGCGCGCTCTCTCCCGGGTGCGATACGGCGGGCCACCTGCTCACGACCGAACACACTACGGAGAGAAACCACTCACAGGTGAACAGGGGTTACCCGGACAAGGACGCAGGCTAGCCCACCAGGCAATTGCCTGGTGGGCGAACCGGGTGGGACATCGACAACTGGTCACCGTCCGCATGGCCAATAAGAGGGTCAGTTCCGCTTTATCCGCACGGATCAACCGTCGCAGATCGGCCAACGTCCGGAGGCGGTCAGCGAGGGACGGACCGCTCGGGGGTGGGGACCCTTCCGGATACGGCACCGGACGCGGACCTCGGCGGTGGTTCCGGGGTGCGGCGGGACTGCTCGCTCGGCGGCACCCGGGTGCCGCGCGCGGTGGCGGGACCGGAGCCCTGGTCCTGGGACGCCGGGGCCGGCGTGGGCACCGTGGACGGGGTCGGGACCGGGGGCGCGGACGGCTTCGGCGTGACCGAGGACGGCGGGGCCAGCGGAACCGTCGGGGAAGCGGGGGTGGACGAGGCCAGGTGCAGGGGCAGCGCGACGAGGGCGGCCACCGCACAGGTCAGGCCGGCACCGGCCGCGGCACGGAGCAGCTTGCGGCGGGCCGCGGTTCGGCGGATCGCCGCGTAGCGGCCGGCGGGCGGACCGAGATGCTCGGCCGGGGGCCGCAGGATCACCGCGAGAGGATCGTCGGGCGCGAACTCCGGGTCGTCGTCAAACCGTGTGGTCAAGGCTTCTCCTCAGGTGGACGCGGAGCAGTTCCCGGGCCGCGTGCAGATCGGCCTTGACGGTTCCTTCCTTGCGTCCGGTCAGCACGGACACCTCCCGGATCGGCATGTCAGCGTAGTAGTGGAGGAGGATCGGGACGCGCAGCCGTTCCGGCAGGGACTGCACGAGGAGACGTACCGAAGGATCCGGCGCCTCGGCATGCGGGCGGACGGCGGCCTCCGTGCGGACACGGCGTACGGCCCTGCGTTCGCGCTCCAGTCTGCGCCAGTGGTCGCGGACGATGTTGGCGGCGGTGACGTACAGGAAGCCGCGGGGCTCGTCCACGGACGTCCAGCGGGCCCAGAGCCGGGTGAACGCCTCGGAGGCGATCTCGTGCGCCGTCTCGTCGTCGTCGACGAGACGGCGGCACCAGCCGGCGAGACGTGGGTACAGGGCGGCGAACAGTTCGGACGCTGCCGTGTCGCGGGACCGTTTCAACGCTCTCCAGGGTCGTACTGCCCCTCGGGGCACCGGTGGGGGTCGGGCGGTGGCACCCGTGGGGAAAGATGCCGGGCCCACGGGTCGCGTTCCACCGGCCCGGCCACGGTCCCGGGCTCCCGCCGGTCAGGGCGCGGCGGCGCTGAGCGCGGCGAACACGAGCACGTTGTCGGGGTAGCCGTCACCGGTGCGGGGGCCGCCGCAGGTGATGAGCCGCAACTCGGGCCGGTCCACGTCGCCGTAGACCTCGTCCGACGGGAAGTCCGCCTTGGGGACCGTCCGTACGCGGGTGACGGCGAACTCCGCCTGCCTGCCGTTCTCCAGGACCGCCACGATCTTCTCACCGGCGCGCAACTGCGCCAGGTGCCGGAAGACGCCGTCCCCGTAGGAGCCGACCGTGACATGGCCGAGCAGGACCGACGGCCCGACCTGCCCCGGCGTCGGCGAGTTCCGGTACCAGCCCGCCCGGTCGTGCGCGGTGACCGGGGGGACCTGGACGGCGCCGTCGGGCTCCAGGCCCAGTTGCAGGAGCGGGGTGTCGACGCCGATGGCCGGGATCCGCAGCCGGACCGGGACCGAACGGCCGAGCGGCCGGGGCGCGGTGCCCGCACTCCCGGCCGTGGCGGGCACCCCGCCCACCACGGCCCCGCCGCCGACCGCCTTCCCCGCTCCGTCCCCGCCGTCCCCGCCGTTCCCTGCGCAGCCCGCGAGCAGCGCGGCCAGCGCGGCGGTGGCGAAGGCGCGCCTGGAGAGCGCGGTCATGCCCCGGTGGTCCCGGCGGCCCGCCGACGGCGTACGACGAAGACCGCGCCACCCGCCGCGACGAGTGCCGCGGCGGCGCCCCCGCCGAGCAGCCCGTCCCGCGAACCGGACGCCGAGGACGGCGCCACCACCCCGGTGTCGGGCGCGCCCTTGGGCACGACGGAGACCTGGCCCGGCGTCCTGGCCGGTGCGGCACCGGATGCCCGGGAGGGAACCGCGCTCGGAACGGCGGTGGCGTCCTTCGGCGCGGACGGAACCGGGGTGGCTTCCTTCGGCGCGGACGGAACGGGGGTGGCCTCCTTCGGCGCGGACGGAACCGGGGTCGGCCCGTCGGCGAACGCGGGCGCGGCGCCCGCCAGCACGGCGGTGGCTGCGAACGCCACGAGGCTCAGCACAGTACGGCGCATCGAATCGCTTCCTCTCGTCTCACCGCCCGGTGGTCGGCGGGCGGTTGTGGATCGAGCGGAGAGACGAGGTGGCAGGGGAACGGGTTGTAAAGAGATGGCAAAGTCCGGAAGAGGTCCCGCCGCGACCGCCGTCAGGCGCCGGCGTCCTCCTCCGGGAAGACCGCCGCCCGGTCCAGAAAGGCCAGTTGGGCGTGTTTCTCGGGCAACTGGACGTCGGGGAGGTCGACTTCCGGGAGGACGACCGCGGGACCTGCCACGAAACCCGACTTCAGGAAGCGGGCGACGGCCTTCTCGTTGCGCACGTCCGGGTCGACCACGATCCGGCGGCGGCCCAGGCCGCGCAGCACGTACGCCGTGAGCACCGAGAGCAGCGCCGCCGTCCAGCCGGGCCGGGTGCCGGCCGGCCCGGCGGGAGCGAGCAGCAGATGGATGCCGATGTCCCCGGAGCGCGTCTCGTAGCACTCGCCCACCCGGTCGGCCGCGGGCTCGTAGGTCTGGAACAGCGCGACCGGTTCGCCGTCCTTGGCCATGAGGAAGGCGTGGTGGGTGTCGAGGGTGGCCAGGTGGGCGTAGATCTCGGCCACCTGGTCCTCGGTGAGGCCGTTCATGCCCCAGAAGACGGCGCGTTCCTCGCTGACCCAGGCATGGACCACGGCGGCGTCGGCCCGGGGATCGAGGGGCAGGACGCGCACGGTGCCGAAGCCGTCGACCCGTTGCTCGTGGACGGCCTCACGGACAGCGGCGTACGGGGTTCCAGAACCCGGGTCGCCGTACGGACCGGGGTGCGGACCGGGGTATTGGCCGGGGTATGGGCCGGGGTTCGGACCAGTGTCTGCATCGTCGTACGGATCAGCATATGGATGGACATGCGGGTCGACATGCGGGTCGGTGTGCGGGTCGGGCATCGTGGTCTCCCTCGTGAGGCGGGTCCAGTCGGTGACGACCGGGACGAGTTCGCCCCGGACCCACAGGTCGAGCTGATCGCGGTGGTGGGGTGCGCCGGGAACCCCGTCGGCGCCGAACGGCACCACCCAGCGGCTGTCCTCGCGGCGGGCCAGGTCCCAGACGTAGCGGGCGGCCGGGCCGCGCGCGGCGAGGTCGGTGAGACCCGGTACGGCGGAGGTGCACAGCACGCAGTCGTGGTCGCCGGACAGGCCCGGTTCGGCTTCCGGCCGGTACGGCGTCCCGGGCCGCGCGCGCCAGGGGGCGAGCCGGTGGGTGTCGGCCCAGGTGCCGGACGGCGGCGTGGCGGCGACCTCCTCTACGGCGGCGCGGACGGCGGCGGGGCGGTCGATGCCGTACAGCTTCTCGGCCGTCAGCAGGTGTTCGAGGGCGTAGCCGATGCGAGGGACGAGCGCGAGCCAGGGGAGCAGGACGTCCGGGTAGGCGGGCGGCTCTGCGAGCGGGGCGAACGCCGGGTGTGCCGCGAGGTGGCGTACGACGGCGCCGCGCACCGCCGCGTACGCCGCGGCGTCGGAACTGTCCGCGTCCATCCGGCGGTTCCAGGCCAGCAGGCGGTCGCGGAGCCGGGCGGCCTCGGGAGTCAGGCCGTTGAGGGCCGCCAGCCGGGCGAGCAGCGGACCGGCGGAGGCGAGGTGGGTGTCGGTGTGGATCGCGGCCATGTCGGCCGCGGACCAGACCCGGCGCCCGTCGAGGAGGGCGCGGATGCGGTCGGCGCGGTGCGGCGGGGCGAACTCGACGCCGAGGGGGGCGGCAGGGCCGCGCTGGTTCGCCATCACGGCGATGCCGTCGGTCAGTCCGGCGCGGGGCGTCGAGTGCCGGCCCCGCCAGGCGTACGCCGACTCCCAGGCGGGCACCGGCCGCAGCCGGTTGACCCCGGCCCGCTCCGGCACCCAGCCGGCGACCCGGTGCAGCAGCCCGCCCTCGGTGTCGGCGGCCTGCACGACGTTCACCGGCTCGACCCAGCGGTCGAAGGCCCGGTCGACGTCACCGACCCGGCGGGCCCGCAGCAGCGGCAGGAGCGCGCCGAACCCCAGATCCTCGGTGACCCGGGGCGGGAAGCGGAGGGCGAGGGCGAGGGGGGAGGAGAGGGGAAGGGGGAGGAGGGGGGTGCTGGGGGCGCTCGGGACGGTGGGGACGCCGGGGGCTTCGGGAGTACTCGGGACCTTGGGGACGCCGGGGGTTGCGGAATCCGCGAGAACCGCCGCGTGGAAGCCCTCCTCCGCCGGGACACCACCTGGGCCCTCCGGTCGGCCACCCGGGCTCTCCGGTCGGCCACCCGGGGCCTCGGGCATGCCGTCCAGGCCCTCTGGTACGCCGTCCGGGTCCTCCGCTACTCCGTCCAATCCCTCCGGTCCGCCGACGATCAGCGGGCCGCGGTCCGTCTCGATGATCTCGATCTCGACCGGGGCCTCCCCCGCCACCCGCACGGTCTCCATGTGCCGGTGTGCGCGCCGCCAGTCGCCGTCGGGCCCGAGCGCCTCCACTCCCGCGCCGGTACGGCGCAACCGCTCGCGGTACAGGTCCTGGTAGTCGGCCATCGCGTTGGTGATGGACCAGGCGACCGTGCCGGTGTGGCCGAAGTGGGCGATGCCGGGAACGCCCGGCACGGCGAGGCCGACGACGTCGAACTCGGGGCAGGCGAGCCGGATCTGCTGATAGACGCCGGGTTCCTCGACGAACCGGTGCGGGTCGCCGGCGAGGACCGCCCGCCCCGTGGCGGTGCGCGCGCCGCTCACGAGCCAGCCGTTGCTGCCGGTGCTGCCCGGCCCGTCCGTGGCGAACAGCCCGACGGCGTCGGGCCCGAGGTGCCGTGCCGCCCACTCCCGCCACAACTTGGCGGGGAATCCGGCGAACAGGACGTGCGTGCCGAGCCAGACACCCATCGGCGTCCACGGCTCCCAGCGGCCCGGTGCGAGCCCGGCCCCCGTGAACTCGGGTGCGCGGCGGGCCCCTCGGCCCAGTCCCTCGTTGACCCCGTCGACGTACGCCCGTACCCAGTCCGCCGTCTCCGGGTCCCGGCGCTCCAGGGCCGCGAAGCAGCGTCGCGCGGTGTCGTCGAGGCGGGCGCGGCGGGCGAACACGTCCCAGGACAGGGCCTCGGCGCCGAGGAAGGAAGCCGAGGTCCCGCACGAGCGGTGCCGTTCGACCTCCAGTTGCCAGGCGCGGTCGAGAGCGGTGACCCGCCCCTGCGCTCGGGCGAGTTCACGGACGCTGTCGGCGCGCAGGTGCGGGATGCCCCAGGCGTCGCGGTAGATCTCGGTGCTCACACCAACCCTCCCATTTTTAGGTTAGCCTTACCTAATTATCTTGGGTAGGTGCAGGAATCGTACGCGAGCGGCGAGAGGGTCGAGGCCCAGGGGGCGGGCGAGAGGACACGGCCCGGCGCGGCGGGCGGCCACCCGGCCGAACGGCGCCCCCTCCCCTTGGCGCGCGACCAGGGCCGACGCACGGCAGCATCGACTCATGGACGTGACACTGCACCTCGCCCAGGACCCCGAGGCCGACGCGCTGCTCGGCCGTAGTCCGCTCGCCGCGCTGATCGGCATGCTGCTGGACCAGCAGGTGCCGATGGAGTGGGCGTTCCAGGGCCCGGCGACCATCGCGCGACGGCTCGGCGCCGAGGACCTGGACGCACACGAGATCGCCGCCCAGAACCCGGAGTCCTTCGCCGCGCTGCTCTCCGAGAAACCAGCCGTGCACCGCTACCCCGGCGCCATGGCGAAGAGGATCCACCAGCTGTGCCAGTACCTGGTCGACCACTACGACGGGGACACCGAAGCCGTCTGGCGGGACGTCGACAGCGGGGCAGAACTGCTGAAGCGGCTGGAGGACCTGCCCGGGTTCGGACGGCAGAAGGCACAGATCTTCCTTGCGCTGCTGGGCAAGCGGCTCGGGGTACGCCCCGAGGGCTGGCGCGAGGCCGCCGGAGTATACGGGGAGGCGAAGTCCCATCGGTCCGTCGCCGACATCACCGGGCCCACGTCGCTGGCCAAGGTGCGCGCGTACAAACAGGAACTGAAGTCGACGGCGAAGACGACGAAGACGACGAAGACGACGAAGACGACGAAGAAGGACACCGGTACGACGCAACAGACGACTGCCGGTACGACGCAGATGACCGCCGGTAGGGCGAAGACGACGGCCAGGACGGCCAAGACGGCCAAGACCGCCGATGGGTCCGGGAAGCCGGGAAGATCCGGAAAATAGCGTCAGCCGGGTGTGTCAGCCGGGTGGCCCGTCCCGGGTGGCGGGCCGCTCAGGGCCGATCCCAGCATGGAGCATGACCGAGCCACCGAGCAGCGGCTCCAACTGGGGCCCCGAGTACGACGACCGCAAGGTCCACGCCACCCACCCGGCGACCGCGACCGGCCGCCACGAACCCGAGCCGCCCTTCGAGGGGCCACTGCACGCCCTGTCGCGCGCCGCCTGGCAGGTCGTCCTGCTCACCGGCGTCGCCTCGTTCATCCTGGGCATCCTCGTCCTGGTCTGGCCGGGCGTCTCGTTGCTCATCGCCGGTGTGCTGTTCGGCATCTACCTGGTGGTGAGCGGCATCTTCCAGTTGTCCGCCGCCTTCGGCACGCACAAGGCGACCTCGCTGCGCGTACTCGCCTTCATCAGCGGCGCGCTGTCGATCGTGCTGGGCCTGTTCTGCTTCCGCGGCCCGATGCAGTCGATCCTGCTGCTCGCCCTGTGGATCGGCATCGGCTGGCTGATCCGCGGCATCACCCAGACCCTGGCCGCCGCCTCCGACGGCGCCATGCCCGCGCGGGCCTGGCAGATCTTCCTCGGGGTCGTCACCTTCATCGCCGGGATCGTACTGATCGTCTCGCCGTTCGATTCGATCGCCGTCCTCACCGTGGTCGCCGGGGCCTGGCTGGTCGCCGTCGGCATCGTCGAGATCATCACGTCCATCGGCATCCACAACCACGCCAGCCAGGTGCCCCGCGCCGTGTGACGACGCTCCGTACGCCGTGCGAGCGGATCCCGCAGCCATCGCGATGAACGCCGAACGCCCCGCGGGGAGATGACCTTCCATGAGCAGCGCGCGCACCCTCCGGTCCGGCCGAGTCCGGCTGCGGGTGCTCGTGCTGCTGCTGGCGCTGCTGGTGCCGGGCGCCCACGCCGAGGCGCACGCGACACCGATCGTCGTCGGCGACATCGTCCAGCACGACGGCCTCGACACGGCCCTGCGGCCACCGTCCCGGGCCGTCCACCACCCCCTGGCGGCCGCCGGCCCCTCGCCCCTGGCCGATCCGCCGACCGCTGCCCCGCACGCCCCTCCGCTCCCCCTGCCGCCCCGGCCCCCGCACGCCCTGCGCGCCCGCTGTTCCGTGGTCCTGCGCTGCTGAGACGGACCCACCCTCCCCAGGTCCGTCAGCACCCCAGGCAGCACACACGAGGAACCACGAGGAACACGGCCATGCCCTCAGACCCGTACGCGGTCCTGCGCGCCCTGCTGCGCGCGGAGGCCCTGCGCAGCGCAGCACCGAAACCGGACACGGACCAACCGAAGCCGCATCAGCAACCCGTGAAGCGGCCACGCGGCTGGCGCGATTGACCCATCGCCACGCCCTCGATCGCCCCCGATCGACAACCTCGACACGATGGCCGCGACCGACGTGGTGGTGCCGGGCACAGCACGACTCCCGGCACCACCACGTCGCCCCATCACGTCCATGCGATCTCTATGCGATCTCTATGTGATCTCCATGCGATCTTCCATACGCCCCTCAGCCCACCCCCGCACCCCGCACCCCGCACCCCTACATCCCCTTCCCGCGCCCCGCGCCCCCTTCCCGCGCCCCCTCCCAGTGCCCCGCGCCCCCTTCCCGCGCCCCCTCCCAGTGCCCGGCGCCCTTCCCCGTACCCCCCACCCCCGCACACCCCCCCACCCCCGCACCCCCCACTCCCTCCCCACACCCCCCCACCCCCTCCCCGTACCTCGCGCCCCTCCCAGCGCCCCGTACCCTCTCTCCACCCCCCCCGGGCTCAACGCTTCCTGTCTGTCACGGTCAACGCCTTCTGCGGGCCGTGCCGAACAGGGAGCGGGTGATCTCCCGTCCGAGCTGTGTGCCCACGGAACGGGCGAGGGACTTGAACATGCCGCTGCCGACGACCTGTTCGACCAGGGTCGGCTCCTCCTTCGGCGCCCCGCCCCGCCGCGCCGGAGCCTGCGGCTGATCCGGCCGCGGCTGCTCCTGCGCCGCCGTCAGTTTCTCGTACGCCGACTCGCGGTCCACAGCCTGTGCATAACGCCCGTACAACGGAGACTCCCGCACGGCCCGGTCCAGGGCGGCGGCGTCGACGGGGCCCATCAGGGACTCCGGCGCGCGCAACCGGGTCGCGGCGACCGGGGTCGGCGCACCTTTCTCGCTGAGCACGGTGACCACGGCCTCGCCGGTGCCGAGGCCGGTGAGCAGTTCTTCGAGGTCGTACGCCGAGTTCGGGAACGTCTTCACGGTGGCCTTCAGAGCCTTCTGGTCCTCCGGGGTGAAGGCCCGCAGCGAGTGCTGGACCCGGTTGCCGAGTTGCGCGAGGACGTCGGAGGGCACGTCCTTCGGGGTCTGGGTGACAAAAAAGACGCCGACCCCTTTCGAGCGAATGAGCCGCACGGTCTGCGTGATCGAGTCCAGGAACGCCTTGGACGCGCCGTCGAACAGCAGGTGCGCCTCGTCGAAGAAGAAGACCAGCTTCGGCTTGTCCACGTCGCCGACCTCGGGAAGGTCGTGGAAGAGATCGGCCAGCAGCCACATCAGGAAGGTCGAGAACAACTGCGGCCGGTCCTGCACGGCGGGCAGTTCCAGGACGGAGACGATGCCGCGGCCGTCGTCCGCGGAGCGCAGGAAGTCGCCGGGTTCGAACTCCGGCTCGCCGAAGAAGTCGGCCATGCCCTGCGCCTCGAAGGCGGTGAGGGAGCGCAGGATCACCCCGGCCGTCGCCGTCGACAGCCCGCCGATCGCCTTCAGTTCCGCCCTGCCCTCCTCGGAGGTCAGGAACGCGACGACCGCCCTGAGGTCCTTGAGGTCGAACAGTTCGAGGCCCTTGGTGTCGGCGTAGTGGAAGATCAGGCCGAGCGACTGCTCCTGGGTCTGGTTGAGCCCGAGCACCTTGGACAGCAGCACGGGACCGAAGCTGGTGACCGTGGCCCGGACCGGGATGCCGTGCCCCACCCCGCCGAGGGCGAAGAACTCGGCGGGGAAGCCGGTCGCCGTCCACTGCTGGTGCACGTCCGCCGCGCGCCCCCGCACCCGGGCGTCCCCGGTGCCCGGCGCCGAGATCCCGGACAGGTCTCCCTTGACGTCGGCCAGGAACACGGGAACGCCCTGCACCGACAACTGCTCGGCGATCAGTTGCAGGGTCTTGGTCTTGCCGGTGCCGGTGGCGCCCGCGACCAGACCGTGCCGGTTGAGCATCGGGAGCGGAATGCGGACCTGCGCGTCGGGCAGGCACAGCCCGTCCCACAGCAGAGCGCCGAGATCCAGCGCCGGGCCCGCGAAGGCGTACCCAGCGGCGATCTCCAGGGCCTCCTTCGGCAGTGCGGGAGCGCTCCCGCGCATTTCCGGGGAAGTGGCCGGCCGCACGGTCTCGCTGTCACCCATCTCGGACCCCTATTCCCGATATGCCCTGATTTAGGGCGCCTTTTCCAGCGTCGCACTCCGTCGCCACGGCTGCGCCCGGAACGTGTTGACCGGTAGGCTTTCCGTGTGATCTTCAAGCGCATCGGAAACGGCCGGCCGTACCCCGACCACGGCCGGGAGAGCACCCGGCAGTGGGCGGACGTCGCACCGCGCCCGGTCCGCCTCGATCAGCTCGTGACGACCAAGGGCCAACTCGACCTGGAAACGCTCCTCGCCGAGGACTCGACCTTCTACGGCGACCTCTTCGCGCACGTCGTGAAGTGGCAGGGCGACCTCTACCTGGAGGACGGACTGCACCGCGCGGTGCGTGCGGCTCTCCAGCAGCGCCAGGTGCTGCACGCGCGCGTGCTCGAACTGGACTGACCCGCGGAGCCGACCGTACCGGCCCGAGCGACCCGACTGGCCACCCTCCCGGCCCCACACCCACCAGTCGGCTGTCTTCGGCCCCACCAGTCGGCCGTCTCCGGCTCGACGGTTGACCCTTTCGGGTTCTCCTGCGCCATCGAATGATCATCTAGTAGGCACGGCAGCCCAGGCGCACTACGCTGCGGCCATGAGCATGCTGACTCCCCCCGGCATGGGCGGCAAGTACCGGATCACGGGGGACAAATACCCCAGGATGCGCCCTCGTCGGCGGCGCGGCAGGTTCGCGTTCGGGCTGGTTGCCGTGGTCGCCGTACTCGCCCTGATCGGTTGGGGGACCTGGCAGCTCATCGACGTCTTCACCGGCGGGAAGAAGGCGTCGGCGGCGAACGCCGAGCCGGACTGCCCCACCGGGACCGACGCCTCGGCGAGCCCGGCTGCGACGGTGCCCCGGCCCAGCGGCATCACCGTGAACGTCTACAACGCCACGCCGCGCACCGGCCTTGCGAAGACCACCGCGGACGAGCTGAAGAAACGCGGCTTCAAGATCGGCGAGGTCGGCAACGCGCCGACCCAGTTCGATCAGAAGATCAAGGGTACGGGGATACTGCTCGGCCCCGACTCCGCGCGGAACACCACGCTGCCCGTCCTCGCCACCCAACTCGGCGGCGCAGAGCGTCGTACCGACGCCGGACGCAAGGGCACCGCCCTCGACCTCATCATCGGCACCGCCTTCAAGGGTCTCGCGAACCCGGCGGACGCCGAGAAGGCGCTGGCCGCGCTGGCCCCGTCCAAGACGACGCCCGCCACGTCGAAGAAGAACTGCTGACGCGTCCCCCGCGGTCGCCCGCGGCGGGAAGGGGACGGGGCGGGGGGTGTCCGCCCGCAGCGGCCGGCATCCGTCACCGGTCCCCCCATCGACGAGCATCAGCGCCGGTCCGAGGACGGACACCCCCCCCCCCCGCCCCCCCCCCCCCCCCCCCCCCCCGCGCGCCCCCCCCCCCCCCCCCCCCCCCCCCCCCCCCCCCCCCCCCCCCCCCCCCCCCGGCCCCGACCCACCCACCGCGACCAGGCGCTACGCACGCCCCCACCACCCCGCACGGGCGCCGCAGGCACCTCACCGTGCACAGTCACGAACCGGCACGGGCGCCGCAGGCACCTCACCGTGCACACTCACGAACCGGCACGGGCGCCGCAGGCACCCCACCGAGCACGCCCACGACCCGCACAGGCGCCGCAGGCACCCCACCCCACACGCCCGCGACTCGCACAGACGCCGCAGACACCCCACCCCACACGCCCGCGACTCGCACAAGCGCCGCAGGCACCCGGCGCTACTCGGCAGCGCCGTACAACCGATCCCCCGCGTCCCCCAGGCCGGGAATGATGTAGCCCTGCTCATTGAGGTGGTCGTCGACCGCGGCCGTGACGACCGTGACCGGGGTACCCGCGAGTTCGCGCTCCATGACCTCGACGCCCTCCGGGGCGGCGAGCAGCACCACGGCGGTCACGTCGTCGGCGCCACGCCTGATCAGCTCCCGAATCGCCGCGACCAGCGTGCCGCCGGTGGCGAGCATCGGGTCCAGGACGTAGACCTGCCGGCCGGAGAGATCCTCCGGCATCCGGGTGGCGTACGTGGACGCCTGAAGCGTCTCCTCGTTGCGGATCATGCCGAGGAAGCCCACCTCGGCGGTCGGCAGCAGCCGGACCATGCCGTCCAGCATGCCGAGCCCGGCGCGCAGGATCGGCACCACCAGCGGGCGCGGGTGGGACAGTTTGACGCCGGTGGTCGTGGCCACCGGCGTGGTGATGTCGACCTGTTCGGTACGTACGTCCCGGGTGGCTTCGTAGGCCAGCAGGGTGACCAGTTCGTCGGCGAGTCGCCGGAAGGTCGCGGAGTCGGTGCGCCGGTCGCGCAGCGTGGTGAGTTTGTGGGCGACCAGGGGGTGGTCGACGACGTGGAGACGCATGCTCATAACAGTAACCGCGCCCTTGCGCCGCCTGCGCTGGCATCAAACCACCCGTTCGGGGGACAGTGGGATGGACTGACCAGGGTGGTGAAACGATGCCTGAGCAGCCTGATCACCAGTCGGACGCGCCCGGCGACCCCGTCGCGCCCGACCGCACCGACGCGCCCGGCGCAACCGCCGGGAGCGCGTCCGGACCCGACGGACCCGAACCCGGACCCGAGACCGACGCCGAGCGCCGACGCCGCCGGGCCCGGTTCCTGCGCGAGCTGGCGGAGGCGCGCGAACTGCGCGACCGCGTCCAGCCGCGCCGCGCCAAGGTGGCCAGACTCCGGCAGACACTGCGCATGCGCACCTTCCGCTGGTAGGGAAGATCGGCGGTCCCCGGTGCGTTGCGAGTGAGGCCGTGCGTGAGCGCGCCCAAAAGCCGCGTACGATCCGCAGGTGGCGGCAACGAGTGCGCTGGTGATTCCTTGACCGACGTACGGATGCGACTTTGCATTCGCGCGATCAAAACTGCCAGACACAGGGAGCCGAAGACGTCCCCTGAGCGCTTTGTTTCTGCCACGATTCCGAGTGGGCGGGGCTCGGAGCACAGCTCTCTCCGCCCAGAACCTCCGCCGGGGGGACCCCCAACCGGCACGCCTAAGACCAGTGGGAGAGTCACGGTGTACTTCGCCGCACTGCTCGCGCGCACCGAAGACGGGTGGGAAGCGAGCGACACAGAGCTCGACGATGTGGAAACCCTGTCGGATCTGGCCGACCTGGCCCGGGAAGCCTCTCCCGAAGAGGACACGGTGCTCGTCCTGATCGAGCAGGAGGACGCGTGGTTCGGCGTCGTCCGCGTGGACGGCGAGGACGACCCTCGCATCTACGTCTCCGACGCCGCCGCCGCTGCCCGCAGCGCCTACGGCGAACTCCTGCTCACCGACGAACTGCTCGGCCGCGAGCCCGGCTCGGACGGCCCCGACCTTGATGCCCTCGACCTCGACGGCACGGAGGACGGTGAGTCCGACGACGAGGACGAGGACGACGAGGACGGCCCGTCCGCCGACGCGGTGGGCCACGGCCCGGTGGGCGACAGCGAGATCCTCGACGACCTCGGCGTCAGCGAGAAGGAGCTGCGCGCCCTGGACGCGGAGGACGCCCTGGGCTCCATCGCCGAGGCTCTGGGCGCCTCGGAGGTGCTGGAGACCGTCCGCTGACCGGATCACCCGCGCAGCGGATCCCTGATCCGGTACGCGACCGCTGGCGGGCCGCGATGCGGCTCGCCCTGACGGAGGCCGAGCAGGCCGTCCGGGGCGGGGACGTCCCGGTCGGCGCCGTCGTGCTGTCCCCGGACGGCGCGACGGTCCTCGCGAGCGGCCACAACGAACGCGAGGCCACCGGCGACCCCACGGCCCACGCGGAGATCCTCGCGCTCCGGCGGGCCGCCGCCGAGCTGGGCGCCTGGCGGCTCACGGGGTGCACCCTCGTGGTCACGCTGGAGCCCTGCACGATGTGCGCGGGCGCCCTCGTGCAGTCCCGGGTCGACCGCGTCGTCTACGGCGCCCGTGACGAGAAGGCGGGCGCGGCCGGCTCCCTCTGGGACCTGGTGCGCGACCGACGGCTCAACCACCGGCCCGAGGTCGTCGAGGGCGTCCTGGCCGAGGACTGCGCCCAGCTGCTCAGCGAGTTCTTCCGGGAGCGCTGAAATACCGATTTCAGCCGCCCGCCCCCGGTGCTGTAGGGTCTCCCTCGGTAGCGTGTCCGAGCGGCCGAAGGAGCTCGCCTCGAAAGCGAGTGTGGCGCAAGTCACCGAGGGTTCAAATCCCTCCGCTACCGCTGTAGAAGGGCCTCGTCGACCGACGGGGCCCTTTCGCATGGGCGGTGCGAGACCGGCAAGAGCCCTCGGCCGGCGGGCCGTTGGTTCCCGTGGGGCACGTGAAGGCTACACTCACCGCCGGCAGCAGGCGGCCCGACGGACACATCAGTGACAGGGGAGGCGCGGTGGCGGTGAACGCCAAGAAGATCGCCGTGTACGTGCTCGTGGTCTTCGTGCTGTACGTGATCATCACGGACCCGGCCAAGGCGGCGGACTACGTCCAGATAGGGTTCGAGGGCATATCGAACGCGGCCAAGGCCATCGGTGACTTCATGACCTGGGCCGTCAACGGAGGAAAGAGCTGAGGGGACGCCCATGATCCGCCACTTGGTCCTGTTCAAGCTCAACGAGGGCGTCGAGCGCGACGACCCGCGAGTCCGGGCGGGCGAGGCGGCCATGCGGTCCCTGGGCGATCGCATCGAGGAGCTGCGCTTCTGGGAGTGCGGCTGGAACATCTCCGACCGGCCCATCGCCCACGACTTCGCGATCAACTCGGCGGTCGACGACGCCGATGCCCTCAAACGTTACCTGGAGCACCCGGCGCACCAGGCGGGTGTCGCGCTGTGGCGGGAGTTCGCCACCTGGGTGATCGCCGACTACGAGGTCTGAGCCGTACGGTCGAAGCCTCGCCCCCGCACTGGAATGGTGCGGGGATTTTTTGCATCTATGCCCCACTTCGCCGCTCAACACGTAGTTATGCGGTGCTTGAACACAGTGCACATGTCTTGTGATGCTATGACCGCTTTTGACGGATGAGGTGTCCGATAGAAGAGGTGGCGTTGACCTTGTCGGCCAGTACTGCGCCGCCCCAGGACGGGGCTCCCGCTCCGGCCCCGGACCCGGTGCCCGAGAAGCGGCGCGGTGCAGACACCCGCGCCCTCACCCAGGTGCTCTTCGCCCAGCTCAAGGACTTGCAGCCGGGCACCTCCGAGCACAACCGGGTGCGCGGGGCGCTCATCGAGGCCAACCTCCCGCTCGTGCGCTACGCGGCCGCCCGCTTCCGCTCCCGCAACGAGCCGATGGAGGACGTGGTCCAGGTGGGCACCATCGGCCTCATCAACGCCATCGACCGCTTCGACCCGGACCGGGGCGTGCAGTTCCCGACCTTCGCGATGCCGACCGTCGTCGGCGAGATCAAACGGTACTTCCGGGACAACGTCCGCACCGTCCACGTACCGCGCCGGCTGCACGAACTGTGGGTGCAGGTCAACAGCGCGACCGAGGACCTGACGACGGCGTTCGGGCGCTCCCCGTCCACCGCCGAGATCGCCGAGCGGCTGCGCATCAGCGAGGAGGAGGTGCTGTCCTGCATCGAGGCGGGCCGCTCGTACCACGCGACCTCCCTGGAGGCCGCGCAGGAGGGCGACGGGCTGCCCGGACTGCTGGACCGCATCGGCTACGAGGACCCGGCCCTGGACGGCGTCGAGCACCGCGACCTGGTCCGTCACCTGCTGGTGCAACTCCCGGAACGGGAGCAGAGAATCCTTTTGCTGCGCTACTACAGCAACCTCACCCAGTCGCAGATCAGTGCGGAACTCGGCGTCTCCCAGATGCACGTCTCACGGCTGCTCGCGCGCAGCTTCCAGCGGCTGCGGTCGGCGAACCGGATCGACGCGTAGGGGTTCCGCCGGTCGGATGGCGCGTACTGGGTGGCGCGCACTGGGTGGTGCGTACTGGGTGGTGCGTACTGGGTGGTGCGTACTGGGTGGTGCGTACTGGGTGGTGCGTACTGGTGGCGTGTACTGGTGGCGTGTGAGCCGTGGGGGCGTGCGCCGTCGTGACGTGCGGCGCCGGCGTGGCTGGTCGCGCAGGTCCCCGCGCCCTGCGGGACCGCCCCGAGCCTCCGCCGCGAGGCCGCCGACGGGCCGCCGACGAGCCGCCGACGAGCCGACGACGGGTCGCCGACGAACAGCCGACGGGTCGCCGCGCATCCGCCGCCGTACCGCTCCGGCGCACAACCGAATGCGAGAGCGATCGATCACCGGACCGAGCGATTCGCCCACCAGGGAAGATTCCGACATCCGCCGGCCCGCGGGCCGCCAGACCCCCTCCTGGCTGGGCTGATTCAGAACTCTCGTGTCGACATGTCACTACAGCGCGTTGCCGACATGTGACATTCTGCGGGAAGCGCGTTTGCCGGGGCTCCGGCTCCGGTATTCAGGTGAAGGTTGCGTTCCTCCCAGGGGACGCACCACGACCGTCCCGCGACCCAAAGGGGGTGGCATGTCCGCAGACCAGGGCAGCTCGAAGGTGCTCACGCCCACGAACAGCGAGGCAGCGCCCAAGGAGCTCGACGCTCTCGACGTGCTCGACGACGTCACGGCCCTTGAGGCCACGCCCAATCCGGCCGTCCAGGCCGGCTCGGAGGCCATCGACACCCGCACCCTGTCCCGCTCCCTGTTTCTGCGGCTCGCCGCACTCGACGAGAACAGCCCCGAGCGTGCCTACGTCCGGGACACCCTCATCGAACTCAACCTCCCGCTCGTGCGGTACGCGGCAGCCCGCTTCCGCTCCCGCAACGAGCCGATGGAGGACATCGTCCAGGTCGGCACCATCGGCCTGATCAAGGCCATCGACCGCTTCGACTGCGAACGCGGCGTCGAGTTCCCGACGTTCGCGATGCCGACGGTCGTGGGCGAGATCAAGCGCTTCTTCCGCGACACCTCGTGGTCGGTGCGGGTCCCGCGGCGGCTCCAGGAGCTGCGGCTGGCGCTCACGAAGGCCAGCGACGAGCTGTCCCAGAAGCTGGACCGCTCCCCGACCGTGACCGAACTCGCCGCGGTTCTGGGCGTGTCGGAGGAGGACGTGGTCGACGGGCTGGCCGTGGGCAACGCCTACACGGCCTCGTCCCTGGACTCCCCGGCCCCCGAGGACGACGGCGGCGAGGGCTCCCTGGCCGACCGCCTCGGCTACGAGGACACCGCCCTGGAGGGCGTCGAGTACCGGGAGTCCCTGAAGCCGCTGCTGGCCAAACTCCCGCCCCGCGAGCGGCGGATCATCATGCTCCGCTTCTTCGCCAACATGACCCAGTCCCAGATCGGCGAGGAGGTCGGCATCTCCCAGATGCATGTCTCCCGCCTGCTGACCCGGACCTTGTCGCAGCTGCGCGAAGGTCTCATCTCGGACTGAGGCCGCCCCGGCTCCTCCTCCCTCCCCGCCCGGCCCTTCTCCCGCCCGCCCCTTCCTTCCTGACGGTGCGTCAGCCACACTGTCCCGATGCGCGGCACTGGGACAGGAACGGGAACAGGGACCGGGACGGGCACGGGGCCGGACGCGGGGACCGAAGCGGTCTCCCGGACCGGATCGGCCCCCCGGACCGGAGCGATCCCCGGGACCGGATCGGCCCCCCGGACCGGATCGGCCTCCCGGACCAGAGCGGTCCACCGGCCCTGGACGGGTCTCGCCCAGGGCCGCCGTGGTGCCGTCACGGCGGCGTCGGCGGCGGCCGTCTGTCTGGGCGCGGTCCTGGCCTCGTGCGGGGGCGGCGGCGGGGGCGGCGGTTACGTCGCCGTCGGGGCACCGGGGGGCTCCCCGCAGGCGCCATCGGGCACGTCGCTGAAGCCGAGCGCCCCGGTGACGCTCGTGCCGCTCGACGGACCGCCCGGCGCGGACATCAACTCGCCCGGCGCCGGGCCGACTTCACAGCCACGGCCGGACCGCCCGACGCCGGGCGGAAGCGGCACCGCCGACGACGGCCGGACCGGATCCGGCGTCGGCGGCGGGGGATCCGCGGCCGACGGCGCGGCGGGAGCCGGCGCACCGGCCACGCCGGGAGGCACCGCGCCGACCGGTACGGGTGCCGGGTCCCCGGTTCCGGCACCGTCCGGCGGCCCCGCCACACCACCCACCCCCGCCGCTCTCACCTGGGACGACCCGGCCCGGAAGAGTACCGACAAGCGCTGGTGCGAGAAGGTGACGGTGACCTTCCGCAACACCGGGGGAACGGCGGTCCGTTCGGGCACGGTGACCTTCGGGACGCATGTCATCGGCGCGCTCGGCATCGACTGGGCGACGGTGGAGTCCGCGGTGGACCTCCCGGCACCGCTCGGTCCGAAGGCCGAGGAGGACCACACCTGGACGGTGTGCGTGGACGCCTGGCGGGTACCGCTGGGGATGCACATCGAGACGCAGGACGTGGCCGTCACCTGGAAATGACCCGAGCGCGCGGCGGGCCGGCGGTCACCGCGGGCCGCGCAGCCCCTCGACGAGGAACCGGACCAGCCTGCGCGCGTCGTAGCCGGGGTCGCCGTCCGCGCCGATGCAGAGGTTTCCGACGCCGCGCAGCAATTCGTACGCCTCCAGGTCGGACCGGACCTCGCCGGAGGCGGCCGCGGCGTCGAGGAGTTGGGCGCACACGGGCAGGAGCCGGTCGAGGAAGTAGGCGTGCAGCGTCTCGAATCCGGTGCTGTCGGAGCGCAGGGCGGCGGCGAGTCCGTGTTTGGTGACCAGGAAGTCGACGAAGAGGTCGATCCACTGCGCCAGCGCGGCGTGCGGGCTCGCGCTGCTCGCCAGCAGGGCCGGCCCGGCCTTGGCGCAGGACTCCACCTGGTGCCGGTAGACGGCGATGACGAGGTCCGCCCTGGTGGGGAAGTGCCGGTAGATCGTGCCGAGGCCGACACCGGCCCGAGCCGCGATGTCGCGCACCGGGGCCTCCACCCCCGAGGCCACGAAGGCCGCCGCCGCCGCGTCGAGCAGGGTCTCCTCGTTGCGCCGGGCGTCCGCCCGCTTGGGCCGGGTCGCGCGCACCGCGCCCGCGTCACGGTCGTTCACCGCACCGCTCCTTCCACCACCGGATCTTCCACCACCGGATCTTTCACCACCGGATCTTCCGCCACCGGATCTTCCACCGCCGGACCTGCTGCCGCAGGATCCGCCTCCGTCGGAGTCGCCGCCGACGGGCTTGCCTAAACGGATCGACGTTCCGTATTCTTTCCGGAGCGGAGTTCCGCTTTTCTGTGGACGCCGAGCGGGAGCCCGACGGCCGCCCCCGCCAGGTCACCACCATCCCATGTCCGGCCGCCCACCACTGCTGCCCGGCCACCGGCGTCCCGCCCCGATCGCCGGCGCCCCCGGCCCGACCACCGAGGTCCCGCCCCGTCCGCCGGGCCGGACCCCCACTGACCCCACGGACCACAAGACCGGCCCCGCAGCAGAAGAACGCCACCCCGTCCGCGCCACGCCACCCCGTCCGCGCCACGCCACCCCGTCCGCGCCACGCCACCCCGTCCGCCCCGCGCCGCCCGGCGCCGCGGCGGCGACGCCGACCGTTCGAGACCGCGGCGCAGCCGCGCGAGAGGAGGACGACGACATCATGTCGCACACCCCCGGACCCCGATTCGGGATCATGACCGCCCCGTCGCACGTCGACTACCAGGACATACTGCGGATCTGGCGGGCGGCGGACGAGACCCCGCAGATCGAGCACGCATGGCTGTACGACCACCTCATGCCGATCTGGGGTGACCAGAAAGGGCCCACCTTCGAGGGCTGGACGCTGCTCGCTGCGCTCGCCGCCCAGACCCGGCGGCTGCGGCTCGGCGTGATGGTGACCAGCAACCGGTTCCGGCCGCCCGCGATGCTGGCCAAGATCGCCACGACGGTGGACATCGTCTCCGGGGGCCGGCTCGACTTCGGCATCGGTGCCGGCTCGCGCCCCGACCTGCCCATGGCCCGGCGCGAGTACGAGGCGCACGGGCTGCCCTACCACGACGCCGCGCACGCCGTGCAGAGCCTCGCCGAGGCATGCACGCTGATCCGGCGGCTGTGGACCGAGGAGGAACCGTTCGACTTCGAGGGCGCCCACCACCGCCTCACCGGGGCGTTCGGCAGCCCCAAACCCGTCCAGCGCCCCCATCCGCCGATCCTCGTCGGCGGGCGTTCGGCCGCGACGCTGCGGGTGGCCGCGGACCATGCCGACGTGTGGAACATGCCGGGCGGTGAGATCGACGACGCGGTGCGCCGCAGCGCGCTGCTGGACCGCTACTGCTCCGAGGCCGGCCGCGATCCGGCCTCGGTCACCCGCTCCCTGTTCGTACCGGTCTCCTACGACCGGCCCGGCGTCACGCGGGACGCGATCGACGCGGCGGTCGAGGCCGGCTTCCGGCACCTCGTGCTCGGTCTGCCGGCGCCCTACCCCACGGATGTCGTGCCGTGGCTCGCCGATCAGCTCACCGGCGTATCGGCGTAACGCCACGCCACGCCACGCCACGCCACCCGGCCCGGCCGCTCAGCCGTCCGACGGCTCGGCGGCCGGCCTTACTTCAGTGCCAGCCAGGCCACCACCGCCACGATCACCACGGCCACGACGACGCCGACGATCAGGCCGACGCGGGGGCCGGCCGGGGCGGTCGCCTGCTGCCGGCCCTGCGGGGACTCGTCGACGAACGCGCGGAACATCTGGGTGCTGCCTGCGGGGTCCTGGTTGCCCTGGGGGCCCTGGGTGTTAGCCATGGGCCGAGACACTAGCGAAGAGGGGCGGGGCCGCCCAAGCGGGGGCGGCGAAGAAAGCCCAGGAAAGCCCGGGAAAAGCCCAGGAAAAGCCCGGGAAAACCCCGGGAAAGCCGAGGAAGCAGGCGCGGAACGGCTGCCCGGACCGTCTCCCGGACCGCCTCCCGGGACCCGGGTCCCCCCGGGGTCCGTCCCCCGTTCCGAGCGCGCGGTGCCCGCCCTCGTCCGCCTGCCCTCGTCCGGCCTCCCGGTCCAGCTGCATATTTACGCTCGTAATACTTGTCTTTGCCAAGTTTTTATGCCGGATGGCCCCCTGTTGTTTGCCTGTAGCAACCAAGCAAGTCTAAGGTTGCCTCAAGCAACGAACACGGGAGGTGTGATGGCTGAGCAGACGCAGTTCGAGGAGCTGGGGCGTCAGTTCAGCGCCATCGGGGCCGTGCACCGGGACCTGCGACGGGTGCTGCCGCACGACTGCCCGAGCGGTTCCGCCGCCGTACTGACCCTGCTCGGGCGTTACGGAGACATGCGCATGAGCAAGCTCGCCGAGCTGCTCTCCGTGGACATGTCCGTCACCAGCCGGTCCGTCGGCCACGTCGTCGACCGGGGCTGGGTCGAACGGTCCCCGGATCCCGCCGACAAGCGCTCGCGCATCCTGCGCCTGACGCCCGCGGGTCACGCCATGGTGGACGACCTGGCGCGGCGCACCACCGACCTGCTGGCCGAGCGGCTCGGCGACTGGACCGACGACGAGGTCGGCCTGCTGATCCGGCTCATGGCCCGGCTCAAGGACAGCTTCGGCGACTGCCGGCCCCCGCATGTCCGGGCCCATCACCCGCCGCAGTCCGCCACCGCCACCGCGACCGCGCCCGCGCCCGCAGCCGTACCGGCGCCGGCGCCCGCACCCACGTCCGTCCTCGAAGCGACGACCACCCGTACACCCGCATAAAGCACGCAGAACGCAGAACGCAGAACGCAGAAGCCAGAAACGTAGAAAAGGAAGCCCATGGCAACGACCACACCAGCCGGTGTGCGGGCTCACGCCAAGCACGGGGGAGGCTCCGAATTCGCTCCCATGACGCACCGGCAGATCATGGAAGCGCTCTCCGGGCTGCTGCTCGGCATGTTCGTGGCGATCCTGTCGTCCACGATCGTCTCCAACGCCCTGCCCCGCATCATCGGCGACCTCGGCGGCGGCCAGTCCGCCTACACCTGGGTGGTCACGGCCGCCCTGCTGTCGATGACCGCGACGACTCCCCTGTGGGGCAAGCTCGCAGACTTGTACAGCAAGAAGGCCCTCGTCCAGATAGCCCTGGTCATCTACGTCCTGGGCTCGGTCGTAGCCGGTCTCTCGCACAACCCCGGCATGCTGATCGCCTGCCGCGTCGTCCAGGGCGTCGGCGTCGGCGGTCTGTCCGCCCTGGCGCAGATCGTCATGGCGGCGATGATCTCCCCGCGTGAGCGCGGCCGTTACTCCGGTTACCTCGGCGCCACCTTCGCCGTCGCCACCGTCGGCGGCCCGCTGCTCGGCGGTGTCATCACCGACACCTCGTGGCTGGGCTGGCGCTGGTGCTTCTACGTCGGCGTGCCCTTCGCGATCATCGCGCTGATCGTGCTCCAGCGGACCCTGAACCTGCCCGTGGTGAAGCGGGACGTGAAGGTCGACGGGGGCGGCGCGTTCTTCATAGCCGCCTCGGTCTCGCTGCTGCTGATCTGGGTGACCTTCGCGGGCACCAAGTACGCCTGGCTGTCGTGGCAGACGTACACGATGGTCGGCGGCGCGATCGTGCTCGGCGCGCTGTTCCTGGTCACCGAGGCCAGGGCGAGCCAGCCGATCATCCCGCTCAGGCTGTTCCGCAACCCCACCATCACCCTGGCGTCGCTCGCCTCGATGTTCGTCGGTGTCGCGATGTTCACCGGCACGGTGTTCTTCAGCCAGTTCTTCCAGCTGGCCCGCGACAAGAGCCCGACGATGTCGGGTGTCCTGACCATCCCGATGATCGGCGGCCTGTTCGTCGCCTCCACCGTCTCCGGCCAGTTCATCACCCGCACCGGCCGCTGGAAGGGATGGCTGGTCGCCGGCGGTCTGCTGGTGACGGCGGGCCTCGGCCTGCTGAGCACCATCCGCTACGACACCGAGTACTGGAAGATGGCCATCTTCATGGCCATGCTGGGCCTCGGCATCGGCATGATGATGCAGAACCTGGTGCTGTGCACGCAGAACCAGGTGGATCCGTCCGACCTCGGCTCGGCCAGCTCCACGGTCACCTTCTTCCGTTCCCTCGGTGGCGCGGTCGGCGTCTCCGCCCTGGGCACGGTGCTGTCCCACAAGATCACCGACTACATCAAGGACGGCCTGGCGGATCTGAGCCCGAAGAACGCCCAGGCCCTGGCCGGCTCGGGCTCCTCGGACGCCATCCCGGACCTGAACACCCTGCCGAAGCCGGTGCGCACGGTCATCGAGAGCGCCTACGGCCACGCCATCGCCGATGTGTTCCTGATCGCCGGCTGCCTCGCGGCACTCGCTTTTCTGATCACCCTGTTCATCAAGGAGGTTCCGTTGCGGACGAAGGGCGCGCTGGCGCAGACCGCCGACGAGAACACGACGCAGGACCCGAAGCAGGACGCGGCGGCCGAGGCCCCGGCCATCGTCGCCCAGGCCGCCGCGCCCGCCACGGAGCAGGTGCCCAGCTGGGCCTCCCCGGTCGTGGCGAAGGCCGAGGACGGCCTCCAGCCGGCCGCCGCGCGGCAGCTGACCGCCGTCGCCACCCTGCCCGCACCGGAGCAGTCCGGCTCCGGCGGCACCCCGATCCACGGCTACGTCCGCGGCGCCGACAGCGCCCCGGTGGGCCAGGCCGCGGTCACCCTGATCTCCCTCTCCGGCCGCCAGCTGGGCCGCGCGGTCACCCAGATCGACGGTTCCTACGGGCTGGACGCGCCGGGCGCCGGCTCGTACGTCCTGATCGCCTCCGCCGACGGCTTCCAGCCGCAGGCCAGTACGGTCGTGGTGCACGAGGACCCGGTGTCGTACGACGTGCTGCTCAGCGGCACCAGCGGTCTGAGCGGGGTCGTCCGGGCGGCCGGCAGCGCGCTGCCGGTCAAGGACGCGATGGTGATCGTCACCGATGTGCGCGGCGATCTGCTCGCCACCGGAACCACCGGCGAGCAGGGGCAGTTCACGTTCGGTGAGCTGGTGCCCGGCGCGGTGACGCTCGCGGTGAACGCGTCCGGCTTCCGGCCGCGGGCCCTGCCCGTCGAGGTCGGTGCCACCGGGGTCACCCGGGTCGAGGTGGACCTGGAGGCGGGGGCCCGGCTCCAGGGTGTCGTCCGGGCACCGTCCGGTCCGCTGGGCGACGCCCGGGTGACTCTCGTGGACGCGGCCGGCAACGTGGTCGGCACGTCCACCACCGGGTCGGACGGGGCGTACGCCTTCACCGACCTGGACGCCGGTGACTACACCGTCATCGCGACCGGCTACCCGCCGGTGGCGACGGCCCTGACGGTGCAGGGCACCGGGGCCGACGGACACGACATAGAACTCGCCCACCCCGGCGAGTAGCGCACTACTCCGGCCCGTGGGGGGTACGTCCTGAGCGACGGCCTGCCCCCCGCGGGCCGGACACTTTACGACCAATTTGTACAGATTTTCGAAGCCACCATGGAAATGTTCGAACCATGGCTTCTGAGGGAGAAAACGGGATGGGACTGACCGCGAGGATCCGCAGCCGGGACGGATGGGCCGTGTCGCACGCGGTCGTCACGGTGACCGACATGACAGGCACGCAGGTACTGCGGGCCGAGGCGGACGCGGAGGGCGCCGTGCGGGACACCACCCCGCTCGCGCCCGGGGCGTACACGGTGATCGTCACGGCCATCGGGTACGCGCCCGTCGCCTCCAGCGCGATCGTCACCGCGAGCGGACGGGCCGAGGTCGGCACCGTGACACTGTCCCGGCAGGGCGGCTCCGAGCTGCCCCCGCCGGGACCGTGGACGATCGACCCGGCGCACTCCACCGTGGCCGCCGTCGCCCAGCACCTGGGCATCTCCAGCGTGCGCGGCCGGTTCACCGAATTCGCCGGCTCGATCGAGATCGCGCCCGACGACATCGGGAAGTCCCGTGTCCAGGCGGTGATCCGGGCCTCCTCCATCGACACCGGCAACGGCATGCGCGACAACCACCTCAGGTCCGCGGACTTCCTGGACGCCGAGCAGCACCCAGAGATCACCTACCGCTCCACCGGGCTGTCACCGGCCGGCTCGGACCGCTGGACGGTCCACGGCGAGCTGGCCATGCGCGGGATCGTCCGCCCGGTCGACCTGGACCTGGCCTACCTCGGCACCGGCCCCGACCCGTGGGGCGGCGTCCGCACCGCCTTCCGCGCGTCGACGGAGCTGCACCGCTCGGACTTCGCCATCACCTACAACCAGATCGTCCAGGCGGGCATCGCGGCCATCGGCACCACGCTGAAGATCGAACTGGACATCCAGGCGGTGCAGGGCGAGACGCTGCCGCAGATGTAGGCGTGTACGTAGGCCCAGCAGGGTCACCCTGAGCGAGGTCACGGCCCCTTAGGCTTCGCTCATGGCACCGAACATCGCGACGAACACCGCCGTCTCCCTCGACGAGCTGCTGGACTTCGTACGGCCCCGGCACCGCGCCATCCTGCTCACCCGGCGGGCCGACGGCGGCCCCCAGGCGTCACCGCTGACCTGCGGGGTCGACGACGCTGGCCGGATCGTGGTCTCCACGTACCCGGAGCGCGCCAAGACCCGCAACGCCAAGCGGGACACCCGGGTCAGCCTGCTCGTGCTGAGCGACAGCTGGGACGGGCCGTGGGTCCAGGTCGACGGGACGGCGGAGGTCATCGACAGCCCCGACTCCGTGGAACCGCTGGTCGAGTACTACCGGAACATCGCGGGTGAGCACCCGAACTGGGACGAGTACCGGGAGGCGATGGTCAAGCAGGGCAAGTCGATCATCCGCGTCACGCCGACGCGGTGGGGGCCGGTGGCGACGGGGGGATTTCCGGCGCGGTTGGTCGAGCAGCGGTGATTGCGTAGTTCCTCGCGGTTGGTCGAGCGGCGGTGATTGCGTAGTTCCCCGCGCCCCTCAAGGGGGGTGTTGCCGACGGAGGTGGTCGGTGGGGTGCGGGGGCGTGGGGCTAACTGGGCTTGGTTTTTTGGACCATGGCTTCGATTCCTGCGATCAGGAGGTCCAGGGCGAAGGTGAAGTCGCGTTCCAGCATCTCGTCGACCGTCGCGCCGGCGCGGGCCGCCCTGATGTCCGTGGACTCCTTGATGACCTCGGCGGTCTCCGGGGCCTCCGTGACCGCGGTCATGGCCGCGTGGTGGTACTCGTCCGGGGTCATGCCGGCGGCCTCGACCCGGGCGGCGAAGTGGCTCTCGATCGTGCCGTAGCCGTACACGAACTGGAAGACGGCCGAGATGGCGCCGGTGATCCCGTGCGCGGGCAGCCCGGAACGGCGTACGACCTGCTGGACCCGGCCCGAGAAGGCGAGCGAGTTGGGGCCGATGTTGAGGTAGCGGCCGGCCAACGGGGACAGCCACGGGTGGCGCACCAGCAACGCCCGGTACTCGCGGGCCAGCGAGCGCAGTTGGTCCCGCCAGTCGCCGCCGGTCTCCCCGGCCTCGGGCAGCCGCAGCTCGCCGAAGGCCGCGTCCAGGGCGAGTTCGAGCAGGTCGTCCTTGGTGTCGACGTACCAGTACATGGACATCGCGGTGACGTTCAGTTCGGCGGCCAGCCGCCGCATGGAGAACCTGGCCAGTCCCTCCGCGTCCAGCAGCCGTACCGTCGCCCCGGTGATCCGCTCCCGGTCCAGGCCGGACGGCTGCCCGCCGCCGCGCCCGCCCCGGGGCGCCTTCTGTTCGAGCCAGACGCTGGTACGCGGCGTCCGCTCCGCCTGCTGCGCCATCGCCGCACCTTCCTGGAACTCCGACCACTGTTGACGATGCTAGGCCCGTCCTGCCGGTGACGGGCACGGGGGAACCGTGTGATCAGCGGCTCCCACCCCACTGCCGTACACCCGGACGGGTGCCCCCCCCGGACCGTCGGGCGGGCGCCCTCTCCGCCCGCCGCGGCGACGCCCCGGCCCACCGGCCCACCGGCCCGCCGACGGACCGGCCAACACGGCCACCGCGCCTGCGAACTGACGAGTCGGCGAACTGACCGCTCACAACTCGGCGGGGCGGGGTTGGTGAACACGGTCACCA
>NZ_JBHJUV010000024.1:0-147218 GCF_042268025.1 Streptomyces sp. NPDC056161
AGCAGGCACCGATCGTCTACGAGCAACAGTCAGCTACCCTGACGCTCGCCGCATAACGACACGAACAGGTGTCCACTCCCCGGGGACAAGGCCCCCGCGCCCCTGGCCCGCTCCCTCGTCAGGCGGCGCCAGATCTTCCACGCCGGCGGCAGCAGCCGCGGACCCGGCCGCCTGCGAGTCCCCTCGAGGGACTGCTGCTTCAGCCCCGAGGAAGTCCCTCAACTGCTGCCGCAAGCCTGGTTCGACGACCACCTCGCTTACCTCATCGACCACATGCAGCAGGTCAACAGCTCGACCGTACGCCACCTGCGGCGAGCGGCGTCCCTGAAGTTGATGGAGATGACCGCCGGCGGCACCTGGGCTGAATGCGCCAAGACACTGGGCACGCTACGCGGCAGCGTCGTCAGTACCTTCGATGCACTCGGCCGGGCGATGCCCGGAAATCTGTGGGAGGAGTTCGAAGCCGGCGTCGAACGGATCGCTGCCGAACTCGACAGCAACCCCAACCGAGTCAACTACGCACGACGTCGTCAATCCATAGCCACCTGGCGGATGCCGGCGCCCGACTGGCCCGAGCTATGCGACGGAATCCCCAAGCTCGGCCACCTGGCACGGCAAGAGCCTCACCTCGCCACGGTTCTCGTCTGGGCTGAGGTCACCCAGTCCGAGCACCTCAACTGCCCCCTCCTTGCCGCCCCGGCTCTTGGCGGACGGGACAGGAAGCAGCTGGTCGACCAGGTCGCCCAGTTCCTCACCCCGGCACACCAGAAGGCCGGACGCCTCGAGCTCCGCAGACGGCTCGACCTGTACGCAATCCGCCTCGCCGTGCAATGCGACTCCGCGCCTGACGGCGGCCAGTAGAAACCTAACTGGCCGCTGACAGCGCCTCCCGGCTCCTTCGGGCAGGGCACTTCGACAGCTTCAGCTGACCAGAGCGCAGCCGGCGAGGTATGAGACGCAGCGGATACCCTCGTGAACTCTCATTGACGACCGAGCCCGGCCGAGGCGAGGTCGGGCTGAGCCGGGACGCGCTACCGGTACGGCGTCTTCGCAGCGAGTCGCCTCCGACTGGTCGCTCAGGTCGCCCGGCCCCGTGAAGGCCGCGATGAAGGCGTTTGGGGCCACTCGGCCGGCCGTCGGCGCGATGGGCGCTCAGCATGGCCCGCGCCGCCTGCGAGCACGCCCTGGACTACGCACGCGAGCGGGAGCAGTTCGGCAGGAAGATCGGTGGCTTCCAGGTCATCGTCTTCAAGCTCGCCGATATGAAGACCCGGATCGACGCGTCTCGGCTGCTGGCGCGGCGAGCGGGCTGGATGGCGCGCCAGGACAAGCCCTTCGCTCAGGCTGAAGGCTCCACGCCAGCCAGACGGCCGTGCGTGTGACCGACGAGGCCATCCAGATCCTTGGAGGCCATGGCTACACGCCCGACTACCCCGTCAGGCGCATCAACCGCGACGCCAAGGTCTTCACCATCTTCGAAGGCGCCGGCGAGATCCGGCGTCCGGTCATCGGCAGCGCCTTGACCGGTCTGCCGGTCCACTGACGGAAGCTTCGTCGCCTGGCCGGCAGACAGTGCCAACTATCCCGCTTTTGTGCCAACTAAAAAGCCTCGTCACACGGGTTCAGCGCCGCACCCGCGGCATCCCCAGTCCGATCCACGAGATGATCTCGCGCTGGATCTCGTTGTTGCCGCCGCCGAAGGTGAAGATCACCGCCGAGCGATAGCCGCGTTCCAGTTCGCCGTGCAGGACCGCGCCCGCCGAACCCTCCCTGAGCGGGCCCGCCGCGCCGACGATCTCCATGAGCCAGGCGTAGGTGTCCCGGCGCGCCTCGGAGCCGTACACCTTCACCGCGGAGGCGTCCTGCGGGGTGAGGCTGCCGTCCTGGACGGCGCCCACCATCCGCCAGTTGAGGAGCTTCATCGCGTCCAGCCTGGTGTGGGTCCGGGCCAGCCGATTGCGCACCCAGGGCAGGTCGATCACCCGGCGGCCGTCGGTGAGCTCGGTCTCCGTCGCCCAGCGCTGGACGTCGCTCAGCGCGCGGATCGCCATCGTGCCGTGCGCGGCGAGGGTGACGCGTTCGTGGTTGAGCTGGTTGGTGATCAGCCGCCAGCCCTGGTTCTCGGCACCGACCCGGCGGGAGACGGGGACCCGGACGTCCTCGTAGTAGCTGGCCGTGGTGTCGTGCGAGGCGAGGGTGTTGATCACGGTACAGGTGTAGCCGGGGTCGGCGGTCGGCACCAGGAGCATGGTGATGCCCTTGTGCGGCGGGGCCGTCGGATCCGTGCGCACGGCCAGCCACACCCAGTCCGCGGTGTCGCCGTTGGTGGTCCAGATCTTCTGCCCGTTGACCACGTACTCGTCGCCGTCGCGCACCGCGCGGGTCTTCAGGGAGGCGAGGTCCGTACCGGCGTCCGGCTCGCTGTAGCCGATGGCGAAGTCGATCTCGCCGGAAAGGATCCGGGGCAGGAAGTAGCCCTTCTGCTCGTCGGTGCCGAACCGCATCAAGGTCGGGCCGACCGTGTTCAGCGCCATGAGCGGCAGCGGTACGCCGGCCTGCGCGGCCTCGTCGAAGAAGATGAACTGCTCCATCGCCGTCAGCCCGCGTCCGCCGTACTCCTCGGGCCAGCCCACGCCGAGCCAGCCGTCCGCGCCGAGCCGCCGGATCGTGTCGCGGTAGAACCGCTTCTGCGCGGCCGGGTCCGCGTAGCGCGCGTACGCGTTGTCCGGTACCAGGTCGGCGAAGTAGGCGCGCAGTTCGGTGCGCAGCCGCTGCTGCTCGGGCGTGTGGTCGAGATGCACGGCGCCTCCAGGCTCCCGATGGCCGGTCCTGACGGCGCACACCGTAGAACGTGTTACAGAAATTGTGAATGGCCCGTCTCGAAGGAAGTCTCAGTCCAGCAGCGCGACGAAGTCGGCACAGGCCCGAGCACACACCCGGCACACCTCCGCCGTCGACTGCGCGCCCGGCCGCCCGTCGAACGCCGCCGCACTGTCGGCGCAGACCGCGCGGCACCATTCCAGCTGGACCCGGACGCCGGCCTCGTCCTGGCAGTTCTGCTCGATCAGCATGCGACAGGTGCTGTCGCACACCTCGGCGCAGAGAATGCCCTGCCGCCGCGCCCGCTCGGGCCCGTCGGTCCCGTCCGGATCCAGCAGACTCGCGCGCAGCGCACATGCCCGCGCGCACTCCGTGCACGCCTGCGCACAGGCGAAACGGTCCTCAAGGAAGCGGTACAGCTCCTGCTCGGAAGTCGTCGGTGTCACGCGCACCGGGTTGCCCCGGCGAGGCGGATGAAACCCGGACGGCGGGATCGACGGCCGCCGGCTGTCCAGGAGGAGCACTGACCACCCAGAATGAGATATGTCCGGTTCACACCATTATCAGAAGGGTAGGTCAGCGCTATGAGCACACATTCGATACAGCTGGCCGCGCCGAGCGGCCTGTGGAGCCTCGCGCTGTTCGCGGTGGCCGTCGCCGTCCTGGCGGTGCTCGCCGGCAGCTTCTGGCTGGGCTCCCGGATCAAGTTCCGCGAACCGCCCCGGCCGCGCCCCGACGAACAGCCGCAGCTGCCTCCGGGCGGTGCGGTGCGCGAGATCCGGGAGAACCGGGAATCGGAAGAGGTGCCGAAGACGCTCGACGGCGGCCGTCCGCTCACCCCGTACGAGCTGAGCAACCAGCAGACCCGGCCGAGCACCGCCAAGGAGCGACCACGCTGGAGCAAGGGCTCCAGCGGCTCGTTCGGCGGGGGCGGCCTGGGCGCCCACTGACCGGCGCCCGTTCGTCCGCGACAGCGGCCACCGGGCTCCCACCCGTACGGTCCTCCCCTCTCCCCCGCCTGCCATGAGGACCGGGTGCGCGCGGTGGACGCGAGAAGCCACCGCCTTCGCCGTCACCGACCTCGTGACCGCCCGGCCTCGTCACCGCCCGGCCGTGGTCGCCTGCACCGCCGCACCACCGCGCAGCAAGCGACGAGAGGCGAGCAGGGGCTACGAATCCGGCCGCCCGGCGTCGAGGCGCCCGACGTGGGCCACGTTGCCCCGGTCCTCGGCGTCGTCGCTGGACCCGGTCGCGAACCAGGCGTCAAGAATCTCCTTGAGGACCGGCCCGGAGGTCAGGCGCAGGCCGAGGGCCAGGACGTTGGCGTCGTTCCAGCGTCGGGCGCCCTCGGCGGTGTACGCGTCCGTGCACAGCGCCGCGCGCACGCCCGGAACCTTGTTCGCCGCGATCGAGGCGCCGGTGCCGGTCCAGCAGCACACGACGGCCTGGTCCGCCGCCCCGGCGGCCACGTCACGGGCCGCCGCCTCCGAACAGACCGCCCACCGGGGGTCGGCCCCCGGCTCCAGAGCCCCGTATACGCGCACCTCGTGCCCGCGCTCGCGAAGTTCCGCGACGAGGAGACGGGCGACGGGTTCGTCCATGTCCGAGGAGACAGAGATCCGCATGCCGCGGAGCCTAACCGACCGCTGCCTACGGGCCCACCGCCCGTGGCCGGTGCCGCACCGGCCACGGGCCCTCAGCCGCGCGGCGGGCGGGCGGCGGGGCGAGCGACCGCGTGTTCAGGAGGCGGTGGCGGGGGCGGCGAAGTAGTGGCCCTTGTCTAGGTCGTCGAGGAGGCCGGGGTGGACCGGCTGCCAGTCGATCAGTTCACGGGTCAGGGCGTTCGAGGCGGCCATGTCGAGCCCGACGAGACCGGCCAGCCAGCCGAAGTGCCCGGCCGCCGCCTCGGGGGCCACGGGCGTCACCGGCAGATCGAGATGACGGCCGATGACCTCGGCGATGTCGCGGATCGCGACGCCTTCCTCGGCGACCCCGTGCAGCACCGAACCCGCGGGGGCCCGCTCGACCGCCAGCCGGAACATCCGTGCCGCGTCGAGGCGGTGGACGGCCGGCCAGCGGTTGGCGCCGTCGCCGAGGTAGCCGGAGACGCCCTTGGTCCGGGCCACGGCGACCAGGGACGCCATGAACCCGGCGTCCCCGTCGCCGTGGCAGGTCGGGGAGAGCCGGACCACGCAGGAGCGCACGCCGCGCGGGGCGAGCGCGAGCGCCGCCAGGGAGGTGGTCATGCGGACGGAAGCCGGTGAGCCGTCGTCGGCGGGCATGTCCCGCTCGGTCGCCACCCGCCCCGGGCTGAGGCCGACCAGGCCGGAGGCGAGGACGAAAGGCCGGTCGGTGCCGGCCAGCGCGTCGCCGACGGCGTCGACGGCGCGGCGGTCGGCTTCCGCGGCGCCCCGGTAGTCGCCGCTGAAGGCGATGTCGTGCTTGTAGGCGAGGTGGATCACGCCGTCCGACGCGGCCGCGGCGCCGGCCAGGACGTCGAGATCGTCGACGGTGCCCCGGACCGTCTCCGCTCCGGCGGCGGAAAGGGCGGCGGCGGAGGCGTCGGAGCGGGCGAGCCCGACGACCCGGTGCCCCGCGGCGATGAGTTCGGGCACGAGTGCGGAGCCGATCCAGCCGGACGCTCCGGTCACGAAGATACGTATGGAGAAGACACCCCAGACCTTGAAGTCAGTGACTGTCATCGACCGTAGCATGCGATGTCAGGCACTGACGTCACGTAGGATCTGCGCATGGGAAGATGGCAGCCGGATGCACGCGGACGCCTGGCTGTGGCGGCGTTGGAGCTCTACAGCGAGCGCGGCTACGAGCAGACCACCGTGGCGGAGATCGCCGGCCGGGCCGGTCTGACCGAGCGGACCTTCTTCCGGCATTACGCCGACAAGCGCGAGGTGTTGTTCGGCGGCACGGACCTGCTCCAGGACCTGTTCGTGAACGGGGTCGCCGAGTCTCCGCGGTCCGCCACGCCCCTCGACGCGCTGACGGCGGGGCTCACGGCGGCCTGTGCGATCTTCACCGGCCGACGCGAATTCGCGCGGCGGCGACAGGCCGTCATCAAGGCCAACCCGGAACTCTGGGAACGCGAGATGACCAAGCTCGCCACGCTGTCGGCCGCGGTCGCCGAGGCCCTGCGCCGGCGCGGCGTCGAGGAACCGGCCGCGAGCCTGACCGGCGAACTGGGGGTCGCCGTCTTCAAGGTCGGCTTCGCACGCTGGATCACGGCGGACGACGAACGCGAGATGGCCGAGTGGCTGGGGGAGTCGCTGGAAGGGGTGCGGGACCTGATGGCGGCGGGCGGCCGGGCCGAGCCGTCGCCGTGACCGACGGGCGGGACGGGCCGCACGGACGGGGTGCGAACCGGTCTCGGCGGCCCGGACGTGCCCGCCGGCCGGGACCTGGGCGGAGCACCGCAGGCCCGCACCCGGACAGGGCACGGGCCCGGGGGCCTGTGGGCGATCAGGTGTAGAGGAGTTCCGCCTGCCACTGGTCCTGCGGCTGGTGGTGCAGGTCGAGGTAGGCCGCGGCCAGGGACGCGGGAGCGAACCGGGGGTCCTCGCCGCCGATGTAACCCGCCACGGTCACGGTGGTCACGTGAACGCCGGAGCCCTGCTGCTGCGCGTGCAGGGTCTGGACGTACGCCCGCAGCGCCACCTTGCCCACCGACAGCGAGGTGTACTCGGGCGAGGGGCGGAGGGCGAAGCCGCCACCGGTGAACAGCAGGCTTCCCCGGCCGCCCGACAGGAGCGGAAGGACCGTCCGGGCGGCGACCACGGCCCCGGTGACGTTCACCGCCAAGGTGTGCGCGAAGTCCGCGGGGTCGGTTCCGGTAGGGGTGTCGGGACCCAGTACGGCCGCGTTGTACACGAGCAGTTCCGGCGCCCCGAGGTCGTCCGCGGCCCGTACCAGCCCGGCCCGCAGTCCCTCCGGGTCGGCGGCGTCCGCCTGGTAGGCACGCGCCGTGTGGCCTTCGGCCGTCAGTGCGGACGCGTAGCCCTCCAGGCGCTCGGCACCACGGCCGAACAGCGCCACCGGGTTGCCGTCCCTGGCGAACGTCTCCGCCAGGGCCAGACCCAGGCCCGGGCCCACCCCCACGATGAGTGCGGATCCCTTGCTCATGCTTGTTCCTCCAACTACCGGATGTTCCTGCGCCCGGTGACAGCGCCGAGACACGACGTCGTGCCCGCGACGGGCGGGCCTTCCCGCCTCGGCCGGGCACGGGCTCCCTGAAGTCAACCCGGTACGACGGCGGACCTTAAGGACCGATTCGGGCGCCGTTGATACCCCGCGAGTATGAATAGGGCGGAGCGACTCGGCGGCTCACGGCGATGACGGCCGTGACGGCGATGACGGCGGTGACGGCGGTCAGGAGTGCGGGATGCGGAGCGCCAGGACGGCCATGTCGTCGTGGCCGTCGCTGGGGTGATGGTCGGCCAGGGCTTCGACGAAGTCCGGCAGGGGCAGGGCGGCGTGCGTGGTGGCGAGGGTGGCGAGACGTTCCAGTCCCGTCTCGATCGGGTACCGCAGGTGCTCGACGAGGCCGTCGGTGAAGAGGACCACCGTGGAGCCACCTGGTGTGAGGCAGGTGTGGTCGGTGCGCGGTTCGGAGGTGTCGATGCCGAGCGGCAGGTCGGGGTCGGCGGTCAGGTACCGGGTCCGGCCGTCGGGGGTGAGCAGCAGGGGTGGTAGGTGGCCCGCGGTGCTCCAGCTCAGCCTCCACCCGTCCGGCGGGGCGGGTTCGATGCGGGCGAGGCACGCCGTGGTGAAAGGCTGCTCGGTGAGCACCTGGAGCGCCCCGTCGAGGTGGGCGAGGACGGCGCCGGGCGGGGTGCGCTGGTCGTAGAGGAGCACGCGCAGCATGTTGCGGATCTGGGCCATGGCGGCAGCGGCTTGCAGGTCGTGGCCGGCGACGTCGCCGATGACGGCCGCGCAGGAATCGTCGGGGACCAGGAGGGCGTCGTACCAGTCCCCGCCGATGTGGCCCGGTGTGACAGCGGCACGATAGGCCGCGGCGGCTTCGAAGGGGCGCAGGTCCGGCAGGCTCGGCAGCAGGAGCCGCTGGAACAGTTCGGCGTCGAGCCTGGTCTGCCGGTAGAGGCGGGCGTCGTCGATGGCCAGGCCCGCGGCGCCGGCGAGCGAGACGATGAGCGCCTCGTCATGGGCGTCGAAGGGCCGCCCGTCGCGTCGGTCGGCGACGTAGATGTCTCCGTAGACCTTGCCGCGGGTACTGATCGCGGCTCCGAGCAGGGACCGCATCTGCGGGTGGCCGGGCGGGAACCCGGCCGCGTCCGGGTGGGCGGCGATGTCATCGACGCGCAGCGGTTCGGGGACGGCGATCAGGCGTCCGAGCAGGCCGCGGCCGCGCGGGAACTCGACATCGGCCAGGTCGGCCCGCTCCTGCTCGGAAAGACCCGCCGAGATGAACCGGATGAGGGACTCGCCCTTCGCGTCGAGGACGCCGAGTGCGCCGTAGCGGGCACCGACCAGTTCCCTCGCGGTGTCGACGATCAGCCTCAGCAGCACCGACAGGTCCACGTTCCGGCCGAGGACCGCCTCGTACAGCTCGTGCAACCGGTCCTGTGCCCGGGCCAGCGACCGGAGTTGCTCGGCGATCCCTTCGAGCTCGGCTCCCAGCCGCAGCCGCGGCGGGTCGTCCGGCGGCTCGGAGGCGTCCGGTTCCCTCGGCATCACTGGCGGCCGTCCGTCCGACGTCCGCACCCGGTGGCACTCGCGTGGATGCCGCTCACGCGATCTGTACCCGTACGCCTGTTGCGCCCCATGGACTCCCTGCCCCGACCGTGCCCGACAGTCCGCACAGCGTGACCCGCCGGACGGCACGACACCGGGCATTGCACCAAAAGCGGTATGTCACACATGATCGGGGCTCCTGGCGTCGCCGCCGGTCCGGTGGCGCGGTGGGTCCGGTGGCGCGGTGGGTCCGGTGGCGCGGTCGGGCCGGTGGCGCGGTCGGGCCGGTGGTCACCCCGCTCCGGCGAGGCGTCGTTGTTCGAGGTAGATACCGGTGAAGACCGCGACTTTGGCCCGCAGGACCCAGGGGTCGAAGGGTTTGCCGATGTAGTCGACCGCGCCGGCGGCGTAGCCCCGGGCGGAGTGTTCGGGGTCGGTGCCCATGGCGGTGAGGAAGATGATGGGGACGTCACGGGTGCGGGGACGCCGCTTGATGTGGGCGGCGGTCTCGTAGCCGTCCATGTCGGGCATCTGGACGTCCATGATGATCACGGCGAAGTCGTCGTGGTCGAGCAGGGCCTTGAGGGCCTCCCGGCCGGAGGGGACGGCGACCAGTTCCTGGTCGAGCGTGGCCAGGACGGCGGTCATGGCCAGCAGGTTGTCCGCCTGGTCGTCGACGATGAGCACCTTGGGCATGGTCTGGGAGACGGCCGGTGCCACGGCCGCGGCGGTCTGCTGGACCTGCTCGACCGCGTCCAGTTGGCGTTCCAGCAGGGTGCAGCGCTGTTCGGCTTCGTCACGCTGTTTCTGCGCCTCGTGCAGCAGGGCCGACAGGCGGGTGACCTCGTCCTGCAGCTGATCGCGTTCGTGCAGCAGTTCGGTGGCGTCGGGGCCGGCGGCGGCGAGCCGTTCGGCGCGTGCGCGTTCCGCGCTCCAGGCCGCTTCCAACTGGTTCAGGCGCACCTCCAGGTCGGCGATGCGGTGCTTGCGGTCCAGCAGCGCGTCGCTCAGCGCGTCACCGCGTGCGGTGGAACGGCGTGAGACACGGTCCGCCTCGGCGAGTTGCTGCTCCAGTACCTCGACCGCGTGGCGGGGCGAGACGCTGGTCTCGACGGCCGCCCGGTGCAGTCGGCGCACCAGTTCGATGGCGTCCGGGGTGGCGGCCATGCCCCGGTGTTCGGCGGCGTCCGTGAACAGGTCCATCACCACTTCCCATGGCGGGACGCGGGTGCCGCTGAGGTAGCGCGAGAACGTACCGGCGTCGCGCAGGCGGCGGGCCGCGTAGCGGCGGACCGAGACGTCCAGGCTCTCGAACAACTCGCGCAGCGCCATGGCCAGGGCACGCGATTCCGGTGTCAGATCCGACGGCAGCGGACGCAGCTCACCCACGGGCCTGTCCGCCCTTCGCACGGGTCTCGCGCGAGGCGGGACCGGGCCGACCGGGGTCCGGGGCGATCACCTGGTTGAACACCGGCAGGGCCCCGCCCGTCGCGGCGAGCCCGGCGAGCAGGCCGCCCGCCGCCCCTTCGCCGGCCAGCACCGACAGGAGTCCCGCGGTCACACCGGCCAGCGCCGCCAGTAAGAGCACCAGCGCGGCCCGCACCGACACAAGCGAACGATCCATCGAACCTGCCTTCCCTCACCCCCGCCGCACGCCGGCCGGGACGGCGCGGCCCCGGACGGGCCCGCCCCGCGGTGAGCTACACAATGACGGCAGGTGAATCCGTTGCGCCGGGCAACCGGCAAACCGGCAACAGCCGGGGGCCGTTGCCGCGCCCGCGCGCCGTCCGCAACGCCTCCCGTCCGAGGTCGGGGCCGCCGCACGAATGGGTGTTGCGGCAACACCCGGGACGCCCGCGGCCGCCCGCACCATTTGCATCACCCGCATCACCCGCATCACCCGCATCACCCGCATCACCCGCATCACCCGCGGGCAGGGTGCCGAGTCCGGCCGGCTCGGGAGAAGTCAGTCGATCCCGGCGGCGGGGTCCGTGGCCGGGGTGTCGCGCAGGCCCAGGCGCAGGTGCTCGACGTGGTAGAGCGCCTGGTCGAGGAGTTCGGCCACGTGGTCGTCGTACAGGGCGTAGATGATCGAACGCCCTTTGCGTTCGCCGGTGACCAGGCCGAGGTTGCGCAGCAGGCGCAGTTGGTGGGAGCAGGCGGACGGCTCCATGCCCACGGCCGCGGCCAGGTCGCCGACCGAGCAGGGGCCCTCCTGGAGCCGGGCGAGGATGTGCAGTCGCGAGGGGGTGGCCAGGGCCTGGAGGGTGGCGGCGACATCGGCGGCGCCGACGGCATCGAGACGTTCGCGGGTGGTCGCGGTGCTGGTGGTGACGACTCCGTGGCCCATGAGGACAGCATAGCCATCACATGTGAATACTTGTTCATGTGTTCCGGTATGGTGAGGAGACGCGTCGGCCACGCCCGTACCGAGCCGACCACATCCGTGAAGGGTTGATGTGCCCATGCCTTCTGCGCTGGATCAACGTCCGGCCCCGGGCCTGACCGGTTTCAGCCCGCCGCCGCCCGCGCGGCGCACCCGGCTGCTGTCCCTGCCCGAGGCGCGGTGGGCGCTGGCGGCACTGGTGCTGTTCCTGGCGGCCCTCACCCTGTACCTGCCCGGTGCCCCGCTCTGGCTGTGGGGGCCGCTGTTCGCCGCGGTCTACGTCACGGGCGGCTGGGAGCCGGGATGGCAGGGGCTGAAAGCCCTGCGGGACGGGACGCTGGACGTGGACCTGCTCATGGTCGTCGCGGCGCTGGGCGCGGCGGCCATCGGCCAGATCCTGGACGGTGCGCTGCTGATCGTCATCTTCGCCACGTCCGGCGCCCTGGAGGCGGTCGCCACCGCCCGTACCGCCGACTCGGTCCGGGGACTGCTCGATCTCGCACCCGCCACCGCGACCCGGCTGACCGACCGCGGCGAGGAGACCGTCCCGGTGGAGCGTCTCGACGTGGGGGACCTCGTCCTGGTGCGGCCCGGGGAGCGGATCGGAGCCGACGGTCAGGTCGTGGCGGGCAGCAGCGAGGTCGACCAGGCCACCATCACCGGCGAACCGCTGCCCGTGGCCAAGCAGCCGGGGGACGAGGTCTTCGCCGGAACCGTCAACGGCACCGGTGCCCTGCGGGTCCGCGTCGACAGCGACCCGGCGGACTCGGTCATCGCCCGGATCGTGCAGATGGCCGAGGAGGCCGCCGCGACCAAGGCGCCCACCCAGTTGTTCATCGAGAGGATCGAACAGCGCTACAGCCTCGCCATGGTCGCCGCCACCGCCCTGGTCTTCGCCGTGCCCATGCTGCTGGGCTCCCCGCTCCAGGCCGCGCTGCTGCGCGCGATGACCTTCATGATCGTCGCGTCGCCCTGCGCGGTCGTCCTGGCGACCATGCCGCCGCTCCTGTCGGCCATGGCCAACGCCGGCCGGCACGGCGTCCTCGTGAAGTCCGCCGTCGTCATGGAACGCCTCGGTCGGATCGACACCGTTGCCCTGGACAAGACCGGCACCCTCACCGAGGGCACGCCCTTCGTGACCGACGTACGGCCCCTGACCGGCAGCGGGCTCGGCCAGGACGAGTTGCTGCGGCTCGCGGCAGCGGCCGAGCACGCCGGCGAACACCCGCTGGCCCGCGCCGTCGTGGACGCCGCCCGGACCCGCCGGCTTGCTCTGCCCACCGCCACGGAGTTCTCCTCCACGCCCGGCACCGGGGTCACCGCCACCGTCGACGGCCGTACCGTGACCGTCGGCAGTCCCGCCCGGCTGCTGTCCGGGCGGCACGCCGCCCTCGCCGTGGTCGAGCAGGTGGAGGAAGCAGGACGCACCGCCGTCCTGGTCATGATCGACGGCGAACCGGCAGGCGTCCTCGGCGCCGCCGACCGGCCGCGCGACGCGGCAGGCCCGGCGACCCGCGCGCTCACCGACCTGACCGGTCGCGCGCCCGTCCTGGTCACCGGCGACAACCCGCGTGCCGCCCGTCGCCTGGCCGACGGCCTCGGCATCAGCGATGTCCGCGCCGGCCTGCTGCCCCAGGACAAGGTCGCCGTCGTACGCGAACTGGAGCAGGACGGACGCAGGGTCCTGGTGGTGGGCGACGGCGTCAACGATGCCCCCGCCCTGGCCGCCGCCCACACCGGGATCGCCATGGGCCGCGTCGGAGCCGACCTCGCGCTGGACGCGGCGGACGCCGTCGTGGTCCGTGACGACCTCACCGCCATCCCCGCCACGGTCGGCCTCTCCCGTCGCGCCCGCCGCCTGGTCGTCCAGAACCTCGTGATCGCCGGCACCTTCATCGCCGCCCTGGTCCTCTGGGACCTGGCCGGGACCCTCCCGCTGCCCCTGGGCGTCGCCGGGCACGAGGGCTCCACCGTCATCGTCGGGCTCAACGGCCTGCGGCTGCTGACCGAGGCGGCCTGGCGGCGGGTACGGCCGGACGACGGACCGGCGCGTCCGGTGTGAGAACCGGCTGACGGGTTCGCCCGCGCCGCGGGACCAGGTCTTCGCCCGTGCTGTGCGCACCCCGGATGCGGCGGACCCGGGTGGATGATCGCATCCGAGGGATGAGGGCACCGCTTCGGGGCACTCGGAGCCGAGGAGCAAGCCAACGGCAGGAGGCACATCATGATTGCCCTCGGAGTCATCCTCCTCATCGTCGGATTCCTCACGGGAATCTCGATCCTGTGGACCATCGGCATCATCCTGGCCGTGATCGGCGTCGTCCTGTGGCTCTTGGGAACCATGGGCCACGCGGTCGCCGGTCGACGTCACTATTGGTGAGCGTCACCACGATGCGTGCGCACCACCATGCGTGCGCGTCACGGCCGTGGCTTCCCGCCTCCCGGCACCCGACTCCGCGGGCCCGGTGGGCGGGCGTCCCGTCTTTCCGTCGCACCGTCGTGAACGCGCACACGCCACCGAAAACGCGCGAGAATCGAAGTGGCACATCATGCCGACTCCGATGAAAGGAGCAGGACGATGGCCAGGACAGCGGAAGGCTCCCGACAGGCGGAATCCCGATCGCACAATGGCGCGGGACTGCATGTGCACATGCATACGCTGCATCCCTCGGTGCCGATTCCGTACTTCACCAAGGAGGACGTGACGAGCACCGCGCGCGAGGCGACGGCGCATCTGCCCGGTAGGCCCCCGGCCAAGGAACTCGCGTTCTACGGAGGTCTCGGAGCGTTGACGGTGGCAGGGGTCCTGGAATGGCCCGTCGCACTGGCCGTCGGCGGAGCCACCTGGCTGCTGCGCAGCGGACGGAAGGAGAAGAAAGAGGCAGGCGCCGAGACGCAGGCGTGACGAGAGGCATACCTACGGTCGGGGCGGGTTTTACGCGCCGACCGGCCGGGCGGTGCCGCGCAGGGAACGGGAGCAGGCGGCCCACAGGTCCCACAGGACTCGCAGGATGATCGCCTCGGCGATCGCTACGGCGACCTTCGTTGCCACGGTTATGAGGATCTCGCCCATGTCGGTCGGCTTCCTTTGCTGTGGATACGGATCTCCGAAACCCGGATACGGGTCCCTGAAAGCAGACAATGCATTCTTTTCCTCCGCCGCGGATGCCCTTCGGGTGCATTTTCCGTAGCGCTTGGGCGAACACCGGTCGGACGGCGAGCGATGTCGCCCGTGGAACGTGACCAGCTTCACGGCATTGGAACCCCGACCACCAGACAGGACCACATATCGTACGAAAGGGGCAGCATCGGAATCGACGAGACGGACATGACGGAATCGGAGATCGACTACAGCGCGGTTTTCCAGACCCTTCCCGGGGCTGCCGCGCTCTTGACCCCGCAGCTGGTTTTCAGGGACGTCAACACGAAATGGATGCGGCTGCTCGGCCGCCGCCGCGAGGACGTCATCGGCCGCTATATGCCCGACGATTTCGCCGACATGCCGAACCATCCCAACGCGGCGGCGGCACGCCAGATCGAGGCATCGCTGCGGCTGGTCGCCGAAACCGGCAAGCCGGAAACGATGGAGTTGCAGCGGTTCGAGCCATGGCCTTGCGACCGGCCCCACATGGGTGACGGACGCTTCTGGAGCATGACCAACGTCCCCGTCTTCGGCAGGGACGGGGAGGTGGCGCTGTTGCTGCACCGGGTGGAGGAGGTCACCGAACTCATCCGCGCCCGGGTGGTCGCACTCAGCCTGCAAGAGGCCATGCTGCCCGCTCCCCGCCCGGCCGGACGCCGTCCCGTGGCCGTCCGCTACCGCCCCGCCATCGGCACGCTGGAGGTGGGCGGCGACTGGTACGACCTGGTCGACCTGCCGGGCGACCGCCTCGGGGTCGCCGTCGGCGACGTGGTCGGGCACGGGCTGGCCGCGGCGAGCGTCATGGGGCAACTGCGCAGCGCGCTCAGCGCCGCGTCCCGCTCCGCCGACAGTCCCGCCCATGCCCTGGAAGTCCTGGAGCTGTACGCCCGCTCCGTAGTCGGCGCCGAGAACACCACCGTCACCAACGCGTTCGTCGACTGGGACACCCACACCATCACCTACAGCCGCGCCGGCCATCCCCCGCCGGCCCTCCTGCACCGCGACGGCACCGTCGAGTTCCTCGACCGGGCCACCGACCCGCCGCTGGGCGCCCGCCCCGAACACGGCCCCTGGCCACAGGCCGCCACCTCCTTCACCGAGGGCTCATCCCTCGTGCTGTACACCGACGGCCTGATCGAGCGCCGCCACGAGGACATCGACACCGGCCTCACCCGGCTCGCCGACTCCCTCATCCGCCACCGCGGCGCCGACCCCGAATCCCTCGCCGACGCCCTGCTGACCGACCTGTCCGCACCGCAGGGCATCACCGACGACACCGCCCTCGTCATCGTGAGTCTGTGATCCGGCGGCCCGCCGGGAAGGGGCCCCTCTGAGCACCGGGTTCCGGCCGCTTCCGAGCGGACCGGTGCGGGCCCCGGCCTGCCGGACGGCCCTCATCCGCGGACGTACCGGGCACGCACTCCCTCGCCCTGGTCGACGTGGGGGGCGTGATGGTCCGCTACCGGGTGGAGCGCCCGCAGGTGCGGGTCGTGCCGCGGACCGCCCTGGGCGGCTCCGCCGAACTGGCCGCCCAGGTGATCGGCGGCAGTCTGGACCTGGCGTTCGCCGCCCTCCCCGTGTTGCGTCCGCCCGACCTGACGGTCCGTGCCCTCAAGTCGGAGCCGTTGGTGCTTGTCTGCCCCCGGGCAGGCGGTCCCCGGCCCGGTGGGGCCGCGGCCAGGCTCCGGGCGGCGCGGCGGCTTCTCCCCAGGTCCCCCCGGCCGGCGTCACCGCGTCCGGCGCAGTCCCGTGACGAGGAGGGCGACCAGCCGGCGCGCGTCGTAGCCCGGATCGCTCTCCGCACCCACACAGAGGTTGCCCACGCCCCGCATCAGCTCAAGGCCGTCGAGTCCGGGGCGGATCTCGCCGCGCTCGGCCGCCGCGTCGAGCAGCCGGTCGCACACGGGTACGAGCCGGTCGAGGAAGTAGGCGTGCAGGGACTCGAAGCTGCTGTTGTCCGGTTGCAGCACGGCAGCGAGTCCGTGCTTGGTGATCAGGAAGTCGACGAAGAGGTTGATCCACTGCTCCAGCGCGGCGTACGGGGTGGGGCACTCGGACAGCAGCGCCGGGCCGGCCTCGGCGCAGGCGTCGACCTGGTGGCGGTAGACCGCGATGACGAGGTCCGCCCGGGTCGGGAAGTGGCGGTAGATCGTCCCCATTCCGACGCCGGCCTTGGCCGCGATGTCACGTACCGGCGCCTCCACCCCCGACGTGACGAAGACCGCCGCGGCCGCATCCAGCAGGAGCTGCTGGTTGCGCCGGGCGTCCTTGCGCTTGGACCCGGCTGCGCTGTTCGTGCTGTGACCGCTGTCGTTCACCGAGGCGACCCTCCTCCGAGACTTGCAAAGCGGAACATCGCTCCGTATCTTTGCGGAGCGAGGTTCCGTTTCACCCATTGTGGCAGACCCACGACCGGCGACCAAGCCGTCCGCCGGGCCGAACGGACCGAAGAACGCGAAGCAACCGAACGGAAGGCACGTCCATGTCCGATTCGATCAACGCCCCCGCACAACTGACCGCGGATGCGCCCGTCACGGTGATATCCGCACGGCCGGTGGTGCTGCCCGCCCCGGGACGCGGTACGGACCTCCAGGTCGCCGTGTCCGCCCCCGCCACCGGGAACGACCTCCCCGTCGTGGTCTTCTCGCACGGCTTCGGCATGTCGATGAAGGACTACGCTCCGCTGGCGGACTTCTGGGCCGCCCAGGGCTTCGCGGTCCTGCAGCCCACCCACCTCGACTCCAGGACGCTCGGTGTCCCCGCCGACGATCCCCGCACACCGCGGATCTGGCGCTTCCGCATCGAGGACGTCACACGTGTGCTGGACAGTCTCGACGTCCTGGCAGCCGCCGTCCCGGGCCTCGGCGGCCGCCTGGACCGCAGCCGCATCGCCGTGGCCGGCCACTCCTGGGGCGCCCAGACGGTGAGCACACTGCTGGGCGCACGCGTCCTCGACGCCGACGGCGTCCCCGGCGAGGACATGTCCGACCCTCGCGTCAAGGCGGGGGTGCTGCTGGCCCTGACCGGTCTGGGCGACGACCTGACCCCGTTCGCCGAAGAGAACTTCCCCTTCATGAAGCCGTCCTTCGACACCATGACCGCGCCGGCCCTCGTCGTCGCCGGGGACCACGACCAGTCCGCGCTGTCCACCCGCGGACCCGACTGGTTCACCGACCCCTACACCTACAGCCCGGGAGAGAAGAGCCTGCTCACGCTGTTCGGAGCGGAGCACTCGCTCGGCGGCATCAACGGATACGGGGCCACCGCGACCACGGACGAGAACCCCGCGCGCGTCGCCCTGATCCAGCGGCTCAGCACGGCCTTCCTGCGCAGCGCCCTGTGCGCCGAGGACACCGGCTGGAAGGCCGCCGTCACCGCCCTGGCGGCGGACCCCAGCCCGCTGGGGCAGCTCCGGAGCAAGTAGTCCGTCCCCGCCGGGGGCCCGCCGCGCGGCGGGCCCCCGCGCGCACCCGGCGGGACGGCCGCGACAACCGAACACCCGGTCGAGCGCCGTGGCGGGCACCGGCGCGTGGGCCGCCGAGCGCCCCGGGCGCAGGCCGCGCCAAACACAGCCGCGGCTCGCCCGTCCGCCGGGGCCCGCACCCTCGTTCACCCGAGCGATCGCCGCACGTGACCTTCGCTGCCACAAGGCCGATACTGCCGATAGCGCACTTCAGCGTCGCCGCACACGTCCACCCGATACACCTGAACCTCCGTCAGAAAGTCGGCATCCAGTCGGCGCCGTACCCCCCAAGACCGTTCCCATCACCCTGGACCGCCACCGTCGACAACCGCTCATATATAAGCTGACCAGCTAAGACGCAGGTATGGAAGCATGCCTGCCGAGCTACGTAGGAGACGCCCATGAGGATGCTCATCAACGTCCCGGAGTCCGTGGTGGCGGACGCGCTGCGCGGGATGGCGGCGGCCCATCCCGAGCTGACCGTGGATGTGGAGAACCGGGTGATCGTACGGCGGGACGCACCGGTGGCGGGACAGGTCGCGCTCGTCTCCGGCGGCGGCTCCGGGCACGAGCCGCTGCACGGCGGCTTCGTGGGGCCCGGGATGCTGTCGGCCGCCTGCCCGGGTGAGGTGTTCACCTCACCGGTGCCCGACCAGATGGCACGCGCCGCGGCGGCCGTGGACAGCGGCGCCGGTGTGCTGTTCGTCGTGAAGAACTACACGGGCGACGTCCTCAACTTCGACATGGCGGCCGAACTGGCCGAGGACGAGGGCATCCAGATCGCGAAGGTGCTGGTCGACGACGACGTCGCGGTCAGCGACAGCCTCTACACGGCGGGGCGGCGCGGCACCGGCGCGACCCTGTTCGTGGAGAAGATCGCGGGCGCCGCGGCCGCCGAGGGACAGCCGCTGGAGCGGGTCGAGTCCATCGGCCGACAGGTCAATGAGAACTCCCGCAGCTTCGGCGTCGCGCTCAGCGCGGTCACCACGCCCGCCAAGGGCAGCCCCACCTTCGATCTGCCGCCCGGCGATCTGGAGTTGGGCATCGGCATCCACGGCGAGCCGGGCCGTGAGCGGCGGCCGATGATGACGTCCGGTGAGATCGCCGACTTCGCGGTGAACGCGATCCTGGACGACATGACCCCGCGCAGCCCGGTCCTGGTCCTGGTCAACGGCATGGGCGCGACCCCGCTGCTGGAGCTGTACGGCTTCAACGCCGAGGTGCAGCGGGTGCTCGGCGAGCGGGGCGTGGTCGTGGCCCGCACCCTGGTCGGCGACTACGTCACCTCCCTGGACATGGCGGGCGCCTCGGTCACCCTGTGCCAGGTCGACGAGGACCTGCTGCGCCTGTGGGACGCGCCGGTGCGGACGCCGGCCCTGCGCTGGGGGATGTGACCCGGCGGACGCACCGACCAACGTACCTACCACGCAAGGAGATCTTGTGCTCGACGCCGATTTCTTCCACCGCTGGATGACCGTGACCGCCGCGTCCGTCGACCGCGAGGCGGAACGGCTCACCGCTCTCGACTCGGCCATCGGGGACGCCGACCACGGCGCCAACATGCAGCGCGGTTTCCACGCGGTGACGGCCGCACTGGAGAAGGAGGCGCCCGACACGCCCGGTGCCGTGCTGACGCTGGCGGGACGCCGGCTCGTCTCCACGGTGGGCGGCGCGTCCGGCCCGCTGTACGGGACCCTGCTGCGCCGTACCGGCAAGGCGCTCGGTGACGCCGCCGAGGTCGCGCCGGCGCAGTTCGCCGAGGCGTTGCGGGCGGGCGTCGAGGGGGTGATGGCGCTCGGCGGAGCCGCGCCGGGCGACAAGACCATGATCGACGCTCTGCTGCCGGCCGTGGACGCGCTCGGTGACGGCTTCGCGGCGGCGCGGGCAGCCGCCGAGGAGGGCGCCGTGGCGACCACGCCGTTGCAGGCCCGCAAGGGCCGGGCGAGCTATCTCGGCGAACGCAGCATCGGCCACCAGGACCCGGGGGCCACCTCGTCGGCCCTGCTCGTCGCCGCGCTGGAGGAGGCCGCAGATGACTGACGGCCAGCGGGTCGGCATCGTCCTGGTGTCGCACAGCGCCGAGGTGGCTGCCTCGGTCGCCGAGTTGGCGAAGGGCCTGGCGGGCGGTGCGGAAGGGGTGTCCGTCGCGCCGGCGGGCGGCACGGAGGACGGCGGTCTGGGCACCAGCGCCGAACTGATCGCCGCCGCCGCTGCCGCCGTCGACCGAGGCGCCGGAGTGGCGGTCCTCACCGATCTGGGCAGCGCGGTGCTGACCGTGAAGGCCCTGCTCGCGGAGGGCGACGAACTGCCGGACGGCACGCGTCTGGTGGACGCGCCCTTCGTGGAGGGCGCGGTGGCGGCGGTCGTCACCGCGGCGGCGGGCGCGGACCTGGCGGCGGTGGAGGCGGCCGCCGTCGAGGCGTACTCGTACCGGAAGGTCTGAGCACCGGAAGGTCCGAGCACCGGAAGGTTCGAGGGCCGCCGGAACCAGGGGCCGCGGGGCCCGGACCGGCACGGCCGTCGTGGACAGGGCGCCCGCATCCGGCCTCCGACAGGGGCCGGGGGCCTGGGCCGTGCCGGCCCAGGCCACCCCGACCACCCGCGCACGGCGCGGGATCAGCGACGACAGCGTTCCGCGCCACAGGCGCGAACTCCCCGGCACCGCAGGAGAGTTCGGCCGTGAGGAACCTCAGCATACGTAACTTTCGCGGGTGGTCACCAACACGGCCCCCTTGCTGTGATCGCACCGGTCGGCCATATTGGTCCGGACCATTGCCGTGACCGTCCCCGGGGAGGCACAGCCGTGCGACGCGTTTCCGTACCCCACGTGCTGGCCCTGGCGGCCCTGGCGCTGGTCTCGGCCTGCGGCTGGGGCTCGTCCTCCGACAACGGGGGTGAGCGGCCGCCCGGCGCGCCGACGGGCGTCACCGCGGAGGCAGGCAGCGCCACCAGCGTGCACGTCATGTGGAACGCGGTGCCGAGCGAACCGGGCATCGACTCCTACGAGGTCTACCGCGACTCCACGAGAGTCGCCGAAGTGCCGGGTTCCGAACGCATGGTGGACGTCACCAGGCTCAGGCCGTCCACCACGTACGCCTTCACCGTGCGGGCGCGGGACACCGAGGGGCGGCTCAGCGCGGACAGCCGACAGGTGCGGGCGAAGACCCCGGCCGCCGTCGCGGCGGACCGCTCGGCGCCCTCCCGTCCGGCCGAACCGACGGGCCGGGCCGTCGGCAGCCGGGCGGTCCAGCTGTCCTGGGACGCGGCGAAGGACGACCGGGCCGTCGTGTCGTACGACGTCTACCAGGGAACGGCGAAGATCCACAGCGTCGGCGGCAACCAGACCGCGACGGTGGTCGGCGGGCTGCGGCCGGGCACCCGGTACACGTTCACCGTCCGGGCCCGGGACGCCGCGGACAACCTCTCGCCCGCGAGCAGCGCCGTCCGCCTCACCACGCCGGGCACCGACGACGGCAGGGCCACCGCGCCCACCGGCTTCCGCGTGACGAGCCGTCTCACCGACGGCGCGTACTACCTCGACCTGTCCTGGGACCCGCCGGCCGACGACGGTGTGGTCACGGAGTACCAGATCCAGCTCGACCGGGGGCAGCCCACCTCGCTGGTGTGGGGCGGCACCCCGCCGAAGGGCCGCGCGACGTACAGCTTCTACGTCGGCCGGGAGGCCGGCGCCGACCACCGGGTGCGGATCCGGGCCCGGCTGTCGGACGGCACCTGGGGCGGGTACTCGGCGGAGCGGTCCGTGACGACCGGCGCGGGGTCCGGCGCCACCCCGTAGGCCGCGGGGAAGCCGCCACGCACGGCATTGCCCGGAACGGAGGACACCGCCACCCGGACGGGGGCCGTCCGGATGCGGCAGGGCCCGACTCCGCATGGGATTCCGGTGAGGCAGCACGGACGTTTCCCGACCCCCGGCGGCGCATGGGACGTTCCGCCACCCGTGCCGCCGGAGGGCAGCCCAATGCGCACTACTCGACTCCTCATCCGCTCCGGGCCGATCCTGGCGTTCGCCGCGGCGCTGCCGATATGCCTCGCCGGGCCGTCCACGGCGGCCTCGGGCATCTCGGCCGGCACCAACGGATCCACCGTCTCGGTCACCACCAGCGCCTGCACCCAGATCAACGGCAACTGGGGCAGCGCCTCCCTGCTCACCGGCGACCAGCGGAACTTCGCCGAGGGACGCCAGACGCCGCTCTCGGGTACGACCGCCGGTCAGTCCGCGGCCTGGTCGAACGTCGCCGCCGGGACGTACACGGTCGTCGTCGTGTGCTCGAACGGCACGTCCGCCGGCTCCCAGTCGGTCGTGGTCTCCGCCCCGAAGGTCCCGCAGACCGGAAAGGCCCCGGCGGCTCCGGCGGTGCCCGCGGCCCCGGCGGTCCCGCCCCCGGCCGTCCCGCAGCGGGGGGTCCTGGGCGGCCTGGGCGGCACCGTGCGCGACTACGGGCCGCTCACCCTCGGCGCCGGCGCGGCCCTGGTGGGCAGCGGGGTCATCGCCACGGCCTGGTACCTCCGGCGCCGCACCCGTCCCCACGGGTTGTGAGCCCGGCGCCGCCCACGGCCGGCCCTCCTCGTCGGGCGCGGTGCGGTGCCACCGGTGACGACGAGTCCCGTTCCGCCGCGCACCCGGACCCTACGGAGACGGCCCCCTGGGGAAGGACGGAACGGACGGGACGGTCAGCGGCTCTCCAGCCGCAGATGCAGGTCCCGCTCCTGGTCGCCGGAGGCCGTGCAGGTCTCCTGCACGCGGAACAGGGAGTCCAGGGTGGCGCGGAACCGGTCCACGGCCCAGTAGCCGCCCTGGACGTCCGCGACGACGCCCGTCCCGCGCAGGGCGGGCGGGGCGGGCACCGCATGGGCGTCCGCGACGTCGTAGGTGCCCAGCCAGACCATGGGACGCGTCTCGTGGAGCTGCTGCGGCACCTCGTCCGCGCCCCGGTCGCACGTGAAGCAGGCCCGCAGGGCGTCGAAGACGACCCGGGCGTCCTCCTTGGAGCACCCGCTGATCTCCACCGAGACGGATTCCGGGTGCGACCGCTCCATGTTCTTCATGATCGCTCCTCTCGTGGCCGCGCTGCGGCGGCACGGGGGTGCCTCGCGGCAACCCCGTCCCACCTCAGCAAAGCACCGCCCGCCGCGGAGCACTACCGGGCGCGGGCGCCACCCGGGAGCGCCGGGTCAGCTCCGTGTGAACCGGTACGTCTTGCTGTCCGTGAGCACACAGAAGCCGGGCGAGACGACGATCACGCGCAGGGTGCCGGTGCGCCGGTCGTAGTCGATGCCCTCGGCCTCGAAGGTGCCGGAACAGCCGCTGCGCAGCGGGAGTTGGCGCAGCGCCGTGACGTGACCGGACACGTCCGCCGTGCCGTTCGGCTGGGCGGACAGGTCGATCTGCAGGAGCGGCTTGGTGATGCCGAACAGGCTGCCTTCCGGATCGTCGGAGGAGCACAGCAGGGTCGTGGGGCCGGAGAAGTCGCAGCCCTGGACGTCGCGCACGGCGTGGTCCAGGTTGACGGTGGCGGCCTGCGGCAGGTTCGCGGAGGGCGATGTGCTCGGATTGACGCCCGGGGTCGGGAAGACCAGGAGCCGGTTCATCGTGCCGTACTCACCCGACAGCATCCACTGCCCGTCCGGCGAGATCGCGACCCAGGAGTTGTTCAGCGCCTCCCCGGCGCTGAGGGTGTGCACGTACTCGGTCCAGGCACCGCCCGGCGCCTGGACGCGGAACATCTTGGCGTTGCCCGAGTCCGCCTGGTAGGGCTCGATGTAGTGACCGTCGTAGGAGGCGTCGGGGTCGCCGACGTGGTTCCAGCCGCGGACGGCGAGGTCCACGGGGATGGTGCCGACGCCGGTGTAGTGGTTGGGGCTGCCGGCCGGGACCTCGACCGAGGTCAGGCCCTGGCTCTCGGTGAGCGGGTCGGCGCGGTCGGAGCCGACCTCGGTCCAGGTGTCGGCGGCGGAGGCGGGCGGTGCTGCGGACACGGACACGACGACGGCGGTGGCGAGGGTGACGAGTCCGGTCAGGACTGCGTGACAACGTTGCCGGGCGGACGCGGGCATGGGGGCCGACTCCTCGGTGGTGGGGGGCGGGTTGCGAGTTCCGGCGGACAGTCTGGCCCGCATCCGCTGAGCATGTACAGACCAATAGAGGAACTTGAGGGTGAACACACGGACCGGCGGTGGGCGGCGACTACCGTCGAACCGCGGTGAAGGACGGCGGACCGCGGCGGAAGACGGCAGACCGCGGGCGGGGCCGGCGGCCGACAGCTGCCGGTGCAGTGCGAATGCGAACGAAGGTTCGACCGGACCGGCCCACGGCGAACTGATGCCTGGTGAACTGCCGACTACCGCCCGCTTTCGGGCCGGTGTCCACCGGTTGACGACCGGTGGATGGCTGTTTCGCCGGACGCCCGGCCCGATGGTGAGGGATGGTGGAGGTAACGGACGGCGGCGTCGGAGAGTCGGGTGTGGGCGCGGGAGGACATGGGGTGCCGGCACGAGGGGACGGCGTGCCGCAGGGACGGTCGAAGGCGGTGCGTGCGATGAGTACAGCCGAGGCTCCCGTGGCCGAGGGCGAAGGTCCGGTACGGCCGAGCGGGCTGCTCGACGTGCTCAATGTGGCCTCGGTCGTACTGGACGACAAGGGCCGCATCGTGCTGTGGAGCCCCCAGGCGGAGGAGTTGTTCGGCTACTCGGCGCAGGAGGCCCTGGGCGAGTACGCGGCCCGTCTGATGGTGCACGACGAGCACATCGAGCTGGTCGGCAAACTGTTCGCCGATGTGATGGCGACCGGCCAGAGCTGGGCCGGGGCGTTCCCCATCCGGATCAAGGACGGCAGCACGCGGCTGGTGGAGTTCCGCAACATGCGGCTGATGGACGACCGGGGTGACGTGTTCGCGCTGGGACTCGCGGCCGACCGGTCGACGGTGCGCCGTCTCGAACAGGACGTCGCCCTGTCGGAGCGGATGGTCACCCAGTCCCCGATCGGGCTGGCCGTACTGGACACCGAAATGCGGTACGTCTCGGTCAATCCGACGCTGGAGCGGATGAACGGCCTCTCCGCCGAGGAGCACGTCGGACGGACCCCCCGCGAGGTGCTGCCGCGGCTGGACGCCGACACCCTGGAGGAGGCGACCCACCGGGTGCTGGAGACCGGCCGGCCGCTGATCGACCGCCCCACCGTCGGCCGGACCCCGGCGGACCCGGACGCGGACCACGCCTGGTCGGTGTCGCTGTACCGGCTGGAGGACGCCATGGGCCGGGTGCTCGGCGTCGCGACGTCGATCGTGGACATCACCGAGCAGTACCGGGCCGGAGTCGAGGCCGAGGCCGCGCGACGGCGGCTGGCCATCGTCGCGGACGCGTCCGCCCGCATCGGCACCACCCTGGATCTGGACCGCACCGCCCACGAACTGGCCGACGTCGCCGTGCCGGAGCTGGCCGACGTGGCTGTCGTGGATCTGCTCGACGCCGTGGTGGACGGCCGCCGCAGCACGTTCGGGCCCGCCGGGCCCGCGTTGATCCGGCCGGTCGCGGTCCGGGCGGTGCAGGCGGCGGACGCGGACGCGGTCCGGGCCGCCGACCTGCCCGGCCGACGGGTCAGCTACGACCCCGACCGGCTGATCGCCAGATGCGTACGCACCGCGAGCCCGGTCGTCGTGCCGCGGGTGACGGACGCGGACCTGGACCGCATCGCCCGTTCGCCCGAGGCGGCCGAGTTCCTGCGGCAGGCGGGCGTGCACTCCTATCTGGCGGTGCCGCTGATCGCGCGCGGCGAGGTGCTGGGCGCCCTCGACCTCAAGCGCACCCGCAATCCGCGGCCCTTCGACGAGGACGACGTGCTGCTGGCCCGGGAGCTGGCAGGCCGCGCGGCCGTGCAGATCGACAACGCCCGCTGGTACCAGAACGCCCGTGACACGGCCCTCACCCTGCAACGCAGCCTGCTGCCGGGCCGGCCGCCCGTGACGACCGGTCTTGAGGTCGCCTCCCGCTACCAGCCGGCGGGCGCCACCACCGAGGTCGGCGGTGACTGGTTCGACGTCATCCCGCTGGAGGGCGGCAAGACGGCGCTCGTCGTGGGCGACGTGATGGGCAGCGGCATCGAGGCGGCGGCCACCATGGGCCGGCTGCGCACCGCCACAGCCACCCTCGCCTCGCTCGACCTCGATCCGGCGGTGCTCCTCCAGCACCTCGACAAGATCGCCTCAGGTCTCGACCACTCCATCGCGACCTGCGTCTACGCCGTCCACGACCCCCGGCTGGGCCAGTGCCGGATCGCCAATGCCGGGCATCTGCCCCCGGCCCGGATCCGCGCCGGGCGCACTCCGGAACTGCTGACGCTGCCCACGGGGGTGCCGCTGGGCGTGGGCGGCGTCTCCTTCTCCACCACCACCGTCGGCTTCGCCCCCGGCGACCGGCTGGTCTTCTACACCGACGGACTGGTGGAGACCCGCAGTCACTCGCTGGACGAGCGCCTGGACGCCCTGCTGGCCCTCCTGGACGGCCCGGACCGCCCGTTGGAGGACGTCTGCGACCTGCTGCTGCGAACGCTCCACCACCCCGACAACCACGACGACGTGGCGCTGCTCATCGCGCGGGCCCGGGACGCCGGGGCCGCGTGATCCCCCGTCACGCCGGGAGGGAGCGCGGCGGCCCGGGGCGGCGTACGGCTCGGGACGGGGCGCGGCCCGGAACGGCGTACGGCCGGCGGCGTCTGAAAGACACCTCCGGCCGTCCGGTTCCGCAGCCGTGGTGGCTACTCCCTGACCCCGATCACCACATGCGCGTACCGCTCGTCGCAGACCGCCAGGGTCGCGGTCAGGCCGGCCCCGGCCAGGGTCTCGACGGCCGGGCCCGCCTGCTGCTCGCTCGTCTCCACCAGCAGGCAGCCGCCCGGGGCGAGCCAGTGCGGTGCGGCGATGGCGACGCGCCGCAGCACGTCGAGGCCGTCCGCGCCGCCGTCGAGGGCGAGCAGCGGCTCGTGGTCACGGGCCTCAGCGGGAAGCAGACCGACCTCGCCGCTGGGGACGTACGGCACGTTCGCCGCGAGGATGTCGACGCGGCCCCGGAGGGTCGGGGGCAGCGCCTCGAACAGGTCGCCCACGTGGGCGTGCCCGCCGTGGCCGGCTATGTTGCGCCGGGCGCAGCGCACGGCGGCCGGGTCCACGTCGGCGGCGTGCAGTTCGACCCGTCCCAGCGCGGCGGCCAGGGCGGCACCGACGGCGCCCGAACCGCAGCACAGGTCCACGACGACCCCGGCGCCCGGACGGCGGGCGAGGGCCTGGTCGACCAGGAATTCGGTACGGCGGCGGGGCACGAAGACGCCGGGTTCGACGGCGATCCGCAGTCCGTGGAACTCGGCCCAGCCGAGGACCTGTTCGAGGGGCAGTCCGGCGGCGCGCCGGTCCACCATCGCGGCGGCCTCGTCCGGTGTGCGGGCGGTGGCGAGGATCAGTTCCGCCTCGTCCTCGGCGAAGACACAACCGGCGGCGCGCAGCGCGGCGACGACGGTGGAAGGGGTGAGCAGGGGCATGGAAGCCGAGAGCCTTTCGGTGACCTGGGGCCGAAGGACGCTCCCCCCGGGCACCGGCTACCGGCGATGGACGCCGCGGTGCGGGGTGAGCACCCGACCTGACACAGCGGTAATGGGTCTCACCTCCTCGACGGCACACGGCCGGGACGTTCCACAGCCGGACGGCCACCCTACCCCAACGGCCTGACACCGACGGCGGCTTCGGTCTCCCACAAGACTCCGGCCGTCCCGGGGCCCCGGTCTCCTCCCGGCCCTGGCTGCGTCCAGGCGCCGCCGCAGTCCCGCAGCCCCGTCCTCCCCTTGCGTCGGAGGGCCCCGTTCCCCGGTCCCCGGACGCCCGCCCGGCCCGGTCCGCACCGCGCCCCGCAGGGCCGCTCGCCCGCGGGCCGGCGCCCGGACCGCGGGCGAGCCGAGTTGTATCGTGCAACCAAGGAGGACCGGAGGATTGGACGCTCGAAGGAGGCATTTCCGTGACGGCAGCGCAGACGGCGATCGAGACCATCCAGTACGAGATGACGGTCTTCGCCCGCCGGGCCCGGACTCTGGCCGGCCGGATGCACCCCGAGCTGTCCCTGGTGTCGTTCACCCTGCTCGGCCACCTGGAGGAGAGCGGCGGCTGCCGGGCCACGGACCTGGCGGCGCACTACGCCCTGGACAAGTCCACGGTCAGCCGCCAGGTGGCCGCCCTTCAGCGGGCCGGGCTCATCGAGCGGCGCCCGGACCCGCAGGACCATCGGGTCCAGGTGCTGCACCTGACCGGGAGCGGCCAGGAGATACTCGCCCAGGTCACCCGGAGCCGCCGTACCGCCGTCCAGGAGCGGCTCGCGGACTGGCCCGAGGAGGACCTGACACGGTTCGCCGACTTCCTGAAGCGCTACAACGGGGCCGGGCCCGGCCCCGTCGCCACTGACTGACCGGTCCCGGTCAGACCGGTACGGCGGTCCGCCCGTCCGCGAGGCGCTGCGGTGCCCGGACCGCGAGGAACTGCGTCCTGCGCCGGAGTCGGAAGCCGAGCGACTCGTAGAGCCGGATGGCGTTGGTGTTGTCCTCGCTCGTGTGCAGGAACGGCGTCTCGCCCCGGTCCCGGATGCCGTGCGCCACGGCGAGGATCAGCCGGGTCGCCAGGCCCTGGCCGCGGACGGCCGGGTCGGTGCAGACCGCGCTGATCTCGGTCCAGCCCGGCGGGTGCAGCCGCTCCCCCGCCATGGCGACCAGGGCTCCGTCGCGCCGGATGCCCAGGTACGTGCCGAGTTCGACGGTGCGCGGCAGGAACGGGCCCGGCTTGGTGCGGCCGACCAGATCGAGCATCTCGGGGACGTCGGCGGGGCCGAGGCGGACCGCCTCCGGGTCCGGCGCGGCGGCAAGGCCGTCGTCGACGAACTGCACGCCCTCGATCCGGAAGACCACCTCCCAGCCCGGCGGTACCTCTCCCCGGAAGCCGGGCAGCGGGACCTCGGCGCCCGGCCCGGCGAGCGCCGCGAGGTCCGCCCAGTCGCCGGCATCGGGCTCGTCGGGCATCCCGATCCACGGGGACACGTCGACGGGATAGCGCAGCACCCGGCCGCGGCGCTCGGCGAAGAAGGCGTGCGGGCCGGTCAGCGAGGTCAGGGCGGGATTGTCGAGGACGTGCTCGGTCCCGGCGGGCACGCCGGTCCGGTGGCTGGATTCGCTCACCGGGCGACCTCGATCACGATCTTGCCCTGGGTGTGGCCCTCCTCGACGGCCCGCAGCGCGGCTCCGGCCTGCTCCAGCGGGAAGGTGCGGGTGACATGGGGGTCGAGCGCGCCGGTCACCACGAGGTGGGCCACCGCGTCGAGCACGGCCGCGGTGCGGGCCCTCGCCACCCGGGAGGCGCCGCGCCGGGCGAGCGCCTCGGGCAGCGCGGCCGCGGTGATCACTTCGGCGGGGTCGGCGGGCAGGGCGGCCACCTCGGTCAGCACGTCGCCGCCGACCAGGTCGTAGACGGCGTCGACCCCGTCGGGTGCCGCGGCCCCGACCCGGTCGGCCAGGCCCGGCCCGGAGGGCACGTGCACGGCGCCGAGGGACTCGATGAAGTCCTTCTTGCTCGCGCTCGCCACGCCCACCACGCGCAGCCCGAGGGACCGGGCGATCTGCAGGGCCGACGCGCCGACACCGCCGCCCGCGCCGGTGACCAGCAGGGTCGCGCCGGCGGGCAGGTCGAGTTGGTGGAGGCCGTCGTAGGCGGTGGCCGCCGCGACCGGCAGGGTCGCCGCGTCGGCGAAGGACAGCGCGGCGGGCTTGTGGGCGGTCACCGCGGTGGACAGCAGGGCGTACTCGGCGTATCCACCGTCGACGGTGTTGCCGAAGACCTCGTCCCCGACGGAGATTCCGGTCACGCCGTCGCCGACCTCCTCGACGACACCGGAGACCTCGCTGCCGAAGACCGACGGGAACGTGCGCTCACCGGAGCCGGGGCGCCGCAGGCCGTTCCGCAGCTTCCAGTCGACGGGATTCACCCCCGCGGCACGGACCGCGACCAGGACCTGACCGGCGCCGGGCCCCGGCCGGGCGACGTCGGCCAGCGCCTCCGTCTCGGGACCCCCGTACCGGGTGAACACGTATGCCTTGGGCATCTGCTTCCTCGCTCTCCTTGCACTGTCACCGGCGCACCAGTGCCAACACCCAGCGGCAAGGCGGAGCACCCGGCGGCTATTCCCGGTCCGGCGCCGAGTTCATACGGCCGCAATGCTCGGGGCGCCGGGCCGCACCGGGGGGAGCCGCGGAGCACGACGTACGGTCGAACGATGCAGCGTCATCCGGGGTGTCACCGGGCCGCCGGGCGCCCTCGGGCCGGCTCCTCCGGGTCGTTCGGGTCGGGTTCCGGGGAGCCGGTACGGGGGGCGCGTCCCCGGGTGCGGAGCGCCGCCGCGGGCTCCCGTGCGACGGTCGCGTCCGTCGCCGGTGCCCGCACGCTGACGCAGCCGCACCGACCCGGGTACGACAGCGGTACGGACGCATCCCCGCGTGCGCGGCGCGCGGTGTGGTGGCGGCCGTCGCCCCTGAACGCCGACCGGAGCGACGGCAGGACGCCGTCCGGCCCTCCGGCCCCGGGCGGCCAGGAGGTCTGACATGCGGATCCCGGTGCGCGGCGGGCTTCGGCGCGGCAATCCGCTGCGGCGCCGCTCGGACGCCGTGGCGGCGTGGTCTGCGGTGAGCGTCGCGCTGCTGCTGTTCACGGGCGCGCCGCTGGCCGGGGTGTGGGCGGGCCTGTGGGCCCACCGCCAGGCCGCGACCGTCGCGGCCGTGCAACGGGCCGAGCGGCATCACGTGCGCGCGAAGGTGACCGGGAACCCGTCCCGGCCGCTTCCCGCGGCGGACGGCCAGGAGCGTCCCCGGCGGGCCACGGTGCGCTGGACGGAGGCCGCCACCGGCGAGCACACGGCCGAGGCGCGCGTCCCGGCGGGCACCCGCGCCGGAGACGTGGTGGACGTCTGGATCGATGCCCGGGGGCACGGTGTGGGCGCGCCTCCGGACGACGTGGCCGTGTGGCAGCACACCGTGACCGTCGGCGGGTGCGCGACGGGCGGAGCGGCCCTGCTCGTCGTCCTCGGCCACGGTGCGGCACGCCGGATCGCGATGCGCCGCCGACTGCTGGAGTGGGAGCGGGAGTGGGCCCGTACCGGCCCGGACTGGACCTCCGGGGCGGCCTGAACCGGACCGACCGGCCCGTCGGGCCGACCCGGACCGCCCCCGACCCGCACGGCCCGGTGAGCGGCGTGGCGGGCCGCCACATCCTGAGGGCGCGGAGCCTGTTCGGCACGGGGATGGTGGGGGTGTCCGACCGGATGCGGGCCCGGTCGACCCGGTCGGCCCGTCCCCGCCGTCTGCCACCGAGCCCTTGACACAGCCACCTGGGCAAGCGCTTCCTGTTCTCTGACCAGGGTCGCCCACCCCGCGGTCTCGGCACCGCGGAAAGGGTTGCGCCTCTGGCGAACGCTCCGACCGTCCACGTACGGTGTGATCATCCGCACGCACTCTTCACAAAGGCGACTGCTGATGGCTTTGTTCGACCTTCCGCTCGACGAACTCCGCGACTACCGCAGCGCGTCCACGGAGCCCGAGGACTTCGACGCCTTCTGGTCCAAGACGCTCCAGGAAGCGCAGGAGTACGACCTGGACGCGCGCTTCGAACCGGTGGACACGGGCCTGTCCACGGTCCGGGTCCACGACGTGACGTTCGCCGGATTCGGCGGACACCCGGTCAAGGGCTGGCTGACCCTGCCCGCCGGCGCCGAGGAGCCGCTGCCGCTGGTGGTGCAGTTCATCGGTTACGGCGGCGGGCGCGGGCTGCCCTACGAGCATCTGCTGTGGGCGTCGACGGGCCGCGCGCACTTCGTGATGGACACCCGTGGGCAGGGCAGCGCCTCCGGTGGCGGAGGCGGCACCGCCGACCCCGTGGGCGCCGCGCCCGCGTACCCCGGGTACATGACGCGGGGTGTGGACGCACCCGAGAACTACTACTACCGGCGGGTGTTCACGGACGCGGTGCGCGCGGTCGAGGCGGCCAGGTCGCACCCGCTGACCGACGCGACCCGGACCGTGGCGACGGGCGGCAGCCAGGGCGGCGGCATCGCGCTCGCCGTCGGCGGACTGGTCCCCGACCTGGTGGCCGTCGCCCCTGACGTGCCGTTCCTGTGCGACTTCCCGCGGGCGACGAAGCTCACGGACCGCCACCCGTACCGGGAGATCGGCCTCTACCTGAAGACGCACCGCGGCAACACCGAGGACGTGCTGCGCACGCTGTCGTACTTCGACGGCGTCCACTTCGCGGCCCGCGGCCGGGCGCCCGCCCTGTTCTCGACGGCGCTGGAGGACCAGACCTGTCCGCCGTCCACGGTGTTCGCCGCGTACAACGCCTGGGCGCACGACGACAAGGCGATCAAGGTGTACGACTTCAACGACCACGAGGGGGGCGGGCCGTACCAGGACGAGACGAAGGTGCGCTGGCTGCGCCCGCGCCTCTGAGGGCCCGTCCCACCGTCGTGTGCGCGGGGCCGGTCGCACCGGGAGACCGGCGGAATCCCGAGTGCGGCGCCGGCCGTGGGGGCGGTTGGGTTTCGGTCGTTCCGGCGGACCGGCCTTCCCTGTTGGTTTAGACCAATGCTAGATCTTGTCACGCAATGAGCCCGAGTGGCTACGTCTTGTGACCAACAGGAGGCGCGGCATGGCCCGCACCACCCCGCACGACCACCCCCGGACCGACGGCCCCGTCACGCCCCTGTACTGGCGGGTCGCGGCAGAGCTGCTCGGCGAGCTGCGCGACGGGACCGTACCGCCGGGCGAGCGGCTGCCGGGCGAACGGCGGCTGGCCGAGCACTTCGGGGTCAGCCGGGAGACCGTCCGGCAGGCCCTGGAGGTGCTGCGGCGGGACGGGCTGGTCAGCACCGACCGGCGGGGCAGCCACGCCGGCCTGCACGGCCGTCCCGTGCAGGCCGGCGTGTTTCTGGCCTTCCCACTGGGCGTGCGGGCGGCCGACCCGCACATGGTCGAGAGGGCCACCGTGACCTGGGAGACTCCCCCACCGGACCACGCCGCCGCCCTGGGGATCGCCCCGCACCGGCCGACCCTGGTGCACCGCTACGAGTCCGCGGCGCCGGACGGCCGCACCCTGCGCAGCGCGGTGACCTCGTTCTCCGCGGTGGCCCTGGCCGAGGTCGCGGAGCTGGGGCGCTACCGGGCCCGGGCCGGGGCCGCCGCGACCGCGCAGCTGCGGCGCGCCTACGACTGGATGCGCAAGGCGGGTCTGGCCCTGCACCACCGCGACGCCATCAGCCAGGTCGCGGACGCTTCCTCGGTGCGGGTGACACGGCACGTGCACGACCAGTACGCCCGCCCGCTGGAGATCACCGATCTCGTGGTGGACGCCCACCAGGACACCCTCGTCTACGAATTCACCCTGCCCGCGGTGGGCACGGACGACGGCGTGCCGGGCGACCGCGGGCGGGACGGCCGCGCACGGGGTGTCAGCTCACCTCGCGGCGGGTTACGGGGGAACACGGCCCCGGCCGTCGGTTAGGCCGCCGGTCAGGGCAGCCGCCGCGCCACGACCAGGCGGGCGCGGGGGCTGCCGTCGGCGCGCCGGCCGAACTCGGGCAGGGCGTGCAGTTCCGTGCCGAAGCCGGCGCGCCCCAATCCGTCGAGCACCGCGCCGAGCCGGAAGGCCCGGTAGTACATGACGAACGGCGGCCGCCACACGGCGTTGCGCACCCGCATCACCGCGTCGAAGCCGAGCAGCATCCAGAAGCCGGGGCCCGAGGGCCGGGGTGGGGCGAGCACCGGGAACGCGAAGCGGCCGCCGGGCCGCAGCACGGCGCGGACCTGGCGGAACAGCCCCGGCAGTTCGCGCGGCAGGAAGTGCCCGAAGGCCCCGAAGCTCACCACGAGATCGAAGGCGGACGCGAACGGCAGGGCGCGCGCGTCGGCGCGCACCAGGTGGACGCGCGGTCCCTCGGGGCAGCCGTGCCGGGCGGCCTCGGCGAGCATGCCGGCACTGAAGTCGACGCCCGTGACGCTCCGCCGGCACACCCGCGCCAGCACCTCCGTCCCCGCGCCCGTGCCGCAGCACAGGTCCAGCCCGTCATCGACCGGACCGAGCCTGCCGAGCGCCGCGGCGACGGACTCCAGGATGCCGTCGGGGGTACGGAAAGGCGTGTGGTCGAACTTCGGCGCGAGCAGGTCGTAGCCGTGCTCGACGGACGACAGCGCCTGGACGGCGAGTTCGCGCAGGCTGGGTCCCTCAGGACTGAACATCCGATCAGCCTAGGCGCACGCGGCGGCGGTCGGCTGCTCGGGCACGGCCGCGCGAGCCGACGGTCCGGCACGGCGGTCGTCGGCGCCGCCGTGGCCTGCGCCGGGTCCGCTGTCGTCCTGCCGACGTACGGCCCTCAGCCGGATCCGCACTCCGCGAGCCGCCGCTCCAGGAACCTCCGCTCCGCGTCGTTCTCGACGAGTTCCAGTGCCCGCTCGTACGCCGCGGCGGCCTCGGTGGTGCGGCCCAGGCGGCGCAGCAGGTCGGCACGGGTGGCGGGCAGCAGGTGGTATCCCGCCAGTCCGCCCTCGTCCGCCAGTTCCGCCACCAGGGCCAGGCCCGCCTCGGGGCCCTCGGCCATGCCCACCGCGACCGCCTGGTTCAGCCGTACCACCGCGGAGGGCACCCGGCGCCGGAGTTCGCCGTAGAGGGCGGCGATCTCGACCCAGTCGGTGTCCTCGGCCGTGGCCGCGCCGGTGTGACAGGCCGCGATGGCCGCCTGGATCTGGTAGGGGCCCGGGCGTCCGCGGCGCAGGGCCCGCTCCAGCAGGGCGGTGCCCTCGTCGATCTCCGCGCGGTCCCACCCGGAACGGTCCTGGTCCTCCAGGGTCACCAGGTCGCCGTGCGCGTCGACGCGGGTGGCGCGGCGGGCGTCGTGCAGCAGCAGGAGGGCGAGCAGGCCCGCCGCCTCCGGTTCGTCGGGCATGAGGCGGGCCAGGACCCGGGTGAGACGAAGGGCCTCCGCGCACAGGTCCACCCGTACCAGACCGCTGCCCGAGGTGGCCGTGTAGCCCTCGTTGAACAGGAGGTAGAGCACGCCGAGCACGCCCGTGGTGCGCTCCGGCAGCAGATGCGCGGGCGGCACCCGGTACGGGATCCCCGCGTTGCGGATCTTCCGTTTCGCCCGGACCAGGCGCTGTGCCATGGTCGCCTCGGGCACCAGGAAGGCGCGGGCGATCTCCGGGGTGGTCAGGCCCGCGAGGGTGCGCAGGGTCAGCGCGACCCGGGCCTCGATGGGCAGGGCCGGATGGCAGCAGGTGAAGATCAGCCGCAGCCGGTCGTCCCGCACCCCGCTGTCGCCGTCGTCGTCGCAGAGTCCCTCGTCGCGCGTCAGCAAGGCCGCCTCCCGCAGTTTCCCGGCGCCCACCTCCTGCCGGCGCAGCACGTCCACGGCGCGGTTGCGGGCGGTCGTGGTGAGCCAGGCACCGGGGCGGCGCGGCACTCCGTCGCACCGCCATCGCTCAAGGGCCTGGGCGAAGGCGTCCTGGGCGCATTCCTCGGCGAGGTCCCAGTCGCCGGTCGCCCGGATCAAGGTGGCGACGACCTGGCCCCATTCCTCGCGGAAGGCGGCGGTGACCGCCTTCTCGACGTCGTGCGCGGCGTTCACTCCCAGACCGGCCGCACCTCGACCGTGCCGCCGCCCAGCGCGGCCGGGTGCCGCGAGGCGAGCGAGATGGCCTCGTCGAGGTCGGCGACCTCGACGATGTCGATGCCCGCGACGTACTCCTTCGACTCCGCGAAGGGGCCGTCGCCGAGCAGCACCTCGTCGCCGCGCACCCGCACGGTCGTGGCGTCGGTGACGGGCCGCAGGCGGGCCCCGCCCTTGACGACGCCCCGTTCGCGCACCTCTTCGATGTACGCGGTGAAGCGGGGGTCGTCGGCGATCTCGGCGGGGCTGAGTTCCTCGCCGCCGACCGGGGTGCAGATGAAGAACACGTACTTCATGACCGCTCCTTCGTGGCGCCCGCCTCCGGCGCCGAGAGGTGTTCGTGGGTGATCAGCCAGCAGAAGCCGGTGTCGCGGTAGCCGGTGGTCACGCGCACCAGGCGGTCCAGCGGCCCGTTGTCGGTGCCGGTGGCGCGCAGCCGCACCAGGGCGTGGCTGAACGCGCTGCCCTCACCGGGGCGTACCCGCAGGTCGAGGACCTCGCGGTGGACCGGCCCGGTCAGCCGCGCGAGCCGGTCCCCGAGCGACGTGCGAAGGGCGTCGGCGCCCGTCGACTCGCCGCCCGCCAGGTGGAACACCTGCACGTCCGGGTCGTAGCAGGCCATCATCCGGTCGAGGTCACGCTCGCGGGCGGCCGCGGTCAGCTCGGCGTCGAGCCGTCGGACGCTCGTCTCGGCGTCCGCGCCGCCCTCGTCCCAGAACGGGCGCACCTCCATGGCCCCGATCGTCGCCACGGGGTGCTCGGCGGCGATCCGCACGGCCTCGTCGAGGCTCGCGCAGTCCACGACGTCGAACCCGGCGACGTACTCCTTCGTCTCGGCGAAGGGCCCGTCGGTGCACAGCACCTCGCCGTCCCGCACACGGACGGTGACCGCGTCGCCGGGAAGCCGCAGCCGGTGGCCGTACAGCCGCGCGCCGCCGCGGACGCCGTGCTCCTCCACCCACGGCTCGACGGGTTTCGTGCCGGAGGCGTCCGCGGTGTCGTCGCCGCAGACCAGCAGCATGTATTTCATGGTTCCTCCCGGTCCTCAGGGTCTTCCTACACCCCACCGACGAACGGGGCCGGGCGGAATCGACACACCGGGCGGGACGTTTTCCGCTAGGACTCCGCGGGGGACCGGGGCAGGTGGCCGCGGACATGGAAAAGCGGGAGTCAGCCGGGCTGACTCCCGCTGTGCGGGCCGGAATCCGCGGCTCAGGCGGAGACGGCCGACTGTTCCGGGATGACGGCGGGGTCGGCGGGGTCCCGGGCGGGGTCCTTCGACGGGCGCCGGCCCATGTAGCCGTAGACGGCGCCGACCAGCAGGCAGCCGCCGACGAGGTTGCCCAGCCCGACCAGGCCGAGGTCCTGGGCGAAGGCGCTCGCGGTCGCACCCGGCACGTGCTCGAACATGCCGAGCGCGAAGTAGGTCATGTTGGCCACGACGTGTTCGAAGCCGGACGCCACGAACGCCAGAATGGCCCAGAAGATCAGCATCAGCTTGGCGCCGTCGGACTTGGTCCGGGCGGCCATCCACACGGCCAGGCAGACGAGGAAGTTGCAGAGCACACCGCGGAAGAAGAGGGCCGCGCCGGACTCCGCCGTCTTCGTCTTGATCAGGCTGGTCAGCAGCGCGAGGGCAGGGGCGGGGTGGCCGGGGGTCGCACCGGCTTCGATGACGCCGCTGCCGTGCACGATCCAGGCGAACAGGACCGAGCCGATGAGGTTGCCGACGAACGAACCGACGATCAGGGCTATCGCGTTGCCGACCGTGCAGCGCCGGGTGATCGCTCCCTGGACCCCGGTCATCATGTTGCTGGTCGTCAGTTCGGCACCGGCGAACACCACCAGGGTCAGGGCCACGGCGAACACCAGGCCCTCGACGAGTTTGGTGAGCGGTGACGACGCGACGAGCAGTGGTCCGCCGACACTGAGCAGAAGGACTGCTCCCACCCCGATGAAAGCGCCGCCCAGTGCTGAACTCACCAGGTAATGACCGGGCTTGCGAAGACTGTCAACCTTGTCGGCAGCCACCTGCCCCTGCTCCATCAGAGCCTCGGTTACGGGGATGGGCATGCTTTCACCTCGTTGTGCTCGACTTGCTGGTCTTTCCGTGGTTCCCTCGCGGTGCCACCGCTCCCGCCGAGGGGCCCGACGACATGCGTGGTCTGCACATGCATCAGTGCAGACCTTCGATGTTTATCCCAGCCGCAGCCTGATTGCGTCAATAGAGTTAAAAGCTATGACAAAATGGCAGAAGTCCGATTCGCCGGTGCGCGAGAGCATTTATCGGCGCCCGTGAGAATTGTCACAGCCAATTCGGCGGGCTTCATCCGGTGGCGGTGGCGGCGAGTTTCGGCACGAAAGCCGAGGCGTCGATGGTGCCGAGTCCGGAGGCCATGTCGTAGCCCTTCACCGCCTGGTACCCGTCCGGGCCGTTGTTGCCGACGGTGATGTCGATGACGCCTCCGGAGGGGTCGTTCTGCAACCCGTACATCGGGCCGTGGACGGCGCCGAGGCGCCGGCCCGCCTTCTGGTCGGCCAGCGCGATCACCGCGGCGAACATGGGAGCCGCCTCGCTGGTGCCACCGACCGGCACCCAACCCGGGCCCGCCGGCAGGAAACCCTGGTAGATCAGGGTGCCGCCGGAGGCCGAACCGTCCATGCAGATGTCCGGTGTGCCGCGCCTGCCGCCGACGCGGTCCTCGACACCGTCCTGGTAGGCGGGGCGGGTGAAGGTCTGGGAGGGGCCGCCGCCGGTCGCGCCGTACTGGTCGTGCCAGACGGTGTCGGGGCCGGTCCGCCGGCCCTGGTCGTCGAGGTGGAGCCGGGAGGCGCCCAGGGAGAGGACGCTGGGGTCGGACGCGGGCCAGGACACCGACTTGACCCGCTCGCCGTGCGGCCCGATGGGCGGGGCGGCACCGGAGTCGCCCGCGCTGGCCACCAGGGACACCCCACCGGCCACGATCTGGGCGAGCACACCGCTGAACCGCGCCAGGTTCTGGGCGGGCCGGCCGCTGTTCCCGGCCGCCGTGTACTCCTCGACGCCGAAGCTGATGGAGATCGCGTCCGGGTGATGCCTGTTCAGACTGTCGGCGATGCCGTCGAGGATGAGCCCGGCGCCCACCGCCGCGCCGTCGGCGGCCTGCCGGGCCGCCTCCTCGTCCGGGGTGGGCTCGGGGGTGCCGGACGGGGAGGGTCCGGGACGGTAGACGGCCGCGGGCAGTCCGATCTGCGTGACGACGATCTTCGCCTCCGGGGCGACCATGTGGACCATCTGCACGTCCAGGGTGGTCTCCATGGCGGTGACGGCCAGCTGGGAGTTCTTCGGGTCGAACGGGGCGATGCGCCCGGCCGGATCGTAGCGGTCGACGGTCAGCTCCGGCTTCGGCAGCTTCATCGCCTGGCTGAAGGTCTCCAAGTCCCGCCTCAGCGTGTCCGGAACCACCTGCTCGTAGACGACGACCGTGCGGCCCTCGCCGGTCAGCCCCAAGGAGTTGAGCCGGTCGATGCCGTAGGCCGTGCGGACCAGGTCCGGTGTGTAGCAGGCGGAGCCGAGCACCCTGCGGCACTCCGCGCTGCTCGGCACCTGCCGGAAGGGGTGCGCCGTGGCGGACGGGGAAGCCCGCACCGTGGCGGTCCGCCGCGGTGTTTCGGCTCGGCCCGAGCCGTCACCGCCGCCCGAGCAGCCGACGGCGGCCAGCGCGAGCAGGGCGGCACAGGCGGCGGACTTGAGAACCGGGTGAGTGGTGGTCATCGTGGGATCGTGCTCCGTCGTCAGCCGAGTTTGCGTCGCAGTTGCAGGCTGTACAGCAGGTAGAGGGAGGGCGCGATCAGGATCGCCGCCACGCAGGAGACCGCGAACAGCATCCACAAGGAGGCCGCCGGGGCCGCCGCTTGATGAATGGTCAGGTGCGTGCCCAGGAGATAGGGGTACTGGGCGACTCCCCACCCCGCCACGACGGCGGCGATCGCGAGGGCCGCGAGGGTGCGCACGACGGGCGGTCGGCCCTTGCGCAACAGCAGCAGCGCGGCGAGACCGCACAGCCCGGAGACGGCCAGGAGCGCCGCGCCCACCGTGCTCAACTGGTGGAACAGCCGCGGGGCGTCCAGATCCAGGATGAACACGCCCGCGAGGGCCACCAGTCCCGTGACGACGCCCGCGCCGACGGCCCGACGGCGGAACCCTCTTTCCAGCGAGGTGCTCCCCCGGCGCTGGGCCTGTCCGGTGAGGAACACGGCGGCGAGGTAGGAGCAGACGGTGACCGCGAGCACGCCGCCGAGCACGGATGTCGGATTGAGCCAACTGGACATCGGGTCGCCGCGGCCCGCCGCGGGGACTCGGCCGGAGGCGATCCCGCCCGCGATGGTGCCGAAGAAGAAAGGGGTGACGATCGACGAGGAGGCGAAGGCGACACTGATGCCCAGCTCCCCCCGGCTGTGGGACAACGCGTGCCGGAAGGCGAAGCTCGCTCCGCGCGCCACGATGCCCAGCGCGGCCAGGCCCAGCGGGATGTACAGGGTGGTGGTGATGGCGGTGTACGCCTGGGGGAAGGCCGTCCAGATCGTGACGAGGCAGAAGATCAGCCAGGTGTGGTTGGCTTCCCACACCGGGCTGATGGAGAGGTTGATCAGCTCCCGGACGGGTCGTCCCCGCTCGCGGCCGCCGGCGGTCAGGTCCCAGAAGCCGGCTCCGTAGTCCGCCCCGCCGAACAGGGCGTAGGCGATGACGCCGACGAACAGGACCGCGGCGATCAGTGTGCTCATACGTCATCAGCTCCCGGTGTGCGCCCGTTCGCCGCCGGCGCCGGCTGGGGACCGTACGGGACCACGACGGCGTCGGTGCCCTCGCGCAGCCAGCGCCGGTGCATGGCGCGCAGGACCAGCAGGGCGCCGGTGCCGACGCAGATGTAGATGGCGAGGACCGTGGCGAACAGCGGCCACAGGTTGCCCTGCGTGGCGACCGCGTCCCTCGTCAGCAGGAGCCCCACCACGGTCCACGGCTGCCGGCCCACCTCGGTCACCACCCAGCCGCTCCACAGGGACAGCAGCGCGACCACGCCGGAGACCGCGGCACCGCGCAGGAACCAGCGGTTCGTCGGCACCTCGCGCCGCCGCCACCACAGCCAGCCGAACCACAGGGCCAGCAGGAGGAGCAGGGAGGCGGTCCCGACCATCACGTCGAAGGCGAGGTGTACGACGCTGACCACCGCGTCGTCGGGGCGCACCGCAGGGGGGATGGCGTCGAAACCCTTGATCGTGGTGGACGGGCTGAAACCCGCGAGGATCGACGCGACGTCGGGCAGGGGGATGCCGTAACGGACCTTGCCGTCGATGAAGACGCCGCCCAGGGTCTCGGGGATGTGGTCACCGGTCTTGGGGACCATCTCGATGGCCGCGAACTTGGCCGGTTCCCGGTCGAAGACCTGCCGGGCGATCGTGTCCCCGACCAGGAACTGCAACGGCATGGCGATCGCCCCGACCGTGAACGGCACGAGGAATCCCAACCGGTGGTAGCGGTCCCGGTGTCCTTTCAGCAGGCCCCACGCATAGACTCCCGCGACCATGAATCCCGCGACGATGTACGACGCGAGGAGCATGTGCACCATTTCCCACCAGAAGGCGCCGTTGAAGAACACCTTTCCAGGGAACACCTCCGTGACCCGTCCGTCCTTCACCACGATGCCCGCGGGCTGGTTCATCCAGCTGTTCGCCGCGATGACGGAGGCCGTTCCGCCGACGCTCGCCAGCGTGACGGCGACGCCGGTGAAGAAGTGCGGCCACGACGGAAGTCTCTTCCAGCCGTAGATGTAGATGGCCACGAAAATTGCTTCGAGGAAGAAGAACAGCCCTTCATAGGCGAACGGAAATCCGAACGCCGCCCCGTACGTGCCCATCAGCCCCGGCCAGAGCAGTCCCAGTTCGAAGGAGAGCACGGTGCCGGACACCGCCCCGACCGCGAACAGGACGGCGGCCACCTTGGACCACCGCTGTGCCAGGAGCAGTGCCTGGTGGTCGTCATGGCGAATCGCCCGGTAGTGGCAGATCAGCATCATGAAGGTGAATGCGACCCCGAAGGGCACCAGGATGATGTGGAAGCCGAGGGTGAACGCCATCTGCTCACGCGCGGGAAGGAGTTGCGGCGGGTCGGCAACTCCCAGCAGGGCAGACAACAGCATGAATTCTCTTTCCGGCTCGGGCAGCGGCGGGCCGGCCGCGGAATGCTCTCGGGCTCGCCGCCGTGGGGGATCAGGTCCGAGGGACGCTGAGAAGCTTCATCGGGGCCGGTCGTCGTGGGCGCCGCGAGCGTCCGCGGCGATCGGACCGGCGACGGCTCACCCGGGCACGCAACCGCCGCGGTCCAGTGCGCGGCGTTCGTTCGCGGCATGTCGTGGAATCGTCGCGCCCATGTCGTTCAATTCCTTCACGGCCCTTACCCCTAGGCAATCCGAAATTGCGTGAAGACAGATCCCGCGCATGGTAGTCAGCGGACCGGAACCACCCTTGCCACGACGGGCGACGGCGCCGCTGTTTCCCCCCTTGGTGCCATCTCCTGAGTGCCAAGTAGCGGAAACAGCGGGGTCCGATCGAGGTCTGATCGGAGTCTGATCAAGATCTGAGCAGGGTCGGAGCGGGGTCTGATCCAGGTGTGAGCGGGGGTCCGAACGGGGTCCGGCTGAAGGTCTGAGCGGGGTCTGAACGGGGTCCGGCTGAAGGTCTGAGCGCGATCTGAACGGGGTCCGGCTGAAGGTCTGAGCGCGATCTGATCCGGCGGACGCCGGAAATCGCCGTCGCCTTTGCCCGTCACCGGTTCAGACGCCCAGCCGCACCGGCAGCGTCCCGACGCTGTTGCCGACGAAACCGGCATGCCGCGGAAGGGCGTCCTCCGCCATGGCGAGGTCGAGCCCGCGGAAGCGGCCGAACAGCCGCTCCAGCGCCACGGTGGCCTCCAGCCGGGCCAGCGGGGCGCCCAGGCAGTAGTGGGCGCCGTGCCCGAGGGACAGATTCCGTACGGCACCGGGACGCCCGGCCCGGGTGACGTCGAACCGGTCGGCGTCCGGCCCGTACCCGGCGGGATCGCGGCCGGCGGCGGAATAGCCGGCCGGCACCGGGGTGCCCCGCGGGATGACGGTGCCGTCCAGCGTCAGGTCCCGTACGGGGTAGCGGAACGGAAAAAAGCTCACGGGCGCGTCCCAGCGCAGCGTCTCGTCCACCACGTCGTCCCAGCTCGCCCCGCCCGCCCGGACGAGGTCGAGCTGGTCCCGGTGCGCCACGAGCGCCCGTACGGCGTTCGTGATCAGGTTCAGCGTGGTCTCGTGCCCGGCGATGATCATCAGGACGAGCGTGCCGATCAGTTCCTGCGCGTCGAGCCGGTCGCCGTCGTCGTCACGGGCGGCGATCAGAGCGCTGGTGAGATCGTCGCCGGGGGCCGCGGCGATCTCGCCGAGGACGGCGACGAGTTCGCGGTGGGCGGCGACCGCCTCCGCGGGGGTGATGCCGGTGGCGACGACCTGGTTGCACAGGTGGTGCAGCCGGTCCCGGTGGCGCGTGTCCACGCCCAGCAACTCGCTGATGACGCCCAGCGGGAGCGGCAGCGCGAAATGCCGCCGCAGATCGACGACTCCGTCGTCCGCCGCGGCGGCCCGGACCAGGTCGTCGAGCAGGGCCACGGTCAACTCCTCGACGCGGGGCCGCAGTCCGGCGACGCGCCGGGGTGTGAAGGCCCTGCTCACCAGAGCGCGCAGCCGACGGTGGTCGTCCCCGTCGGCGGTCGTCATGCCCCGCACGGTCGCGAAGGTCGCCGGCGGCCACCCCGCGGGGATCCGCCCCTCGACCAGCGCGGTGAAGTGCCGGGCGCCCTTGGCCACATCGGGATGGGTGAGGAACTCCCTGAGCGTGTCGTGCCCGAGGACCGCCATCGCCTCGACCTCCCCCGGCAGCACGACCGGAGCGACGGCTCCGCGGGCCAGCAGCCGGGCGTTGGCCGCGTGCGGGCAGCCGCCCGCGGGGTCCATACGATGCGGTTCCGCGGACGTCCTGTTCATGGCTGAACTCCTCGGGACGGGGGGGGTGGATCGGGCGTGGCGCGGGGGACGAGCCGGGGACGGTGCACGAAGGTCCATCGGGCCCGGTGGAGCGGACCCGATTCTGCCCAGCCGCGGGGACTTGCGCACCGGTGCGCGGACGGTCGGGGGAACACAGGAGGCCGCCGATGCGTTGTGCTGGGCAGGAGGTGCGCTCGACGGCCGAGCGTCGACTGCCGCGCCTACCGGGGCGATGTCGCGGGCGGCGCGTAGCGTTCCCCTCCGGCGGCCCACCGTGCGCCTCCGGTCAACCCTTTTGGCGCGGGCCGCCGCCAGGGTTCCGCCACGAGTGGTACAGTGCAAGCAGCACTTGTCCACGCCCCGTCGAGGGCGCCGGTGCTTCTTTCCCTCAGGTCACCGTCATCACGGCCGTTCTCCGGCCGGTACGTCGGTTTTCCACAGCACCTTGTCGGCAGTCGCTGACGCCCTGCCCGTACCGAGGTGTCGTCCGCCGCCGCGGCGCTCTCGTGCGCCCGCCCCTCGCGGCCCCTCCCCCTCCCCTCACCCGCCTGACACCAGGACCCGTGTCCGCGAAAGGACCACCCTTCATGACCACCACACTCGAACACCCCCCTGCGCAGGCACAGGCTCCGGACGACCGGCAGGTCGTCGGTGTCCTCGACGTCGACGCACACGGGAAGGGGCAGCTACGGGCGGAGAACTGCCTGCCCGCGCCGTCCGACCCTCAGGTCCCGCCCGCGCTCGTCCGCCGGTACGGCCTGCGCAAGGGCGACCTCGTCGAAGGCGTCCGCGGACCGCAGCGCGCGCTGACCGCGATCGAACGCGTCAACGGCCGGACACCCGGAGAACCGCGCACCCGACCCCACTTCCACGACCTCACTCCCCTGCACCCGCACCGGCGACTGAGGCTGGAGCACCCGGCGTCCGGGGCGGCCGGCCGCGTCGTCGACCTGTTCACCCCCGTCGGCAAGGGCCAGCGCGGGCTCCTCGTCGCCCCGCCGAAGACCGGCAAGACCGTGCTGCTCCAGCAACTCGCGGCCGCCGTCGCCGGCAACCACCCGGAGTGCCGTCTCATGGTGGTGCTGCTCGACGAGCGCCCCGAGGAAGTCACCGAGATGCGGCGCTCCGTGCGCGGCGAGGTGTACGCCTCGACCTTCGACCGGACGCCCAAACAGCACATCGCGCTGGCCGAACTCGTGATCGAACGGGCCAAGCGGCAGGTCGAGGACGGCGCGGACGTCGTCGTCCTCCTCGACTCGCTGACCCGGCTGTGCCGGGCCCACAACAACGCAGCGAGCACCAGCGGCCGCACCCTCAGCGGCGGCGTCGACGCGGCGGCGCTGCTCGGACCCAAGCGATTCTTCGGCGCCGCCCGCCAGGCCGAGGGGGGCGGCTCGCTCACGATCCTCGCCACCGCGCTGGTGGAGACCGGCTCCCGGGCCGACGACTTCTTCTTCGAGGAGCTCAAGAGCACGGGCAACATGGAGCTGCGCCTCGACCGGCAACTCGCCGCGCGCCGCGTCTTCCCCGCCGTCGACCTCACCGCATCAGGTACGCGCCGCGAGGAACTGCTGTTGCCCCCGGCCGAGTTGACGACCGTACGGGGCCTGCGCCGAGCCCTGTGGAGCAGGGACGGCGGGCCGGCGAACGTGGAGACCCTGCTGCAACGGATGCGGGAGACCCCCGACAACGCGACGTTTCTGCGCCGCGTCCAGCCGACCCTGCCGCCCGGCTGAACCACCGGCCGCCACACCACCGACTGCCGCACCGCCCGGCCGCCACGTCCGGCCGCCACGTCCGTCAGTGGCCGCGTCATCGGTCGCCGCACCAGCGGCCGTCACGTCCGTCAGCGGCCAGATCGCACGTCGCCGCCGCCAGTGGGCGCGGCACGCCGCCGGACGATGCGCCTTGCGCGGCGCGGTATACCGCCGGACGGGGCACACCGCCGGTACGGTACGCAGCCGGGCCGGACACGACCGGGCGCCATGCCCCACCACACACGACATGCCTCCGGGAGCGACGCGCCGTCAGCGGCACCGCGGCGCCGGAGGCGGACACGGTCCGGCGACGTCCGCCGCGGCGGACGGCGTCCCCGGGTGCCGGGGCGACAGGCTCGGGGGGACTCGTGTGGGGCATCCGGGTTGCTCCCGAACGCCGTGCGGCCCTGGCAGCGCGGAGCACGACACCTCCGTTCCTACGTTGCTCATATGAAAATCGGATCTTCGTCTCGGATGGCCGTGTCGACCTGCGCCCTGTGCGTGGCGGGCGTGCTGGCCCTCACGCCCCCCGCGGCCATCGCCCACCCGCGGACCGTCGCCCCTTCGCCGGGCCCGGCGCGGGCCGCGGTGCCGCAGCCCGCGGTCCTCTTCGGCTCCGGCATCCAGGTCAGGCCGCGCTCCGGGGCACCCGAGGTGCCCGACGTCACGGCGCTGTCCTGGCTGGTCGCCGACGCCGAGAGCGGCGAGGTGCTGGCCGCGCACGACGCACACCGCGAGCTGCCGCCCGCCAGCACCCTGAAGACGCTGTTCGCCCTCACCGTGCTCCCGGTCGTGCCCGGCAGCGTCCAGCACACGGTGAGCGGGCAGGAACTGGCGGACATCGGACCCGGCAGCAGCCTCGTCGGGGTCAAGGAGGGCCTGACCTACGAGGTGGCCGACCTGTGGCGAGGCGTCTTCCTCAGCTCGGGCAACGACGCCGTACACGTACTGGCCTCGCTGGACGGCGGCTGGGACACCACGGTCGCCCGGATGCAGACCAAGGCGCGCGCCCTGGGGGCCCGCGACACCCATGTCATCTCGCCCGACGGCTACGACGCGCCCGGCCAGGTGTCCTCGGCGTTCGACCTCGCCGTCTTCGGCCGGGCCGGGCTGCGCAACCCCGACTTCGCCCGCTACTGCTCCACCGTCGACGCCGCCTTCCCCGGCGAGGGCGGGTCGTACGGGATCGAGAACACCAACCGGCTGCTGACCGGCGCGGACGGCGTGGCACGGTACCCGGGTCTGATCGGCGTCAAGAACGGCTACACCAGCGACGCCGGGAACACGCTCGTGGCCGCCGCCCGCCAGGGCGGCCACACTCTCGTCGTGACGGTGCTCAACCCCCAGGAGGACGACGGGCTGACCGTCTACGAGGAGGCGCGCGCGCTGCTCGACTGGGGTTTCGCCGCCGGCGGACACGTCGATCCGGTCGGCTCGCTGGACGCGCTGGTGGACAAGCCCCGGCCGACCGCGGCCCCGTCCCGGACCCCGTCCGCCGCGCCGGTCGCCGCGTCCGTGCCCGACGGCGATTCCGGCTGGTCGGAGTTCGGTGTCATCGCGGGCGTGGCGGGTCTGGGCGCGGGGGCCGTGGCACTGGCGCTGCGGGCCAAGAAGAACGGGCGGGCGGCCCGGGGCTGACCGACCGGCAGACCGATCAGCAGACCGAGCGTGATCCAGGTGTAGATGTTGCTGCCGAGGAACCCGTCCACGCCGGACGCGTCGTCGAACCACAGCCACACCACGCTGGTGCACAGCACCGCGTACAGGGCACCCGCGATCCGCGGGTGCCCGGCGCGGAGCAGCACCGCGAAGGACGGCAGCAGCCAGACCAGATGGTGCACCCAGGTGATCGGGCTGATCAGACAGGCCAGCAGGCCGGTCAGTGCGAAGGCGCCCGTCCAGTCCCCGGCCACCACCGCCCGGCGCGTCCGCCATGCCCACAGGCACAGCACCAGCAGCACCGCCGCCGCCCACAGCGGACGGCCGGTCTCGCCGAGCCGGGCCAGCACGCCCTGGAGCGACTGGTTCGACACGTAGTCGAGGTGCCCCACCCGGTTCGTGTCCCACAGCGCCACGGTCCAGTAGAAACGCGAGGCCCGCGGGTCCACCCCGGCGGCGAGGGCGGTGGCGCCCAGGGCGACGGCCGAGGCGCAGGCCGCGGCCCGCCAGCGGCGGGCGAGCAGCAGCAGGCCGATGAAGACGACGGGCGTCAGCTTGATGGCGGCGGCCAGGCCCGTCCCCACGCCCGCCCAGCGGCTCCGCCCCGTCGCCAGCAGCTTGGCGTCGACCAGGACCAGCGCCAGCAGCAGCAGGTTGACCTGGCCGAAACTGAAGGTGTCGCGCAACGGCTCGAACAGCGCGAGCACGCACGCGGCGAGCGACCAGCCGTACCAGCCGTGGCGGCGCCACCGCGACCCGGCCAGCAGACGCAGCACCAGGGCCAGCGCGGCCAGGTTGAACAGCAGGGACACCGCCATGGCCAGGTGCAGTCCGATCAGGGCCATCGGCAGCATGGCGACCGCCGCGAACGGCGGGTAGGTGAAGCCGTACGGTGTGCCCGGGACCCGGTAGTCGTAGAGCCGGCCGCCGTGGTGCATCCAGGTGTCGACGGCGCCGTAGTACACCCGCAGGTCGAAGAAGTCGCGCATCAGCGGGACGGTGGCCGTGAACGCGGTCACGGCGGCGACGAGGACCAGAACGAGGAGCAGCCGGCCCCGTTCCGTACGCGGTGCCCTCATGCGGCCCGGCCCAGCGCCGGGGCCTGCGCGGCCTGGTGGGCCTGCCACAGCACGACCACGGCCAGCACACCGCCGGAGACGGCGAGCACCAGTTGTCCGGTGTCGGCGGGGTCACCGCTGGGCAGCACGGCCAGGGCGAGCGCGGCCGTGACGGCGGCCACCCGGTGCCGTATCGACGTGCTGGGCGCGGCGGCGGCGATCAGGAACAGGCCCCACAGGGCGTACCAGGGGCGGATCGCCGGGCCGAAGGCGGCCACGACCGCGAGGCTGAGCCCGAGCGCGTACACGGGTTCGGGGCGCTGCCGCAGCCATATGACGAGGACGGCGACGGCGGTGACGGCGAGACCGAGCGCGTGCCAGGCGGGGACGGCGAGGGGGGCCAGGCCGCTGCCGAGGTGTTCGAGCAGCGCCCCGGTGACCCGGCCCAGCAGGCTGGTGAGCGCCCAGTTGTGCGAGGAGACCGGGGTGTCCAGGGCGCCTATCCAGCCGTATCCGGTACCGGCCACGGCCGTCGCGGCAACCGTGGTGGCGCCCGCCGCCATCGCCGTCGTCAGCAGGGCGCGCAGCGGGCCGCGGCCCGCGCGCACCTGGAGCACCACCACGGCGAGGAGGCCCAGCGCGGCGGGCGCCTTGACCAGGGCGGCCAGTGTGACCAGTACGGCTCCCAGGGCGGCCCACCGACCGAGCGCCGCGACCAGGCCGACGCCGAGCAGCCCGAGCATGATCGCGTCGTTGTGCGCGCCCGCGACCAGGTGCAGCAGGACCAGCGGGTTGAGCGCGCCGAGCCAGAGGGCTGCGGCCGGGTCGGCGCCGCTGTGCCGGGCCAGCCGGGGCAGCGCGGCTGCCATCAGGGCGACGCCGAGCAGGGCGACGAGCCGCATCCCGACGAGCCCGGCCGGGAGTTCGCCGCGGGTGAGACCCGACAGGGCCGCGGCGACGCCCAGGAAGGCCGGTCCGTAGGGGGCCGCGGTGTGCTGCCACACCGGGGCGACCTCGTCGGCGAGCGGGCCGCCGAGCTGTGCGGGTCCGTGCGTGTACACGTCCAGGTGCGCGTCGACCATGGCGCCCTGGGCGAGGTAGCTGTACACGTCCCGGCTGAACAGCGGCGGCGCGAGCAGCAGCGGGCTCGCCCAGACGGCGAGGACCAGCAGCAGGGCGCGTGGCGTCGGGGGCTCGGGGCCGCGCACGACGCGGCCGAGCAGCGCCCAGGCCGCGATCAGCAGGACGACGCCGAAGTACACCCCGACCAGGCCGAGGGCCGCCCGGGGCGACGAGGGCGCCAGGAGTTCTTGGACCGGCAAGGCCCCGGCGCTCTCACCGCCCAGCGCGAGGAAGGCGGTACCGGCCAGACCGAGCATCTGGCAGCGGCGGAGATCGACGGGGAAAGCCATGGCCAACACTCGGCAAGCGTGTCAACGCCGGGTGGCCGGAAGGCGACGCGCCACTCACCGGCGAGAGACCTGCTCGTGACCGGCGTGTAACCAGCCTGCACGGCGCACGCCGGTCCGCACCCGGACCGCCCGGTGAGCGGGGTGGGAGCCGAGGGCCGCCGGTCACGGCACCACGGGTCAGGCGCAGGCGGTCACCGGGCGGGGATCGAGCGGGGGCACCGGGCGTATGCAGCCGACCGGCTCTCCGCCGCCGAGCAGTGACTCGCCCGCGAACTCGGTGAGCAGCGCGGGGTCGACCCCGGCGCGGGCCAGCGCGGCCGCGGCGACCGGGATCCGGGCCCGGGACGCGCCGTCGGCGATCTTGACGGCGATCGCGCGTCCGTCGGGCAGCGCGGCGGCCTCGACCCCCTCGAACCCGTCCTTGGCGAGCAGACCGGGCACGGCCCGCATCAGCGCGGCCACGTCCCGGTCGGCCCCGGACGCCATCTCGGGGTGCGCGCGCAGCGCGTCGGCGACGCGCGCCTCGGGCGTGCCGGGTGCGGCGGTGACGATCCGGGCGACGGCACGGGCCAGGCCGTGCAGGGAGACGGCGAAGAGCGGGGCGCCGCAGCCGTCCACCGTGACCCGGGCGACACGCTGCCCGGTGAGGTCCTCGACGGTCTCGGCGATCGCCCGCTGGAGCGGGTGGGCCGGGTCGAGACAGTCCGTCAGGGACCAGCCGTTGAGCCGGGCGGTGCTGAGCATCGCCGCGTGCTTGCCGGAACAGTTCTGGGCGAGCCGCGAGGGCCCGCGGCCCGCACGGACCCAGGCGTCGCGCACGGCGGGGTCGAACGGCATGTCGGGCACGTTGCGCAGGTCCTCCTCGCCCAGGCCGGCCAGGTCGAGGATCCGCCGGACCCCGGCGAGATGGCACTCCTCGCCGGAGTGGCTGGCGGCGGCGAGCGACAGCAGGTCGCCGTCGAGCGGCAGCCCGGCCCGCACCATGGCCACGGCCTGGACGGGTTTGAGGGCCGAGCGCGGGTAGAACGCGGCCTCGGTGTCGCCGAGTCGGAACGCGGCCTCGCCGTCGGCGCCGAGCACGACGACGGAACCGTGGTGGACGCCCTCGATCACCCCGCCGCGTACGAGGTGGGCGACGGGGGCGTGGAGGGGGGCGCGGACGACGGGCGCGTCCGCGGGAGAGCTGCTGTCCATCACTACCTGCTCATGGGTGAGTCGGGAGGGACCGGCACAGGGTTCGCACGCCGGTTCCGGTGGGTGACGCGCCAGAGCGGCCGGGGCACCGGCCCGCCCGCCGGCGCTGCGACGGCCGGCGACGGGCACGGCACTGTGGTGCGTGCGGCGCCGCCGCCGTCGGCGTACGTGAGGACCGGGGACGGCGGCGGGGAAGGCCGGCGTCACGAGTACGGTCCGCAGGAGCGGGGCCGTCGGCGGTCCGGGGGGCGAGCGGTGTGCCGCGCCTTCGGGGTTCCGCACGCTCACGCCCCGACGACGAAGGTGCCCTTGGCGGTCCGGGTGACCGTCAGGCCCGTCGTCCGCGGTGCCCGCGGGTCCGTGCGGAGCACGGGCCGGGAGGCGTCGAGCCTGCGGCACGGCTCCGCCGCCGAGAGCAGCCTGTCGCCTGTCGCACGGGCGGCGCGCTCGATGACGCAGCGCTCGACGGCACCGCGGAGGTGGCCGGGGGCCGCTTCCGTCGCGCCGGCACGCCGCGGGCCCGGACCATCGGTCCGGCTGTCCGACAGGTTCACGGAGCGATGTTCCGGGTGAGCGGTGGACGGTGTCAAGACCGGCCGGGCGAGCGCAGCGAAGGGCGTGGAGCCCGCAGTACCGGCTTCACGCCCCCGTCCGCGCCGTGGGTGTCAGCCGTTCAGCGCTCCCGCGCCGAGCAGCCCGAACAGCACCACGCCGATGACGATCCGGTAGATCACGAAGGCGTTGAAGGAGTGCCGGGCGACGAACTTCAGCAGCCAGGCGATGGAGGCGTAGGCGACGACGAAGGAGACCAGCGTGCCGACCGCGAGGGGGGCGGCGCCCACGCCCGCGCCCAGGGCGTCCTTCAGCTCGTAGAGGCCGGCGCCGGTCAGGGCCGGGATGCCGAGGAAGAAGGACAGCCGGGTGGCGGCGACCCGGTCCAGGTCGAGGATGAGCGCGGTGGACATGGTGGCGCCGGAGCGGGAGAAGCCGGGAAAGAGCAGGGCGAGGATCTGCGAGCAGCCGACCAGCATCGCGTCCTTGAAGGAGGTGTCGTCCTCGCCGCGTTTGTGCCGGCCCATCTGGTCGGCGGCCCACATGACGCCGCTGCCGACGATCAGCGAGCCGGCGACCACCCACAGCGAGCCGAGCGCGCCGTCGATCAGCGGCTTGGCGGCCAGGCCCACGATGACGATCGGGATGGTCGAGTAGATGACCCACCAGGCGAACTTGTAGTCGTGGTGCACCCGCTCCTCACGGTTGCGCAGGCCGCGGCCCCAGGCGGAGACGATCCGCACGATGTCCTTGAAGAAGTACACGAGCACGGCGGCGATGGCGCCGACCTGGATGACGGCGGAGAACCCGACGACCGACTGGTCGTCGACCGGGATGTTCATGAGCCCCTCGGTGATCTTGAGGTGGCCGGTGGAGGACACGGGGAGGAACTCGGTCACCCCCTCGACGACTCCGAGGACGGCGGCCTGACCGACGGAGATGGCGCTCATGGGATCCAGTTCTGAGGAGTTGGTCGACAGTGCTGTAGACAGTCTTACTACGCCCGGACAGCCCGCAGGTACCGGCGCCCGGACGACGGCCGCGACCGCCGACGGCCCCGGACCGGGGAACCCGGCGCGTGCCCGCGAGGACACCGGAGGAAGAACGAGGAGGAACCGGGTCACACCCCGACCACACCGTACGGTCGGTCCGGACGGCCGGGCGCCGCACCGGCCCCTTCGGCGCGGCGGCACTGGCGGACTCACAACAATTTCTTACCTTTTATGCCCGTATTGTTCGAGTTTGCACTGTCGTTGAGGTTGGCCGGGCCGGCGCACCGCCCCGATCGGCCATGGCCGGTCGGCGTGTCCGCCCGGCTACCAGCCCTCCTCGAACAGTCGGGACACCTCGGCGATGCGGGCCTCGTCACGTCGGTAATAAGTGCGGTGCCGGATCCGCTTGGTGCGCAGCAGGCCGGTCCGGGCCAGGAGACGGAGATGGTTCTCGGCGACGCGGCGGGTCACGCCGAGCCTGGCGGCGACGGCCCGCGCCGGGACGCCGTCCACGGCCGGATCCACGCGGCGCCCACGCGGAAAGTGGGCAGCCGGGTCCTTCAGCCAAGCGAGGATCTCCAGGCGCGTCCTGCCCGCGGGAGTCCTCAGCACCTCGTCACCTCCACCGGGGCCGCCCTCGTGCCCCGGCCTCCCACTGTCCCGCAGCCGGCCCGGCCGCGTCCGGGACTCGTCGGCCCTTGTCCGGGACCCAACGGCCGTGCGGCCGAAGGCCGTGCGGTGCCCTCGTCCCGGGCCGACCGCGCCCACCGGTCCGGCCCCGTACGAGGAGCGGTACGCGCCGAGCGCACCCGGCGGTCGAGGAGGAGACCGTGCGCCGCCGGGCACGGCGACGGGGGCAGCGGCAGACCGCAAGGGGTACGCGGCCACAACCGGGGATACGGCCGCCGCCCTCGCGGCGCCGCGAGGGCGGAGCGCCTACGCCTCGGCGGCCGGGATGCGCTCGCGCAGGAAGGCGTAGAGGACGACGGCGACGGCCATCACCCCGGCCGCGGTGAACACACCCGGCGCCCAGCTGCCCGTGGCGTCGTACAGCACGCCGCCGACGACCGGGCTGGCCACCGCGCCGACCTCGGCCACCAGGTTGAACACGCCGAACACCTCACCGCGCCGTTCCTCTCCGGCCAGGTCGCCGAGGATGCTGTGCACGATCGGCTGGAGCGCGTTGAAGAACAACCCGGAGACGAACAGGATCAGGCCGAGCAGCAGCATGGACGGCCGCCCCGCCGCGATGCTGAACCCGAACGCCACGGCCAGCACCGTGTGCACGCTCGCGCAGACGATGGCCAGCGGCTTGCGCCCCTTGCCCCGCCTGGCCCGCCGGTCGGCGATCCAGCCGCCCACCGGGAAGCCGATGATGCCGGCGCCGGCGTTGAACGCGGCGGTCAGCGCGGAGGCGGTGAGCGTGCTGTGCGCCGCCTGGGCGACGATCTGCACCGACCAGAACGAGAAGAACCACAGGTTCCACATCACCGCGATGAACGACAGGTAGATCAGCCACACATTGCCGTTGAGCACCTCGCGGGCAAGGCCCCGGCGGGCGATGCCGCGCACCACGTACGCGATCACGGCCGCGGCGAGGACGCCGGAACCGATGGCCGTGAGCCAGTCGGGCCAGCCGAAGCCGTCCGCGAGCAGGAACAGCCCGGTGATCGCGGCCGCAGCGGGCAGCGCATAGCCGAGCAGGTGGAGCGCCGGCCGCAGCAGGCGCAGCGGGCGGTCACCGCGGGCGCGGAAGAACAGCCAGGTGGCACAGGCGACCACCAGGGAGGCGAGACCGAAGACGAACAGCGGCACCCGCCAGGCGTCCTTGCCCAGGCCCAGCGATCCGGTGCCCCAGTCGAGCAGGTGCGGGGTGGCCAGCACGGCCGCCGTCAGACCGATCGACAGACCGGACAGCACCACGCCCAGGCCCAGGGTGCGGCGCTTCTCGGGCGTGGTGGCGATCACCAGCACGCGGTCGTTGGAGTAGAAGACGCCTTCGCCGAGCCCGGTCAGGACCCTGGCGACGACGAAGGCGATCAGGCCGCTCACCAGTCCGGAGACGAGTGTGAGCAGACCCGCCCACAGCAGGGAGAGGACGAGCATCTCGCGTCGGCCGAAACGGTCGCCCAGGCGTCCGCCCGCGTACTGGGTGAGCACATAGCCGGTGAAGAACATCGAGCCGATCAAGCCACCGAGGGTGGCCGGATGCGAGGCACCGCCGATCAGACCGGCCTTGTTCTCGATCATCCAGGCCACGACGGGGCCGGTGACCGAGCGGTCCGCGTAGCTCACCAGCCAGCCGAACAGCAGGAAGACCCACAGGTGCTGGTACTTGCCGGAGAACAGCGGCCGTTGGGCCGCCTCGGCGTGCGCGGGTCCGGCGGACATGGTGCTGCGCATGGCGTCCCCCTTGACGCTGCGTGGTGGGCAATGCGTTCCAGAAAGCGCTTGCCAATCTGAACCCGCCTGCGGCGAAGATCAAGCCTTGACATCCGACCCACACCGGGGTAACGGCACCGGCCGGGGAATCGGCGGGCGGGCCGGCCGGCTCGTTCACCGTTCGCCCGGTCTGACCAGGCCCGTCTCATAGGCGAGGACGACGGCCTGGGCACGGTCGCGCAGGCCCAGCTTGGCGAAGATCCGGGCCACATGGGACTTGACCGTGGCTTCGCTCAACGTCAGCTCGGCCGCCAGCTCCGTGTTGGACCGGCCGTGGCCCATCAGGGTCAGCACCTCCCGCTCGCGCGGCGTCAGGGCGGCGAGGTCGGCGTGCACGTCGGGCGACCGGCCGCTCTCCGCGGCGTAGCGCTCCACCAGCCGCCGGGTGATGGACGGCGCCAGCAGGGCGTCACCCGTGTCGACCAGGCGCACGGCCGCCGCCAGGTGCGCCGGGGTGACGTCCTTCAGCAGGAAGCCGCTGGCCCCGAGCGACAGGGCCGTGTACACGTACCGGTCCAGATCGAAGGTGGTCAGGATCAGCACCCGGCAGCCCGGCACCTGCCCCAGGATCCGCCGGGTCGCCTCCAGACCGTCCATGACCGGCATCCGGATGTCCATCAGCACCACGTCCGGCCGCAGGTCACGGGCCGCGGCCACGGCCTCCGCCCCGTCCGCGGCCTCCCCCACCACCTCGATGCCCCGTGCGGTGAGGATCAGCCGGAAGCCGGTCCTGATCAGGGTCTGGTCGTCGGCGACGAGCACCCGCGGCACCGACGGCAGCCCGGCCGCGGGGACGACCGGGTCTCCCGCCCGCGCGGGACGCACTCCAGGTGGCCTCTCCGCCCCGGCCGGAGAATACGTCTCGGGAGGTCCCCCGGAACGAGCCACCGACGTCATGGGCGGTCCAGGGGGATGCGGGCCCGGACCCGGTAACCCCCGCCCAGTCGACGGCGGGCGTCCAGGTCTCCGCCGTACACCGCGACCCGCTCGCGCAGTCCGAGCAGGCCGCGTCCGGTGCCGTCCCGGCGCCGCGGCGGCGCCGGGTGGGCGGGTGTCGAGCCGGTCAGCACGCTCGGTCCGGTGTTGAGGACCTCCACCCGCAGAGCATGGTCCGCGTACCGCACGGTCACCTCCGCCTTGCCGCCGTCGCCGTGCCGGAGCGCGTTGGTCAACGCCTCCTGGACGATGCGGTAGGCGGTGGCCTCGATGCCCTGCGGCAGCGGGCGCGGGTCGCCGGATATCCGCACCTCGACGGGCAGACCGGCGAACGATATCCGGTCCACCAGCGGGCCCAGCCGGTCCAGTCCGGGCTGTGGGCCCGGCACCGTCTCCGGTCCGTGCCAGCCGGTCGGTTCCAGGCCGTCGTCCGCGCCGACCGCGCCGTCGGTGCCGTCCTGCGAGGGTGCGAGCAGGCCCAGCAGGTGCCGCAGATCGGTCATCGCGCCACGGCCCGCGTCCTCCACGGCCCCGAGAGCGGTGGCGGCCTCGTCCGGCATCGTGCCCAGCACCTCGCGGGCGGCGCCGGCCTGGACGACCATGAGGCTGACGTTGTGGCTGACGATGTCGTGCAACTCGCGGGCGATCCGGTCGCGTTCGGCCGCGACGGCGGCGTGTGCGGCGCTCTCCCGCTCCCGCTCCAGCAGCCAGCCGCGCTCCCCGACGGCAGCCTGCCAGCGGCGCCGGGTGCGCACCAGCGTCACCGCCAGCCACACCACGGCCGCGCACGCCACCCCCAGCGCCGTCGCCCACACGTCCCGTTCCCCCATGCGCCCACTTTCGCAGACGGCTCGGACATCCGCATCGGCCTGTGGATGCAGCGGGCTGCATCTGCGGTATGACACCCCGGCAGGTTGCCGTCCGGGGACGGATGCCCGTGCCGCCGAGGCAGCCCTACCGTCCTTGTCCATGGTCACTGAGGTGGAAACGGGAGAAGCCGTCGTACGGCTCGACGGCGTGCGCAAGGAGTACGGCGAGACGGTCGCCCTGGACGGTGTGTCGCTGCGGATACGGTCCGGGGAGGCGGTCGCGGTGATGGGGCCGTCGGGGTGCGGCAAGTCCACCCTGCTCAACATGATTGCCGGTCTTGACCGCCCTTCGGACGGCTCGGTCCTCGTACACGGCGAGAACGTCGGGGAGTTGGGCGAGAAGGGCCTCGCCCTGTACCGGCGGCGCCGCATCGGCATGATCTTCCAGTTCTTCAACCTCGTCGACGACCTGTCGGCGCTCGACAACGTCGCCCTGGCCGCCCAGTTGACCGGCACCCCGGCCAGGCAGGCCCGCCGCCGCGCCCTGGAGCTGTTCGAGGAACTGGGCATCGCGGACCGCCGCAACGCCTACCCGGCGGTGCTCAGCGGCGGTGAGCGGCAACGGGTCGCCGTGGCCCGGTCGTTGATGAACCGCCCGGCGCTGCTGCTGGCCGACGAGCCGACCGGCGCCCTGGACAGCGCGGCGGGCGAGCAGGTGATGGACCTGCTGATCGACCTCAACCAGATCGGGCAGACCCTGGTGCTGGTCACCCATGACGAACGGCTGGCACGACGCTGCGCGAGCCGGCTGGTGCTGCTCGCCGACGGCCGGGTGACCGGCGAGCACGCCTTGGAGCCTTCCGCATGAGGGCGGTGTGGCGGGCCGCCCGCGCGGCCGTACGCAGGCGCAGGCTCCAGACCCTGCTGATCGGTCTGGTCACGCTGGTGTCGACCGGCGCGACCGTGGTCGCGCTCGGCCTGCTGGACGCGGCGTCCGCCCCGTTCGACCGGGCCTTCGACCAGCAGCGCGGACCGCATGTCGTCGCCGCCTTCGACCCGGCGAAGGTCTCAAACGTCCGGCTGGCCGACGCGGCGCGGCGGCCGGGGGTCACGGCGGCCGGCCCGTTCACACTGGCGACGGTCAGCCTGCCGCGCGGCCACGACAGCTTCGGACTCGGCGGCGAACTCACCGTCGTGGGACGGCCCGGACCGGACGGGCCGGTGGACACGGTGGACCTGTGGGCGGGGCGCTGGGCCGTCCGGCCGGGCGAGGTGGTGGTCAACCGGCGCTCGGACTGGACCGCGGACGACCTGGGCAGGACGCTGCGGGTGCCGTCCGGCCCGGCCCTGACCATCGTGGGGTTCGCCTTCGACCTCAGCGGCACGGCGGACGCCTGGGTCGCCCCCGCCCAGATGCCGGCGCTGCGCCCGACCGCCACCCAGATGCTGTTCCGCTTCCGGGACGCGTCGTCCGAGGACCGGCTCCGCGCCGAACTGGCCACGGTGACCGACCGCCTGCCCGACGGCGCGCTGACCGGATCGCAGTCGTACCTCACCCTCAAGCACCGGATCGGCCGCTCGGCCAGGGCGTACGCGCCGTACCTGATGACCTTCGGCGTCCTGGGTCTCGTGGTGGCGGTGCTGATCGTCGCCCATGTGGTCGGCGGCGCCGTGCTCTCCGGCTTCCGGCACATCGGCATCCTCAAGGCGCTGGGCTTCACCCCGGGGCAGGTGCTGGCGGTGTACCTCGTGATGGTCTCCGTACCCGCGCTGGCGGGCTGTGTGCTGGGCGCGATCGCCGGGAACCTGCTGGCACGCCCCTTCTTCCAGTTCGTGTTCACCGGGCCGGACGCGGGTGTGTTCCACGACGAGGTCGGGGTCGCGCCGTGGGTGAACGTGCTGGCCCTGGCCGGCCTGCCGCTCGTCTGCGTCATCGCCGCGCTCGCCCCGGCGCTGCGGGCCCGCGGGCTGTCGGCGGCGCGGGCGATCAGCGCGGGCAGCGCTCCGCGGGCGGGCCGCGCGCTGGGCCTGCAACGGCGCCTGGCGGGCACCCGGCTGCCCCGGTCGGTGAGCCTCGGGGCGGGGCTGCCGTTCACGCGTCCCGGGCGCAGCGCCCTCACCCTCGCGGCCGTGGTCCTGGGTGTGGCCACGGTGACCTTCGCGACCGGGCTGGCCACGACGATGACCCGGTTCGGGAACGCGGGCCGGGACGCGTACGACGTCACCGTGTACGCGAGCAAGTTCCGCAACGGCCAGGAGGTCCAGCCGGTGCACGCCGATCGCGACCTCCAGGCGCTGCTGGCCTCGTTGCCGGGCGCGAGCCGCGTGACGGCCCGGGGCGACCTGGACGTGGTGATCGCCGGATCGTCCCGGAAGGTCATGCTGGAGGGCCGTCGGGGGGACACGGCGCTCGACGGCGTGCTCACCGAGGGCCGGTGGATGCGGAAGACCGGGGAGGTCGTGGCGGGCTCGGCCTTCCTGCGTCAGAACGGACTGCGCGTCGGGGACCGGCTGCGGCTGCGGAAAGGGGAACGCCAGGAGGAGGTGGCCGTCGTCGGCGAGTTCATGATGGACGACGCGCGGCTGGTCACCGCGGGCTGGCGGACCATGACGGCCCTGGCCCCGGCCGAGAAGCCCATCGCCTACCACGTCAAGTTGCGCGACGGCGCCGATCCGGCCGCCTACGTCCGTGCGGCGCGGGCCGCCGATCCCGGTATCGACCCGGTGCCGAACGGCTCGAACAGCGTCACCGACACCATCGTCGGCTCCGCCGCCGGGCTGACGCTGATGCTCGCCGTGGTCGCCTCTCTCGGTGTCTTCAACACCGTCGTCCTCAACACCCACGACCGGCGCCGCGACCTCGGCATGCTCAAGTCGATCGGCATGACGCCCCGGCAGGTCACGGTGATGACGGTGACCTCCATGGCGGTGCTGGGGGCGATCGGTTCGCTGCTCGGGATCCCGCTGGGCATGGCGGGCTACGACGTGGTGGTGCCGCGGATGGCGGACGCCGTGGACCTCGCGCTCCCCGCGGACATGACGGACGTCTGGCGGGCTCCGGCGCTGACCGCCCTGGCCTTCGCCGGGGTCGTCATCGCGGTGCTCGGCGCGGCCGTACCGGCCCGGCGGGCGGCTCGGCTGAGCGTCGCGGAGGTGCTGCGCGGCGAATGAGCGCGGAGGCAGCACAAGCAGCACAAGCGGCACAGGCAGCGGAAGCAGCAGACGCATCGACGTGGAGTGCCGGGACGCCGGAATGCCGGAATGCCGGAATGCCACGATCGGCTGTGTACGTCGGCAGTGTGTTCACTGGCCCCGTGTTCACCGGCCCCGTGCTCGCCGGTTGCGTGAGGTGCATCAGTGACACTAGTTGCATACTCAACAATTCGCCTGATCGGTGTTACCGTGCGGATATGGCAGTCAAAGCGGCCGAGGCAGGGCTGGAGGATCGCTGGCGGGACATCCTGTCGGTGCACGCGCGCACGATGTGCGAGATCGACCGGGTCCTGCACCCTCACGGCCTGGGCGCGAGCGACTTCGAGGTGCTCGACGTCCTGGCCGCGGAGTCCCCGCGGGAGGGCGACCAGTGCCGGGTGCAGAACCTGGCCGGACGCGTCCATCTCAGCCAGAGCGCGCTGTCCCGGCTGATCGGGCGGCTGGAGAAGGACGGTCTGGTGGTGCGCTCGGTGTGTGCCGAGGACCGGCGCGGTGTGTGGGTCACGCTCACCGGCAAGGGCCGCGACCTGCACGCCGAGGTGCTGCCGCTGCAACGGGCGGTACTGGAGCGGACGCTGTCCGCCCCGGCGGGTTAGCCCCGGGCCCCGGTGTCGGGTCCCCGAGGTTCGTACGAGGGGCGGGGCGCACCGGCACCGCGGTGTCAGGAGCGTCTCCTCCGCCCCGGAGGGCGTGCCAGGCGCCGTCTTCCCCCCGCTCGACGGACCGTGTGCGCCTAGACCACGAACTCGGACCCGTCCGGCAGGACTTCCACCTGCTGGGCGGCGATCCGCGCGCGGGCCGGTGAGTCGGGGTCCAGCAGGGGTTCGTGTCGCCCAGGTTTGTGTAGATCCGGCGGCGGCCGGGGTGACGGGCCAGCCCGGCCAGGCTGCCGTCCGGACCCGACACCGGGAGGTGCCCCGTGGCCGCCCGCCCGGCGCCGGCCCGCGCGGCCGCCTCCGGAGCGGAAGCGTCGAAGTGGGTGCCGTCCAGAAGGACGCAGTCGGCCGAGGCGCACAGGTTCTCCAGCGCGGGACTCCAGGCGCCGACGCGGGGCGCGTACAGCAGGACCCGGCCGGTGACCAGGTCCTCGACGCGGTACGCCGTCACCCACGGGGCGTCCGCCGCCGTACGGGCCGGTACGTATGCCGGGACCTTCGCGGCCAGCGGATGGGCCGTGACCACCAGGCCGCCGGCCAGTACGAAGCCGCCGTCGGCCAGGCTGTCGGCCCACTCCCAGGGGGCGTAGCGGTCGAGTCCGGCGCGGACCGGTGCGAGGACGGCGTGGACGGGCGGGGTCGCGTACACCTTGAGGCCCGTGGCACCGCGGAGCGCGGCCAGGCCGCCGACATGGTCGGCCTCGGCGTCCGTCAGCAGTACCCCCCGCAGCCAGGTGTCGCGCGGACGGGCCCCCGGCCACAGCGCGGGGGTGACGGTGAGCTGGGTCCGTATGTCGGGTGAGGCGTTGAGCAGCCACCAGTCGCGTCCGTTGCCGGTGATCGCGGCGCACTCCTGGGTACGGGACGGCAGCTTGCCGTCCCGGGCTGCGGCGCACAGCGCGCAGGCGCAGCTCCACCGCGGGAAGCCACCGCCGGCGGCGGTGCCCAGCAGGACGACCCTCACGACGCTCCCCCCTCTCGCTCACCCGGTTCTTCGGTGGGATCTTCCCGCCATGACCGGGTGGAGCACGCTTTCCCGGGGAGAAGTTCCGGCCGACCTCACCGCGCCGCCGGGGCCGGTGCCCACCGCGGAACGCGGACAACGGCCGCGCTTTGCGGAGTGCCGAAGTCGTCGCGTGCGCCTACCGTTTGCTCACGGCGCTCGGAGATCGCCGTGGGGATGGGCGGGGTCGGCGCCGCTCATCCTCGTCCGGGCCCGCCCGGGACCGCGCCTGCGCGGCCCGGTCGCCCCCCACCTCGGCCACACCACGCCGCGAAGCGACGGACCGTACCGGATGCCCGGTCGGCGACGGCCCTGCGGTCCGGAGCACGTCCTGTATCGGCCGTTCCACCATGGAAACCGTCGAGCGGGGGAGCGTGGGTGGCACGGGGGGTGGTGCGGATGCAGTTCTCGGGGGCGTGTGCCTCGCCCGCCGTCGGAGTTCATCCCTCGGGGCCGTCGGCCGCGGGTAGCTGTTGGCACGGAGTGACGGCACGCACGTGGGCCGTCCGGTGCGACAGGAAAGAAGGCGTGATGTCGGTCGAGACCGAACCGGTGCCCGAAGCGGCCGCCGGAGCACGGGAGCAGCAGAGCCTCGGCACGTCCGCGGCCCGCAACCTCACGACGACGAAGAAGTCCGAGCCCCAGATGCAGGGGATCAGCTCGCGCTGGCTGACCCGCACGCTGCCGTGGGTGGACGTCCCGGGCGGCACGTACCGCGTCAACCGCCGGCTGTCGTACGTGCTCGGCGACGGCCGGCTGACGTTCGTCAAGACCGGTGCGCAGGTCCGGGTGATCCCGGCCGAGCTGGGCGAACTGCCGCTGCTGCGCGGCTTCGCCGACGGCAGCTCGCTGGAGGCACTGGCCGCGCGGTTCCAGCAGCGCGAGTACGCGGCGGGGCAGGTGATCGTGACGGCGGGCCGCCCTGCCGACCACGTGTACCTGGTCGCGCACGGCAAGGTGGAGCAGATCGGGCAGGGCCCCTACGGCGAGGAGGCGGTCGTCGCCCTGCTCGCGGACGGCGACGCCTTCGGCGGCCAGGTGCTCGCCGGGCCGGACGGCGCCTGGGAGTTCACCGCCCGCGCGGCCACGGCCACCACCGTACTGGCCCTGCCGCACGCCGCGTACCTGGAGGTGGCCGAGCGCCACGAGGCCCTGCGTACGCACGTCGAGCGGGCCCTGCGGGACAGCCGTCCGCCGGTGAACGCGAGCGGTGAGGCCGAGATCGCGCTGCGGTCGGGACACACCGGGGAGCCCGACATCCCGGGCACGTTCGCGGACTACGAGGTGGCGCCCCGCGAGTACGAGCTGAGTGTCGCCCAGACCGTCCTGCGGGTGCACTCCCGGGTGACCGACCTGTACAACGGCCCGATGAACCAGACCGAGGAGCAACTGCGCCTGGTCATCCACGAGTTGCGGGAGCGCCAGGAGTACGAGCTGGTCAACAACCGCGACTTCGGGCTGCTCCACAACGCCGATCACGACCAGCGGATCTCCACCCACTCGGGTCCGCCGACCCCGGACGACCTGGACGAGCTGCTGAGCATGCGGCGCGACACCCGCTTCCTGTTCGCGCATCCCCGGGCCATCGCGGCGTTCGGCCGCGAATGCAGCAAGCGGGGCCTGTACTTCGGCAGCATCGATCTGAACGGCCACCACCTGCCGGCCTGGCGCGGGGTGCCGCTGCTGCCGTGCGGCAAGATCCCGGTCACCGAGAGCCGCACGTCGTCGATCCTCGCGCTGCGCACCGGCGAGGACGACCAGGGCGTGATCGGCCTTCACCAGACCGGGATCCCGGACGAGATCGAACCGGGTCTCAACGCCCGTTTCATGGGCATCAACGAGCAGGCGGTGATCTCCTACCTGGTCAGTACGTACTTCTCGGCGGCGGTGCTGGTGCCCGACGCGCTCGGTGTCCTGGAGAACGTGGAGGTCTCCCGCCGCGACTGAACCGCTGCCGGACCTCTCCTCCGGGACCTCCGGGGTCACCAGAACCGCCAGGAACACCGGGTGCGCCGGGGGCGCCGGGGCCACCGGGCGCGTCCCCCCGGTCACGTCTCGCGCCGCCGTGCGGGACGACGGGGCGCCCCGGCCGTCGGCGCACACGTGCCGGGGCGCCCGAACCGGGTGCGTGCGCACCCCCATTGGCCGACCACCGATTTGACACCCGTTCCGCACCCCCACCACTCTACGCTCATGAAATCCATTTCCAATAGGAACGGCTAGTCATGCGCGTCGCATTCGTCGGCAAGGGCGGCAGCGGCAAGACGACCCTGTCGGCCCTCTTCTCCCGGCATCTGGCGCGCGCCGGCGCGCCGGTCGTCGCCATCGACGGCGACATCAACCAGCACCTGGCCCATGCCCTGGGCCTCGACGAGGAGGAACGCCTGGCGGCGGCGCCCCTGAGCGCGCGCACCGGCGAGATCAAGGACTACCTGCGGGGCACGAATCCGCGGATCCCCTCGCGCGACGCCATGGTCAAGACGACCCCGCCGGGCCGCGGCTCACGGCTGCTGCGGCTGCTCGGGGACGACGAGATCCACACCCGGCATGTCCAGGTGGTGGGCGGGGTGCCGCTCATGGCCACCGGCGCGTTCGACGAGAGCGACCTCGGAGTGGCCTGCTACCACTCCAAGCTCGGCGCCGTCGAGCTGTATCTCAACCACCTGGTGGACGAGCCCGGCGAGTACGCCGTGATCGACATGACGGCGGGCGCGGACGCCTTCGCCTCCGGTCTGTTCACCCGGTTCGACCTCACGTTCGTCGTGGTCGAGCCCACCCGCAAGAGCCTGTCCGTGCTGCGTCAGTACCGTGATCACGCGGCCGAGTTCGGCATTCCGCTCGCCGTGGTCGGCAACAAGGTCACGGGCCCGGACGACCTGGACTTCCTGCGTCGGCACGTCGGCGAGGACCTGCTCGCCCACTGCGAGCTGTCGCCCTTCGTCCGCGCCCGGGAGCAGGGCCGCGGCGCGGGCGCGCTGGAGCCGCACAACACCCTTGCCCTGGACCGGATGCGCGCGGCCGTCGACGCCCGGCCCAAGGACTGGGCGGTCTTCCAGCGGCACGCCGTCGACTTCCATCTGCGCAACGCCACCGCCTGGGCCGACGACGCCACCGGCCTCACCCTGGCCGACCAGATCGACCCGGAGTTCCGGCACGGCCCCGCGGCGATGGCCGCCTTCGCCTGACCCACAGCCCCCATCCCGCTGCCCGCTGCCCGCTGCCCGCGACGACTGGTGTCGCCCGGCCCCGCGGAACGCCACCCGGCAGCACCCAGCACATGCCGAACCAGCCCGACAGACAGGACACCTCATCATGTCGCTCGACGTCTCCCCGCAGTTGCTCGCCCAAGCCGAGAACGGCGAGGTGCGGGAGCGGGACTTCGTGGAAACGGTCCGCACGTCCCTGCCGTACGCCTACGACCTCATCGCCCGTCTGACCACCGAACTGCGCGCTGGTGACCGGGAGTTCGCCGACAACCAGACCCCGCCGCCGTCAGAGCTGGAGCGTGGGCAGTTGCTGCGGGCGTTGTCCAGCGACGCGATCCGGGGCTGCCTGGAACGGCACTTCGGCGTCGCCCTCGCGTTCCAGAACTGCCACCGTGTCGCGGTCTTCCCGCCCGGGGCCCGTGGCGGGGCGACCCACGCCCGGTTCACCTCGCCGCGCGCGCAGCTCCTCAACCAGTCGCCCGAACTGCGGGACTGCTGAGACGACGGCGGGCCGGACCGTGGTCCGGCCCGCCCGCCGCTCACGCAGCCGTCAGCCCTCAAACCTCGGTCCCTCAGCCCTCGGCCCTCAGCCGTGGAGCAGTTCCGCGAAGCGTTGGGCGCCGACGTTGCCGCCGGAGACGATGACGCCGATCCGGCGCGGCACCGGATCGATCCGGTGTGCCAGCAGCGCGGCCAGGGCGCTCGCGCCGCTCGGTTCGACGACGGTCTTCATCCGTTCGAAGGCGAACCGCATCCCCTCCCGGATCTGGTCGTCGCTCACCAGGACGATGCCGTCCAGCAGACGCCGGTTGACGGAGAAGGTGAGTTCGCCCGGGATCTCCGCGGCCTGCCCGTCGGCGATGGTGCGGGGCACCGGGATGGCGACGCGACGGCCGGCCTCCAGGGACCGCTTGGTGTCGTCACCGGCCTCCGGTTCGACGCCGACGACCCGGATCCCGGGGAACAACCCGGTGGCCGCGACCGCGCTGCCCGCGATCAGCCCGCCGCCCCCGACCGGCACCACCAGGGCGTCGAGCTCCCCCACCTCCTCGATGAGTTCGAGGGCCGCGGTGCCCTGTCCGGCGATGATGTGCGGATGCTCGTACGGGGGCACGAGTGCCAGCCCGCGGTCGGCGGCCAGCGCCGCACCGATGGCCACCCGGTCGCCGGTGTAGCGGTCGTAGGTGACGATCTCGGCGCCGTAGCCGGCGGTCGCCTCGATCTTCGAGCGCGGGGTGTCCTCGGGCATCACGATCACCGCGGTGGTGCCCAGCTCCCGGGCCGCCAGCGCGACGGCCTGCGCGTGATTGCCGGAGGAGTAGGCGGCGACGCCCTTGGCGAGCTGCTCCGGGGGCAGCCGGGAGACGGCGTTGTAGGCACCGCGGAACTTGAAGGCGCCGACGCGCTGGTAGTTCTCGCACTTCACATGGATCTCGGCGCCGACGAGCCGGTCCAGGGTGCGCGAGCGCAGTACGGGCGTGCGGTGGGCCGCGCCCGCGATCCGCGCGGCGGCGTCCCGGACGTCCTGGAGGGTGACGGGCGGGCGATCGGGCATGTGTGTACTCCGTTCCGGACGGTACGGCGAGGGCGGGGAAGGGGAGGTGGGGAGCCTGTTCGGCGTTCTTCGGCGTCGTCCGGCGTTCTTCGGCGTCGTCCGGCGTCCTTCGGCGTCGTCCGGCGTCCTTCGGTGTTGGAGAAACGCCCACGGGGAAATACTGCACCTGCCGTACGCCGGACGCCCATGGTCTGGACGGCCACGACCGGTGGAGCCTGCCGCGTGCCCTCGTCGTCCCGGGCCGTCCCGGGCCGTCCCGGGCGCAGGCGGACGCGGGACGGGCCCGACACCGTGGTCCAGCCGTCGCCCGCCCCACCGCCCGGCAGGGGCAGGGCCGGGCGGAATGGGCCGTTCGGCTCTGGACCGCCCCCGCGGACGCGCGCAGCCTGGGGAGGGAGGGGGATCGCCACGGGAGGTGGACACGGTGGAAGCCAAGCAGTGGACCGTGCAGATCTACATCACCGAGGAGGGCGACGACACGCATGCGCGTGCGGTGCTGACCACCCGCGACACGTCCCGGCTCACCGGCCGGGGCATCGCCCGCCGCAATCCGGTCGACCGGCCGATCCCGGAGGTCGGCGACGAACTGGCCGCGAGCCGGGCCCTGGAGGATCTGGCCATCCGGCTGCACGACGTGGCCGCCGACGACATCGTCGAGCTGGCGGGTCCCGTCCACCGGTGACGGTCGCCCGCCGGGCAGGTCACTGCGGGAGCACGAGCAGGAACGTCTCCCCCGGCCGCACGCCGACCGACCGGCCCGGCAGCCGGAGGTCGATCGGCGCACGGTCGGACGGCGGGACGGCGACCTCCAGCTTCCCGCACTCCAGCCGCAGCCGGATGCCCCAGTGCCCCTGGTAGCGGAGCGAGAACCCGTACGACGACAGCTGCGGCAGCGGCACCGGATCGAGCCACAGGGCTCCCTGCCGGGTTTCGAGGCCGGTCAGTCCGCGCTGGACGAGGTCCAGGGTGCCGGCCATGGCGCCGAGGTGGATGCCCTCGCCGGTGGTGCCGCCCTGGAGGTCGGCGATGTCGCCGCGGAGGGCTTCCTGGCAGAACATCCAGGCGTCCGCGCGGCGGGCCCGCGCCAGGATCCAGCCGTGGACGAGGCCGCTGAGGGTGGAGCCGTGGCTGGTGCGGCGCAGGTAGTACTCGACGGTGCGCCGCCAGGTCTCCTCGTCCAGCCGGTAGCCCAACCGGTCGAAGAGGGAACGCAGTTCGGCCGGCGAGAAGAGGTAGCCGAGCATGAGCGCGTCGGCCTGCTTGGACGCCTTGTAGCGGTTGACGGTGTCGCCCTCGGCCTCCAGGATCCGGTCCAGCCGCCGGATGTCGTCGTAACGTTTGCGGTAGCCGTCCCAGTCGAGTTCGGTGAGGTCGGCGTAGCCCTCGAACTGGCTGATCACGCCGTCGTGGAAGGGTACGTGGAGGGTGCGGGACACCTCCTCCCAGCGTTCGGGCTCGTCGTCGGCCAGGCCGATGCGATCGGCGAGTTCCCGGCGCCGCGGCTCGGGCAGGACGGCCAGCAGGTCGAGGGCGCGGCCCAGCACCCAGGCGGCCGTCACATTGGTGTAGGCGTTGTCGTCCAGGCCCGGTCGCGGTGCGTCGGGGTAGGCGTCGTGGTACTCGTCGGGGCCGACCACACCGAGGATGCGGTGCCGGCCCCGGTGGGTGTCGTGGACGGCCGAGTCCGCCCAGAAGCGGGCGATCTGCAGCAGGATCTCGGCGCCCTCGGTGTGCAGGAAATCCGTGTCGCCGGTCGCCTCGCAGTACTGCCACACGTTGTACGCCACTGCCGAGCCGACGTGCCGCTGGAGGCGGGAGTGGTCCGGCAGCCAGTGCCCGGAGCGCGGGTTGAGGTGCAACTGCTGCGTCTCCTCGCGGCCGTCGCTGCCGCTCTGCCAGGGATACAGGGCGCCCCGCCGGCCGATCGCGCGGGCCGCCGCGCGGGCCTGGCCGAGACGCCGGTGGCGGTAGCGGAGCAGGGCACGGGAGACCTCCGGGAAGTGCAGGTTCAGGTAGGGCAGGACGAACAGTTCGTCCCAGAAGACATGGCCGCGGTACGCCTCGCCGTGCAGCCCGCGGGCGGGCACGCCCACGTCCAGGTCGGCGGTGTGCGGGGAGAGTGTCTGGAGCACGTGGAAGAGGTGCAGGCGCAGGATGTGCCCCGCCCGGCCGGGGACGTCCAGGCCGGTACGGGTCCACAGCTGGTCCCAGGCCGTGCGGTGCACGGCCAGCCGCTCGTCGAACCCGGCGGCGGCCCCGAGCCGGTCGGTGGCGGCGCGCAGCGGGTCGCTGATCGCGGGATCGTGGGAGGTGTGCAGGGCCACGGTCTTGTCGACGCGGACGGTGCGGCCGGGGGTGAGGCTCAGTCGCAGCCGCTGCACGACCCGCGGCGGTTCGTGCGCCACCGCCACCGGGACGTCGGCGGTCAGGCGGGCGGCCAGACCGATCCGGATGTCCGAGCTGCGGGTGCGGCAGCGCAGCCACACCGTGTCGGGGGCGGCGGCGCCGGTGAGCACATGGGTGAGGTGGCGGCCGTCCAGTTCCCGGTAGCGGACCACGCCGGTGTTGGCGACCCCGCCGTCGAGCGCGGCTTCCACGTCGAGTTCGCCGGCGAAGCCCTCGGCCGTGAACTCGGTGCGCAGGGCCGCCAGGTGGGGATCGGCCATGTCGACGAGGCGCTGCTGGCGGACGAACAGCACCTGCCCCTCGCCGAGCCCGTAGCGGGTGTGCCGCTCCAGCAGGCCCGAGTGGAGGTGCAGGACCTGCCGGTGGTCGAGCACCGTCGCGGTGTCGGGGGTGAGCCAGTCGTCTCCTGCGGGGCAAAAGCGCAGCGGCAGCCAGTTCGGCAGGTTGACCAGGTCCTCGTTCTCGACCCGCTGTCCCGCCACCTCCGAGGTGAGCCGGTCGTAGCAGCCCGCCGCGTAGGTACCGGGGTAGTGCACGTCGTCGGCGGCGCACTCGGGCAGCGCCCCGCGGGTGGCGAAGTAGCCGTTGCCCAGGGTGCACAGCGATTCCCTGAGGCGTTCGTCAGCGGGTGCGTAGCCGTCGTACTCCCAGGTCCAGCCCGTCACTGCGGCACCCCTTCATCGAGTCCGTCAAGTCCGTCAGGTCGGTCAGGTCGGTCGAATCCGGCGAGTCCGTCGGACGCGTCCGGTCGCCCCTCCTTCTCCGTCCGGTCCTGCCGCGGAGGGCCGCCGCCCCGAGTCGAGGACCCTCTCACCCCACTGTCCGGGGATCGGGCCCGGCCCGCCACCGGCGCCGGCGGGCGGGGCGGGACGAGGCCGCGGGCGGATCGCCGGCCGCGCCGGGGAGGCCGCCGCGGCCCGCGCCGGCTCAGGGGCGCGGCGGGGTGTCACCCGGCTCGCGGTACGACGGCGACGGGACAGGCCGCATGGTGCAGCAGCGCGCGGCCCACCCGGCCGGGCCGGGGTCCGAAGCGGCCGGTCCCCTCCCCCGCTCCGACGATCACGAGGTCGGCCGCGGCCGAGCGGTGCACGAGGATCCTGCGCGCCGAGCCCTTCACGGTGGCGCTCCGCACCCGGACCCCGGGGTGGTCGGCGGTGGCGTCCCGGAGCAGCGCGTCCAGGGTGGCGGCGGCCTGCCGCTCATGGGCGCGGGCCGGATCCTCGGCCGGTGCGGGGAACTCGGCGCTCTCGTACACGGCACAGTGCCAGGCACGGACGACGTCCAGGGTGCACCTGCGCGCCTCGGCCTCACGGAACGCGAACCGCACGGCCGCCGCGCCGGTGTCCGCCGCACCCGCGCCGAGCAGGATCCGCGCATGGGTGCCGGCCAGGCCCGCCGCGTCCCCGCGGACGACGATCACGGGGCTGTGCGCGCGGGCGGCCACGGCCGGGCCGACCGCGCCGGGCAGCATTCCGGCGGGCCCGCCGCGGGCCCGTGCCCCCGTCACCACCGCGAAGGCGCGGCCGGTCTCACGCAGCAGCGCGTGCGTCGCGTCCTCGGGGACGATGTCCGTGCCGATCTCCACTCCCGGCGCGCGGCGGGCCGCCCGGTCGGCAGCGGCGGCCACGATGTGCTGCGCCGCGGTACGTCCGGCCGCGCGTCCCCGCTCGCCCACCGGCAGGGCGGCCTCGTAGCGCTCCCACAGGGAGGCGTGCACCAGGAGCAGCGGGACACCGTGGCGGACGGCCTCGGCCGCCGCCCAGTCGACCGCCAGCAGGCTCGGCTCCGAACCGTCGACACCCACGACCAGGGGCCGGGTCATCGTCGTCCCCTTCGCTCCGCGTGTCTGCGCCCGCCGGGTCGCGGGACGGCCCGGCTCGCATCGGCCGGCGGGCCGTCCGCGAGGCGCGCGGCGGCTGTTCGGGGGCGCTCCGGCCAGGGTCGCCCGGGAGCACGAGGGCGGTCCGTCCCGCACCGGGGCCGAACGACCCGGTGTCCGGTCCGGGCGGCCCGTGGTGACCGGCCGCGCCCGAGCCCACCCTGGAAGAAGGAGCCCGGCGGTGTGCGGCGCCGTCGGGCCGCGGTCTGCGGACGGAAGGAGCCGGCGCGATGACCTCCGCCACCACCCTCAACTCGGCCCTGGCGGCCGAGCATCGTGAACGACTGATGCGGATCGCCCGTGAGGTCTCCTTCGAGGCCGGCACCCGGCTGTTCGAGGAGGGCCGACGTGCCGACCGGCTGTGGATCGTACGCACCGGGACGGTCGCCCTCGACCTGCACGTGCCCGGCAGGCGCGCGGCCGTGGTCGAGTCGCTGGGCCCGGGGGAACTGATCGGCTGGTCCTGGCACTTCCCGCCGTACGTGTGGCACATGGGTGCCGAGGCGGCCACTCCGGTGCGGGCCTACGAGTTCGACGCGAGGAGCGTGCGGGCGATGTGCGCCGAGGACGCCGAATTCGGGCGGGCCGTCGCCGTCTGGGTGGGCCGGGTGATCGCCCAGCGGCTGCACGCGGCCCGCATCCGGCTCCTCGACCTCTACGCGCCCTACGGCAGCGGAGTCTGGCCCTGACCGCTCCACGCCCGTCATGGCCGGCCTCAGAACTCCAGGACGAGCCGTGCCTCGGCCCGTCCGCCGAGCACCTCGTCGAAGGCGTTGTCGACCTGCTCCAGACGGCGCGGCTCGGCGATCACCCGGGTACGGCCGGCGGCGTGCAACGCGAACACCTCGGCGAGGTCCTGCCGGGTGCCGACGACGGAGCCGAGGACGGAGATCCCGCCGAGGACCGTCTCGTGGATCGGCAGGTCCATCGAGGCGCCGCCGCCGGGCAGCGCGACCACGACCAGGCGCCCGCCGCGGCCGAGGGACCGGAATGCCTGCTCGAACGCCTGGGGCGCGGTGGCCAGGACGAGGGCCACGTCCGCGCCGCCGACCCGCTCGATCTCCTCGACCGGGTCATGGGTGCGGGAGTTGACGACGTGGTCGGCCCCGAGCTGGTGGGCCAGGCCCAGTTTGTCCGGTTCGATGTCGACGGCGCTGACGAATCCGCCGACGAGGCGCGCGTACTGCACGGCCAGGTGGCCCAGGCCGCCCGCGCCGAAGACGGCGACGCGTTCGGCGGGCACCACGGCGGCGGCCTTGATCGCCTTGTACGTGGTGACGCCCGCGCAGGTCAGCGGTGCGGCCTCGAAGGACGGCACCGCTTCGGGGACCCGGACGACCGCGCGCGCCTGGGCCACGGTGTACTCGGCGTAGCAGCCGTCCACGGTGTATCCGGTGTTGACCTGGCTCTCGCACAGCGTCTCGCGGCCGGTGACGCAGTAGCGGCAACTGCCGCAGGACGAGCCGAGCCACGGGACGGCGACGCGGCTGCCGACGAGGCCGGCGCCGACACCGGGGCCGACAGCGGTCACGGGGCCGATGCCCTCGTGGCCGGGGACGAACGGGAGCCGCGGCCTGACCGGCCAGTCGCCTCGCGCGGCGTGGATGTCGGTGTGGCAGATCCCGCAGGTCTCCATGCGCACCAGCACCTGGCCGGGGCCCGGCTCGGGCACGGGCCGCTCCTGGATCTCCAGGGGCTTGCCGAAGCCGGTGACGACCGCTGCCTTCATCTCTCCTCCTCGTCCGGCCGACGGTGGGGGTCCAGGGGCGCCCGGCACGCGCGCGTACCGCTATCCGGGAAGCGGAACCTGCCAGACCAGCGTGGCCCCGCCGCCGTCCGTCCCGGTCACCTCCAGCCACCCGCCCAGCTGTTCGGCCCGTTCGGCGAGGTTGCCCAGCCCGCTGCGCCGGCCGTCGGGCGGTATGCCCACGCCGTTGTCGGCGACCTTGAGCCGTACGTGCCGGCCGTCCGTGGTCAGCGCCACCTCGGTCCGGTCGGCGTGGGCGTGGCGGGCGACGTTGGTCAGTGCCTCGGAGAGCACGGCCACGACGTGCTCGGCCGTCTCCCGCGGCACATCGGTGTCGACCAGGCCCTCGATGCGCACGCTGGGTGCGAAGCCCAGCAACGGCGCGGCCTCCTGGGCCACCCGGACGACCCGGGCGCGAAGCCCGCCGCCACGGGGGACGTCCTCGCGGGCCCGCAGGCCGAAGATGGTGGACCTGATGATCTTGATGGTCTCGTCGAGGTCGTCCACGGCCCGCAGCACCCGCTCGGACGCCTCCTTGTGCTCGATGAACCGGCCCGCGCTCTGCAAGGTCATCCCGGTCGCGAACAGCCGCTGGATCGCCAGGTCGTGCAGGTCGCGGGCGATCCGGTCGCGGTCCTTGAGCACCGCGATCTCCTGGGCGTCCTGGCGGCGCTCGGCCAGTTCCATGGCGAGCGCGGCCTGGGCGGCGAAGCCCTGGAGCGTCTCGGTCTCCTGCGCCGAGAACAGCGACTGCCCGGACTCGCGGGCCAGCAGGACCACGCCACGCATACCGCCGCCCGTGCCGATGGGGACGGCCACGGCAGGGCCGAGGCCGTCGAACCGCGGGGGATCCTGGGAGATGCGCTCGTCGTGCGAGACGTCCGCACTGGTGACCGGGGCGGCAGCGGAGAAGGCCAACCCGATCAGGCTCTCGCCCATGGACAGCACGAGACCGCGGTGCGCCTCCGAGTCCGTCCCGACGGCGATCTCCACGGTGAACGACCCGGTGTCCGCCATCGGCATGGCGACCACGCCCAGGGCCGAACCCGTGATCTCCCGGGCGCGGTCGGCGATCACGCCCAGCGCCTGGGCCCGCTCGCTGCCCGCCATCAGGCTGTGGGTGATCTCGGCGTTGGCCTCCAGCCACCGCTCGCGCAGCCGGGACTCCTCGTACAGCCGGGCGTTGTCGATCGCGACGCCCGCCGCTACGGCCAGGGTGGACAGTACCGACTCGTCCTCCTCGTCGAACTCCGCCCCGCCGCGCTTCTCGGTCAGGTACAGGTTGCCGAAGATCTGGTCGCGGACCCGGATCGGGACGCCCAGGAAGGTGTTCATCGGCGGGTGGTTCGGCGGGAAGCCGTACGAGGCGGGGTGCTGGGAGAGCTTCGTGAGCCGCAGGGGTTCGGGGAGCCGGATCAGCTCGCCGAGGATGCCGTGCCCCTCCGGGAAGTGGCCGATCTCGGCGATCTGCTCCTCGGTGACCCCGACCGTGTGGAAGGCGGACAACCGCTTGCCGTCCGGCCCGATCACGCCGAGGGCGCCGTACTCGGCGTCGACCAGGACCACGGCGGCCTCCACGATGGAGTGCAGGGCCTGTTCGAGGTCCAGTTCCCGGCCGACCGAGAGCACCGCCTCCAGCAGACTGTGCACGCGGTCGCGGGTGCCGCGGGCCGCGTTGAGGCGGACCTGCAACTCCGCCAGCAGCTCGTCCAGCTTCAGCTGCGGCAACCGGAGGCGGGCCTCCCGGAACTCCTCGGAGCTTCCCACCGGCGTTCCTCCAGCTCCCCTCGGCTCGTGGGCACCGACCGGCCCGTCAAGTGCCACGGTAATGCTCCACCACCCGGGCCGGTACGGCATCCCGCCCCGTATCTCGGCCGGCGAACGCCCCCGCACACCGGTCACCGCCGCCCGCCCGGCGCCCACCGGCCGACCAGGGCCGGTCGGCCCTGGATGCGCGGCCGGGTATCGGCGACAGTGGAGTCAGGAGCGGCACCGGTCCCCCGCGGTGCCGCTCCGTCGTGCGGCCGCGGGCCCGGCACCGCGGGGAACGGTCCGCGAGCACCCGTCCGCTCAAACGGTCACCGGCCCGCACACGGTGACCGGCGCCGGTCGAAACGCCTGGCGCGCGGAGATCTCGCCCATTCGTGCGAAATTCGCATCCTGGGCCGAAAGACCCTAGCGGGCAGAACCGCGGGACGGTTCGAATGGCCTGTCCGAGCCGTCCGCAGCCGCCGCCTCCGGATTCCGCGAGGCGTGCGCACACCCGCCATGGGAAGCCCCGATGACCACCGAAGACGACCGACCGCGCGTGAGCGTCGAACTCGACCGCGCCGAGGCCCTGCGCCTGCTGGGCAGCGTGCCGCTGGGCAGGGTCGTCTTCACCCGGCACGCCCTGCCCACCGTCCGCCCGGTCAACCACGTCCTCGACGGCTGCGACATCGTCTTCCGCACCCACGAGGGCGCGGAACTGACCTCGTACGCCCGGCGGGCCGACGGCGCGGGCGTGGTCGTCGCCTACGAGGCCGACGCCATCGATCCGGACACCCACCTGGGCTGGAGCGTGGTGGTCACCGGCTACGCCCGGCTGGTCACCGACCCGGACGAGCTGGCCCGCTACCGGCGGCTGCCGCACCCCTGGGTCGCGCGCACGATGGACCACGTGGTCCGTATCCGCCCCGACCTGGTCACCGGAATCCGCCTCACCACGAACGGGAGTCCGCCGTCGCCGTCCGCGCCGGAGGCGAGCGGGTCGTCCGCGCCGGACGCGGGTGACGGTGCTCAGGGGGCCAGGTCCAGGCCGTAGAGCGTACGGCCGCCGACCAGTTCCCGTCCGGTGACCAGTTCCGGCGCGATGCGGACGAAGACCTCGTGCGGCGCGGGCACCCAGGAGCGCGGGCCGGTGCGGACCAGCCGTTCGTGTTCGGCCGAGTCGGTGACCACGGTGGCCGCGCCGGTGACCACCACGCTCCACCCGGACTGGGTGTCCGCGTCGACCTGGTCGGCCTCGAAGGCGACCACCGACCCGTGGATCGCCCGCACCAGCTCCGACGACGCGGAGGTGCGCAGCAGCACCGTGCCGTCGCCGTCCAGGGAGAAGTTCACGGGAAGCACCGCCGGCAGGGCGTGGTGCGTGTGGACGATGCGGCCGACGGGCACCTTCGCCAGCAGTTGCAGGCACTCCTGCCGGTTCAGTTCGCGGAATCCGTCATTGGCGTACATCTGTCGTCCCGTCCTCTCGCCTCGGTACGGGCCCGTGTCACCGGGCACGGCCGGTCCGGCTCAGACCGTGATCCGGCGGCCGGTGAGCGTGTACGGGTCGATGCACACCCACATGGCGCGTTTTCCGCCCGCCCAGGGCGTGCTGTACGCCCTCGACGCGAGCCGGCGTTCCTCGTCCGGGTCGGAGACCGTCCGGGCGTGCCCGCGCACCAGCACGCTCCAGCCCTGGCTGAACGCGTCGTCGATGTGGTCGACCTCGAAGGCGACCTGGCAGCCTGCCGCCAGCGACGGCGTGGCGCCCTGCGCGGTCCGGAAGACGATCGCGTCGTCGATGACGCTGTAGTTCACGGGCACGATCACCGGTCCGGAGGCCGTGGGCACGCCGAGCCTGCCCACGCCGTGCGACGAGAGCAGGGAACGGCACTCCTGCGGGCTCAGCTCCGTGAACTCGGGGGCGCGCGCCGCACGTCCGGGGCCCGGCGGCAGGGTGACCGTGCCGCCCGTGAGGTCGTTCACCGTGGTCTTGAGGACCTCGGCCAGCCGGGTGAGGGGGCCGGTGCCCGGAGCGGCGCCTGGATGCTCCTCCAGGTAGCGGAGGTAGCTGGGCGCCATGCCGGCGCGCGCGGCCGTCTCCCGCCGCGACAGGCCGAGCTGGGTGCGCCGGGTGGCCAGCCTGCGGCCCAGGTCGCCCAGGGGCGCGCCCTCCACCACGTTCGTCCGGGACTGCTCCGCCATGGCCGTCACGTCCTCTCGTCAGGCCGCCCGAACGGCCACTTCGTGCTGTTCCACACCGAGCACGACCTTGAGCGCGCCGGTCTCGGCGGCCCGTGCGAAGACGTCGTACGCCTCCGCCATGTGCGACAGCGGGAAGGTGTGGGTGACCAGGTGTCCGGTCGGCAGCCGGCCCGCGGCCGCCATGGGCAACAGGGTGGGGGTCGAGCGGGTGTCCACCAGGCCGGTGGTGATCGTCAGGTTCCGGTTCCACAGGTCTTCGAGGTGCAGGGTCGCGGGCCCGCCGTGCACACCGACGTTGGCCACGTGCCCGCCGGGGCGCACCATGCGGGTGCACAGCTCGAAGCTCTCGGCCACGCCGACCGCCTCGACGGCCACGTCCGCGCCGAGCCCGTCGGTCAGATCGTCGACGAGTTGCCGGGGCGCCTCACGGGCGTCCGCCACGGCGTCGGCACCGATCCGCCTGGCCGCCTCCAGCCGGTCCGGGGCCAGATCCACGGCGATGATCCGCTCGGGCGCGAACAGGCGCGCCGCGGCGATGGCCGCGAGACCGACGGGCCCGGCACCGACGACGGCGACGGTGTCCCCGGGACGCACCCGGCCGTTGAGCACGCCCACCTCGTAGGCGGTCGGGAAGACGTCGGCGAACAGCACGGCTTCGCTGCTCGGCAGCGTGCCGGGCAGCGGGTGCACGGACAGGTCCGCGTAGGGGACGCGGACGTACTCGGCCTGGGTGCCGTCGATCAGGTGGCCGAGGATCCAGCCTCCGCCGCCCCGGCACTGGCCGTAGGAGCCGTGCCGGCAGTAGCGGCAGCGCCCGCAGGCGCTGATGCAGGAGAGCAGCACCCGCTCGCCCGGCCTGACACTCCACACGTCGCCGCCGGTCTCGACGATCTCGCCGACGGCCTCGTGCCCCAGCACCGTGCCGGGGCGCACTTCCGGCACGTCGCCCTTGAGGATGTGCAGATCCGTCCCGCAGATGGTGACGGCGTCGACCCGCACGATCGCGTCGGTGGGCTCCTTGAGGGCGGGGTCCGGGACATCCTCCCAGGCGGACTGTCCGATGCCGTGGAAGACGAAGCCTTTCATGTCGCTCCTCACGTTCAGGGGAACACCGTGGCGCATCCGGATCCGGCTCGGTGCCGACGGCCGGTGCGGGCAGCGCGCCGCGCCGGGGCCCGGATCGCCGCTCAGCTCCAGCTTGTCCGGCGGCCGGGTGCCACGCTTGGGCCGGTCGGCCCCGGTGCCCGGCCGACGGGGCCCGTCCGTCCGCGGGGCCGCACGGGGGCCGAAAGTCCCTGCGGGCCCCGCAACGGGTACCGACCGGCCCTTCCGTGTGACCGGTTCCACACGCTTGTCTCGGGGCATGACCGACAACCGGACCGGTTCCGGCCCGCTGCACTCGGCACGCATCGTCGGCGGGGCCACCGTGGTCACGCTCCGCGGTGAGATCGACCTTCTGGCCGCCGCTCCGCTGTCGGCCCGGCTGGACGCGCTGACCGCCGGTCCCCGGCCCGACCTGGTGCTCGATCTGCGGACGGTCGATTTCATCGACTGCGCCGGGCTGGGGGTGCTCTGCCGCGCCCGCAACCGGGTGCAGGACCGGGACGGCCGGCTGCGGCTGGTCACCGACAGCGCCGAGTTCCGGCGGCTGCTGCGGGTCACGGGCCTGACGGACGCCTTCGAGGTGCACCCGCGGCTTCCGGGCTGCCTCGGCGGCGGGGCGCCCCCGGGCCCGCGCGCCGCGTCGACGGGCTGAGCACGGCGGGCGGCGGGGCTCCGCCCGGCGCGACCGCCACGGCCGCGCCGGAGGGACCCGGTCCGGACACGCCGTGAGGGACGAAGGCCCCGCGAAGGCCGGACTTCCCGGACGAGGAGCGGGTCTCGGTCGAGGACAGCCGGTGGCCCCGGCGACGGGAAGAGTGGGCCGCGCGCGAGGAGGTGCCGCATGCCGTTCGAGGACCGTACGGAGGCCGGGCGCCGCCTCGCCCGGCGGCTGGAGCGGCTGCGCGGCCCGGACGTGATCGTGCTCGGGCTGCCGCGCGGCGGGGTCCCGGTGGCGTACGAGGTGGCACGGGCGCTGGACGCTCCGCTGGACGTACTGGTGGTGCGCAAGCTCGGGGTTCCGTGGCAGCCCGAGCTTGCGTTCGGGGCGATCGGCGAGCGGGACGTGCGGGTGCTCAACGACGACGTGGTCGCGGACACCGGTCTCGAAACGGACGAGCTGGCGGCCGTCGAGGAGGCGGAGCGGGCGGAACTCGAACGCCGGGTGCGCCGCTACCGGGTCGGCCGTGCCCCCGAACCGCCGGCCGGACGGACCGCGGTGATCGTGGACGACGGGGTGGCGACCGGCGCCACCGCGGAGGCCGCCTGCCGGGTCGTGCGGCAGGCGGGCGCGGCCCGGATCGTGCTCGCCGTCCCGGTCGGACCGCAGGGGACGCTCAGCCGGCTGCGGACCGTGGCCGACCAGGTGGTGTGCCTTCAGACGCCGCGCCACCTCGGCGCGGTCGGCGCCTGGTACCACGACTTCACGCAGACCACCGACGACGAGGTCGCCGCGCTGCTCGGGCGGGCCGCGGGGCACCCTCCGGCGGCCCGCCCGCGCCCGTCCAACCGGGAGGTCGAGGTACCGGCGGGGCCGGTGCGGCTGGCCGCCCGGTTCGAACTCCCGGACCGGGCGCCGGCCGTGGTGGCGTTCGCGCACGGCAGCGGGAGCGGTCGGCACAGCCCGCGCAACCGGCATGTCGCCGCCGTCCTCAACCGCGCCGGTCTGGGCACGCTGCTGCTCGACCTGCTCACCGAGGACGAGGAGCACGACCGGCACAACGTGTTCGACATCATCCTGCTGGCGGGCCGGCTGCGGGCCGCGTCCGCCTGGCTGCGCCGGGAGACCGGGCTGCCCGTGGGGTACTTCGGCGCGAGCACCGGTGCGGGTGCGGCGCTGGAGGCCGCCGCGGACGACCCGGAGATCGGCGCCGTCGTCTCCCGCGGCGGCCGTCCCGACCTCGCCTCCCCCGCCGCGCTGTCCCGGGTCCGGGCGCCGACACTGCTGATCGTCGGCGGCCATGACTGCCGGGTGCTGAGCCTCAACCGGCTGGCCGCGGACTGGCTGCGGTGTGAGCACCGGCTGGCCGTCGTGCCGGGCGCGGGTCATCTCTTCGCCGAGCCGGGCACCCTGGCCGCGGCCGCCGTCCTGGCCCGCGACTGGTTCACCGCGCACCTGACCCACCCGGAAACGGGCGTTGCGGAAGCGGGCGGCCCGCCACCGCCTTCGCCCTGATCCATCGGGCACGGACCCGGCTGGAGCCGACCGGCCCTGTCCGCTTGCCGCACGGCGCCGGACAATGGAGGTACCGCGGGAGCGTCCCGCGGTGTGCACGAGGCCGCCGGGCCGCTGTCGCCGGACGGCGGCCGCCGACTCCGCTAGCCGGAGGGCGAGGCGAGAGATTCGTGAAAGAGACGCTGTCCCTCGGCCGGATCGCCGGCGTACGCGTCGGGCTGAACTGGAGCGTGCTGGTCATCGTCGTACTGGTGACGCTCGCGCTCGCCCGGGGCCGCTTCCCCGCGGCCCATCCCGGCTACTCCGCCGCCGCCTACTGGGCGCTCGCCCTGCTGACCGCGGTGGTCTTCCTCGCCTCGCTGCTGGTGCACGAACTCGCCCACGCGATGGTCGCGCGGCGCAACGGCGTGCAGGTGGAGGGGATCACGCTGTGGATGCTGGGCGGCGCCGCCCGGCTGCACGGCGAGGCGCCGAGCCCGGCCGCGGAGTTGCGCATCGCCGGCGTGGGCCCGCTGACCAGCGCGCTGGCCGGCGGTGTGTTCGCCGGACTGGCGGCGTGGTTCGCGGCGCTGCGCGTGCCGGGGCTGATCGTCGAGGCGGTGGCGTGGCTGGCCGCGATCAACATCGTGCTGGCCCTCTTCAACGCGCTGCCCGCCGCCCCGCTGGACGGCGGCCGGCTGCTGCGGGCGCTCCTGTGGCACCGCACCGGTGACCGGCTGCGGGCCACCCGGGGAGCCTCGGCCGCGGGGCGGGCCCTCGGCTGGTTCCTGGTGGCGGCCGGTTTCGCCGCCGTGCTGTTCGCCGGGAACCTCTCCGGGCTGTGGTCGGCCCTGATCGGCTGGTTCCTGATCGCGGCGGCGACCGCGGAGGTCCGCCAGGCCGAGATGCAGGGCGCGCTGGAGGGCGTCCCGGTCGGAAGGGTCATGACCCGGGACCCGATCACGGTGCCGTCCTGGACGACCGTCGCGGGCTTCCTCGCCGAGGGGCCGTTCGGCCCCTACCGGCACTCCGCCTTCCCCGTCGTGGCGCCGGACGGCTCGCTGGCCGGGCTGTTCACCATGGGCATGGCCGAGCGGACTCCGGCGCGGGCCCGGACGCGGACGACGGTCGGTGACGTGATGCGCCGGCTGCCGGACGTCGTGACGGTCGGCCCCGACGAGCCGGTGGTGGACCTGCTGCCCCGATTGCAGGGGGGCGGCCTGCGCCGGGCCCTGGTGCTGGACGGCGACCGGCTCGTCGGCATCGTCACCCTCGCCGACATCACCCGCGCGCTGACGTGGCCGACCGCGGCACCACGGCAGCCGCGGCAACCGCACTGAGCGGCACCCCCGTCACGCGCGTCGGCGCGCCGACCGGATCCCCGGGCCCCTGCCGCGGTCAGGCGGTCCAGCTCCACTCCGCGACCTCGGGCAGGTCCAAGCCGTGCGCGCGGATCCAGGTGTGGTGACGGGCGCGGGCGTCCGCCATCGTCTGGCGCACGCCCGCCGCACGCACGGCGAGCCCGGGAACGCGGTCGATGACGTCCATCACCAGCCGGAAACGGTCGAGGTCGTTGCGGACCACCATGTCGAACGGGGTGGTCGTGGTACCGGACTCCTTGTAGCCGCGCACATGCAGGTGATCGTGACCGTCCCGGCGGTAGGTGAGCCGGTGGACCAGCCACGGGTAGCCGTGGTAGGCGAAGATGACCGGCTTGTCGGTGGTGAACAGGCCGTCGTACTCGAAGTCGGTCATCCCGTGCGGGTGTGCGTCGTGGGGCAGCAGCCGGGTCATGTCGACGACGTTGACGACGCGCACGGCGAGCTGCGGCAGGTGCCGGCGCAGCAACTGCGCCGCGGCCAGCACCTCCTGGGTGGGCACGTCGCCCGCGCAGGCCAGCACCACGTCGGGTTCGCCGCCCTCCTCGGTGCCCGCCCACTCCCAGATGCCGGCGCCACGCGCGCAGTGCACCCGGGCCTGGTCCATGGACAGCCAGTCGAAGCAGGGCTGCTTGCCGGCCACGATGACGTTGACGTGGTCCCGGCTGCGCAGGGCGTGGTCCGCGACCGACAGCAGCGTGTTGGCGTCCGGCGGCAGGTAGACGCGCACGACCTCGGGGCTCTTGTTGAGGACGTGGTCGACGAAGCCGGGGTCCTGGTGGGAGAAGCCGTTGTGGTCCTGCCGCCACACGTGTGAGGTCAGCAGGTAGTTGAGGGAGGCGATCGGCGCCCGCCACGGCAGTTCGCGGGACGTCTTCAGCCACTTGATGTGCTGGTTGACCATCGAGTCGACGATGTGCACGAACGCCTCGTAGCAGGAGAACAGCCCGTGTCGGCCGGTGAGCAGGTAGCCCTCCAGCCAGCCCTGGCACAGGTGCTCGGAGAGGACCTCCACCACCCGGCCGTGCCGGTCCAGGTACTCGTCCACCGGCAGGGTCTTCTCCTGCCATGCCTTTCCGCTGGCCTCGAAGACGGCCTGGAGCCGGTTGGAGGCCGTCTCGTCCGGACCGACCAGCCGGAAGTCGCGGCGGTCCTGGGTGTCGGCCATGACCTGTTCGAGGAGGGTGCCGAGGATCCGGGTCGGTTCGTGCAGGCTGGTGCCCGGCTTGTCCACCGGTACGGCGAAGTCGTCCAGGGAGCGGATCGGCAGGTCGCGGACGAGGAGGCCGCCGTTGGCGTACGGAGTGGCGCCGAGCCGCGCCGCTCCGGCCGGGACGTGCGCGAGGACGTCGGCGACGGGCCGGCCGTCTTGGTCGAACAGTTCGTCCGGGCGGTACGAGCGCAGCCACCCCTCCAGTTGCCGCAGGTGCCCGGGGTTCTCGCGGACGCCGGGCAGCGGGACCTGGTGGGCGCGCCAGGTGCCCTCGACCGGTACGCCGTCGACCTCGGCGGGGCCGGTCCAGCCCTTCGGGGTGCGCAGCACGATCAGCGGCCAGTGCACGCGTTGGGTGCTGCCCTCCTCGCGGGCGGCACGCTGCGCCCGCGCGATGCGGTCCAGGGCCCGGTCGAAGGCGGCGGCCAGGTCGCGGTGCACCTGCGCCGGGTCGTCGCCGGACACCTGGATCGGCTCGTGTCCGTACCCGCGCAGCAGCGCGTCCAGTTCGGGCTCCGGCAGCCGGGCGAGCACCGTCGGGTTGGCGATCTTGTAGCCGTTGAGGTGGAGGATCGGCAGGACGGCGCCGTCGTGCACCGGGTCGAGGAACTTGTCGGAGTGCCAGGAGGCGGCCAGCGGGCCGGTCTCCGCCTCGCCGTCGCCGATCACGCAGGCGACCAGCAGACCGGGGTGGTCGAAGGCGGCCCCGTAGGCGTGGGCCAGCGAGTAGCCCAGTTCGCCGCCCTCGTGGATGGAGCCGGGTGTCTCCGGCGCCACATGGCTCGGCACACCGCCGGGGAAGGAGAACTGCCGGAACAGCCGCGCCATCCCGGCCGCGTCCCGTGTCACGTCCGGATAGGTCTCGCTGTAGCTGCCCTCCAGCCAGGAGTTCGCGAGGACGGCCGGCCCGCCGTGCCCGGGACCCCATACGCACAGCGCGTCCAGACCGCGCGCCGCGATCACCCGGTTGAGGTGGGTGTACACCAGGTTGAGGCCGGGCGTGGTGCCCCAATGGCCGAGCAGCCGCGGTTTGATGTGCTCCGGGCGCAACGGCTCGGTCAGCAGCGGGTTCGCGAGCAGGTAGATCTGCCCGGCCGCGAGGTAGTTGGCGGCCCGCCAGTGCGCGTCCAGGGTGCGCAGTTCCTCGTCGGAAAGTACGGTGGCGTCCTGGTGTTCGGCAGGCGGCATGAGTGCTCCGGAAGTCATCGACGCAGGTCATCGAGCGGTTCGTAGGTCATCGGGCGGTGGAGGCGGCATGGCCGGCAAGCAGGCGGAAACGCTGCCGCGCAAGGTGTACGAGAAGGAACTGCTGCGCCTGCAGACGGAGTTGGTCAAGCTCCAGGAATGGGTGCGGACGGAGGGCGCCCGCCTTGTCGTCATCTTCGAGGGGCGGGACGCGGCGGGCAAGGGGAGCACCATCAAGCGGGTCACGGAGCACCTGAATCCGCGGGTGGCGCGGATCGCGGCGCTGCCCAAGCCGACCGAGCGCGAGCGGACCCAGTGGTACTTCCAGCGGTACGTGGAGCATCTGCCCGCCGCCGGGGAGATCGTGCTGTTCGACCGGTCCTGGTACAACCGGGCCGGGGTGGAGCGCGTGATGGGTTTTTGCACCAAGGAGGAGTACCAGCTGTTCCTGCGGCAGTGCCCGATCTTCGAGCGGATGCTGGTGGAGGACCGGATCCTGCTGCGCAAGTACTGGTTCTCGGTGAGCGACGCGGTGCAGGAGGAGCGGTTCCGGCGGCGGCTGGACGATCCGGTGCGGCGGTGGAAGCTGTCGCCGATGGATCTGGAGTCGATCGCCCGCTGGGAGGCGTACTCCCGGGCGAAGGACGAGATGCTGGTGCACACGGACATCTCCGAGGCGCCCTGGTACGTCGTCGAGAGCGACGACAAGCGCCGGGCGCGGCTGAACATGATCGCCCATCTGCTGGGCTCGGTGCCGTACCACGAGGTGCCCCCGCCGGTACTGGAACTGCCGCCCCGGCCGCCGTCGACCGGCTACCAGCGCCCGCCGCGCGATCTGCAGACCTACGTCCCCGACCACACGGCGGACCTCTGAACCACCCGTGTCGGCCACGCGCGTCCGGCGACCGGGCCCGTGCCCGTGCCCCCTCGGCGGTGCGCCCGGGAACCGGTCCGTGCGGCCGGACGAGTGGGGCGGGTGCCTGGGCCGGTCGGCCCTGGTGTCCGCGGGACGGGCGGGCAATGATCGTTGTCGTGGGCGGCCGGCGGACCGATCGCCGCCCTGGAACGAGGGGCGCATGAACGCGACACGCACATTCACGGAGCAGGATCCCATCCGGGTGTTCCTGCTGGACGACCACGAGGTCGTGCGGCGCGGGCTGATCGATCTGCTCGACTCCGAACCCGACATCACCGTGGTGGGCGACGCGGACACGGCGCAGCACGCGATCGTCCGGGGTCCGGCGCTCCGCCCGGACGTCGCGGTGCTCGACGTGCGCCTGCCGGACGGCGACGGCATCACGGTCTGCCGGGAACTGCGCGACCGCATGCCGGGCCTGGCCTGTCTGATGCTGACGTCGTTCGACGACGAGGACGCGCTGCTCGACGCCATCATGGCCGGTGCCGCGGGCTATGTCCTCAAGCAGATCAAGGGCTCCGACCTGGTCTCGGCGGTGCGGACGGTCGCGTCCGGGCAGTCGATGCTGGACCCGGCGACGACGGCCCGGCTGATGCGCTCCCTGCGTGCCGATCCCGCGCAGACTCCCGCCGTGCCGTCGGAGCTGGCGAACCTGTCGCCCCGCGAGCGGGACATCCTCGCCCTGATCGGGGACGGGCTGACCAACCGGGAGATCGGCCGACGGCTGTACCTGTCGGAGAAGACCGTCAAGAACCACATCTCGCGGCTGCTGGCCAAGCTGGGCGTGCAGCGCCGGGTGCAGGCGGCGGTCCTCGCCTCCCAGCTGGAGCAGTCGGAGCGGGGCGAGAGCGGCCGGGACGGGTGACGGCCGAGAGGGACGGGGACGGAGGTCGGCCGCAGGCGGCCGGGACAGGGTCGGGCAGCGGAGGGGGTCGGGTATGCGCAGAGCCCGGCCCGGGGCCGTCCCGGCCGCTGAGGCGCGGGTACGGCGCGGATCCGGGCGGGGCTCGGGCGCGGGTCCGGCGGGGCTCAGTCGCCGGTCCGGGCGAGGGCTCAGGTGCCGTGCTGGATCTCGACGTGCTTGGCCTCGGGCTTCTCGCTGCCCAGGCCCACGCTGACGGTGAGAATGCCGTCGGTGTAGTCGGCCCTGACATCGTCCTCGTCGGCCCCGGGCGGCAGCGGGACGCTCCGGCTCATCGAGCCGTAGCGGATCTCGCTGCGGTTCTTCTCCACGTCCCGTTCGGTGCGCTCGGCCCTGACGGTCAGCATCCCGTCGCCGATCTCGACGTCGATGTCCTCGGGGGCCATCCCGGGCAGCTCCGCCCGCAGCACGTACCGGCCCTCCTCCATGAAGTCCTCGATGCGGACCGTGTACAGGTCGCCCATGGTCGGCATCGCGAACCGCGCGGGGAAGGACTCGAACCACTCGGGAATCTCCGGGAAGGGGAACCTCTGCCTACGTGTCAGTGTCGTCATCGCCGTGCCTCCTCGGCCCTGGTTGCCGCTGCTGACACTTCCCAGTCCACCGCGTGCCCCGTCGGCCCGCTGAGGCCGAACAGCCCATGCCCAGGGGCCCCAAAGTCCCTTTCGCCCGATGCCGCCACCGCGACACTGGTGTCAGGGACAGTCCGTGCCCCGCACGGATCGCGAGGATCCAGGCCCGCACGGATCGCGAGGAGACCGATCCATGAAGGTCCGCGACGTGATGAGCGCTCCGGCCGTCACCGTCCCTCCGCACGCCCTGCTCGCGGAGGTGATCCGGCGGATGGCGGACCACGCCGTGGGATCCGTGGTCGTCGTCGAGGACGGCGGGCCGTGCGGCATCGTCACCGATCGCGACCTGGCGATGCGGGCGCTGGGCGTCGGCATGAGTCTGTCGGCGCGGGCGTCGGAGGTGATGTCCCCGCGGCCGGTCACGGTCGACGCCGCCGACGAACTGCACGTGGCCTACCGGGCTATGCGTCTCGCCGGTGTGCGCCGGCTGCCGGTGCTGGACGGACGGCGGGTGGTGGGGGTGGTCACCGCCGACGATCTGCTCCTCGACGTCTTCCAGCGACTGTCCGACCTGTTGGGCCCGGTGGCCCGCAGCATCCTCGAAGAGGCGCCGGGTTCCCCGGAGCCGCGACGGTGACCGCGGGCCCTCGCTCGCGGGCACTCACGGCCGGGGCGCCGCCGCGCGGACGATCACGACGGGACAACTCGCGTGCTGGGCGACGTGCCCGCTGACGGAACCGAGCAGGGCTCGGGCGAAGCCGCCCCGCCCGTGGCTGCCGACGACCAGGGCCTCGGCGCCCTCGGCCGCCCGCAGCAACACCTCGACGGGATGGCCGCGCACCAGCAGCGCTCTGACCGAACCCGCCTCCGGGCCCAACGCCTCCCGCAACTCCTCGGCGAGCCGTCGCCGGGCGTCCTCCTCGTCGAAGTCGGTGTCGACGGCGGGCGCCGACCAGCCCTCGATCCCCGGCAGTTCCCAGGCGGCCACCGCGTCCACACCGCCGCCGCCGAGACCGGCGTACCGTGCGGCCCAGCGCACCGCCGCACGCGCGGACGACGAACCGTCGACGCCCACCACGATCCGCGGCCCCGAGACACCCGTGTCCATCCGTCCCACCTCTCCTGCGGTCCGCTCCCCGACCGCGCCAGTGCACCGTCGCCCCTCCACGCTGCGGGACACACGGCGCCCCGCCGCGGAGGCGCGCCCCGGGGGATGGCATACGGGTGGTCCGGGCAGGAGGTGGCACGGTCACGAGGCGGCGCGGTCACGAGGCGGCGCGGCGACGTGACGGTCCGGTCCGGTCCGGTCCGGTCCGGTCCCACGGTATTGCGGTCACCCGCTGGTCCGGTCACGCGGTACTGCGGCCACGTGATGGTCGGGTCCCGCGGTGATCCGATCCGCGGTGGTCCGGTCGACTCGCGCGGGCCGCGGGGCGCCGCCAGAGCGCGCGGAGCCGGCCGCCCTCGTCGACGACGTCCGTGCCCAGTTCGGCACAGGCGCGGATCAGCCGGTCGGCGATCCAGCGGTACTCCGCCCGGTCGGCGAGGCGGGTGTGGCAGTGGTCCAGGGCGAGCGGAACCGCCTCGGTCCGCAGCGGGCCGTGTTCGTCGAGGGTGACCAGCCACAGCAGCCCGAGGTCGTTGCGGAGCGCCGGGTGGACCGCGTAGTCGTCGATGAAGTCACCCAGGTCGAACAGGACGCGCCGGGTGAAACCGTGGAAGACGTGCGCCGAGTGCCCGATCACGAGGTCCGCCCCCGCCTCGGTGAGGGCGGGCGCGGCACGCAGGACGTGCGGCACCGGGCGCGCGGTCATGTTCGGACCCCAGTGCGCGCTGACCAGGACCAGATCCGTCTCCCGGGACAGTTCGCGGATCGTGTCGGTGAGCCACCGGGGCGCGTCCTCGTGCCAGAGGTCGGCGTAGGCCACGCCGGGCCGGTCGGGGTCCGCGGCGAACTCGGCGGGGTGGTCGGTGACGGCGACGATGCCGAGGCGCAGGCCGCCGGCCGCCAGGCGGAGCGGGGCGCGGGCCTCGGTGACGGTCGGCCCGGCCCCGACGCTGCGGATGCCCGCCAGGGCCAGCCGGGCCCGGGTGTCGAGGAGCGCATCGGGGCCGTAGTCGAGGGCGTGGTTGTTGGCGAGGACCGCCACGTCGACGCCGAGCCCCGCCAGGACGTCGACGGCTCGGGGCGGGGCGCGGAAGAAGAAGGTCTTCCCGGGCACTCCGACCGGGGAGCCCCTGTCGGACACGCAGCATTCGAGGTTGAGCAGGAACAGGTCGGCGTCGCGGACGGCGTGGCGGACCGCGGGAGTGAACAGGGGGCGGGGCGTGCTGTGGGCGAGGACCTCGGCGACGTCCCGGCCCAGCATGGTGTCGCCCGCCAGGGCGACGGTGACGGCCATGAACCCGCACCTCCACTCTTCCGCCCGCGGCCCCGCTCGCTCGGCGGCGGTGCGGCCGGCGCGTGAGCGGGAAGGCGAGGGGCGGTCCGGGGTGGGGGTGCGGGGCCCGCGCGGCCGTCCGGGGAATGCGGGGCACGGACCGTGCCGTCACCCGTTCCCGCGCGCGGGCCCGCCCGCCCCGCCCGCGAGCCACGCCACCCACGCCCCGCGCCGCCACCCCAGCACGACGGGAGCCGGGTGGCGCGTGGGTCGGGGCCTTGAGGAACGGCCTCGATCCCGCGGATCTCCCGGGCCTGTGTCCACCGTGACACGGGACCGCCCCCGCCGCAGGGGCCGAACGGCCCCGCGCCGGGGGCCGATCGCCCCACCGACACCTCCGTGGACTCCGGCAGCAGGCGTCGCGGTGCGGCGTACGCACGCGCCGTACGGCATGCCGCGTCGACACGGCACGCGGATGTGCGGCCAGGGCGACGCGGATGTGCGGCCGGGGCGACGCGAGTGTGCGGCGGACCGGTCAGCGATCGGCGGCGCCGGGCGGCACGGTGCTCTGTCCGGCCCCCGGCCCGGCGCCGTGACCGGACAGCACCAGTTCCTTGGCCCGGCGGAACTCGTCGTCCGAGATGTCACCGCGGGTGCGCAGGTCGGACAGCTTGACGAGTTCGTCGGCGCTGCTCGGTTGCGCCGGTCCGGCGGTGCGTCGGACGTAGCTGTCGAACGCCTCCTGCTGGGAGCGTGCATGCGCCATCTCGCGGCGTCCCATGCCCTCGCCGCGGGCGACGAGATAGACGAAGACGCCGAGGAAGGGCAGCACGATGACGAAGATCGTCCAGCCCGTCTTGGCCCAGCCGCTGAGGGAGTCGTCGCGGAAGACGTCCATGACGACCCGGAACAGCACGACGAACCACAGGATCCACAGGAAGAACCAGAGCAGCGTCCAGAACGCGCTCAGCAGCGGATAGTCGTACGCGAGGTACGTCTGCGCGGTCATTGCCGTCCTCCGTCCCGGGCAGCCGCCCGCGTAGTGCCTTGCCGTTGTGTTGCCTTGTCGCTCGACGCACTCAGCGTGCACGGGGCGGGAGTGAGGCGGCCTCACCCGGGACGGGTGAGCGTGCGGCGGCTCGTCCCGCGGCAACCGCACGCCCCGTCCGCGGCGTCGCGGCGTCCGCGGTCACTCCGCCTGCTCCTCCTTGTCGAGCACGTACAGCCCTGGCAGGTTGACGACGATCGCCTCCTGGGTGCTGCGGGCGATGACGATGACCGCCTCGGTGTCGGTGCTGGGGTTCTCCTCACGGTGCGGGACGAACGGCGGTACGAAGACGTAGTCGCCGGGTGCCGTACGGATCCGCACCTCCTCGGGTGTGCCGGAGGAGTCGTCGAGGAAGACGAATTCCGGGTTGCCCCTCAGGATGTGGATGGCGGTCTCGGAGGGACCGTGGTGGTGGTCGGAGGAGGCGATGCCAGGCGAGACATGGGTCTGGCCCATCCAGACGCGCTCCGATCCGACGGTGCGGCCGCTGACGGCGGCGAAGCGTCGCATGCCCTCGGTCTGCGCGGTCCTGTCGTCGAGCGCATCGGCGCGGATGTGGTGCACCCGGGCCCGCGACGGCGGGACGGGACCGGCGGGACGGGTGAGGTCGGGGTGGAAGGCGTCGTGCTCGCCCTCCGTGCCGGACGCACCGGTGAGGGATGTCTCGTGCGAGGTCATGGGGGTTCCTGCTCGTCGAAGGAGCGGGTGCGGCCGGGCCGGGACCGGCGCACCACCGGGACGGATCGGGCGGCCTGGCCGGGCGGGCGTCGGAACGTCCGCCCGGCCATGCGTCCATCGTCCGCCCGTGGGCCGGTACGCGCACGGTCCGGTGACCACGGCGGCAGCCCGCCGACCGAAGTGATCCCGGCCGCGGTGCACACCGACGGCACCGACCGGCACCTGACCGGGGCAATGACGTCCCTGGGCCGAGCCCCTCACCCACCCCGGAAGGAAAGAAAATGGCAAGAGATGGGCAAGAGACATCGGCCGCGCGCTCGGCGCCCATCTGCGGCCTTACAAAGAGATAAACCCCCTTTGGGGAAATTCATACACTTATCAGGATTTCTTACTCCACAGAGCCGACAAACTTGGACACACGAGACAGGGGCGCCTACGGCCCCGTTCGTCGTCTCGTCGGCTTGCTGATGGGAGTCACCATGAACACCTCTCTCCGTAACCGCGGCAGGCGTGCGGTGGGCACCGGCGTCCACTCGCACGCGCTGCTGTCGGCCGGTGCGGCGGGAGCCCGCGCCGCGAACGCCGCGCCGGGTTCGCGCCACCCCGTGCCGCACGGTGCCACGCACCGGCACAGGGCCACCGCGATCTCGGTCCGGGCCACTCCGACCGTCGTGCGGCACGGGGAACAGGTCAGGTTCAGCGGGCGCACCTCGGGCCTCTCCCCCACGCCGGCCGTGACGGTACGGTGAGGGGCACCGGGAGGCGCGCGTAACCCCGCTCGACGAACGGGGAGACGCCCACCTCCCACACCGGCCTCGACCGCCGCCGGGCCCGCCTGCACACGGGCTCCGGATCGGCCGAGGTCGTACGGCGGGTGACGCCGGTGGCGACCCGGTCGGGCCGCCCGAAGCACGGCGTCCGGCCGGGCCAGGCCGGGCCCCAGCCGCCGACTCCAGCGTTCGCGCCCGTGCGCGAACCCTTCCGGCGCGGTGCACTGTGGGAGACATGTTCGCCTCGCAGCAACTCTTCGCCCGGCCGTGGCTACCCTGGCGGCCGAGCCGCTTGCTGCTGCTCGTTCCCCTGGTGCTGATCGTCATGATCACGGTGGCCGACATCGTGTCGCCGGTGGACATCGTGCTCGGTCCCCTGCTGGTCATCGCACCGGCGGTCACCGCATGGTTCGAGGGCCCGCTGCTGACAGGGGCCATCGGGGGCATCGCGGTGGCGGCCCAGGCGATCATCGGCTGGCGTTCCAACGTCCTGTGGACGCGGAACACCATCGTGCAGGTCTTCGCCCTGATCGTGCTCTCCCTCCTGATCGTGGTGTTCTGCGCGATCCGCGACCGGCGCAGTCGCGAACTGGCCCAGGTCCGATCCGTCGCCGAGGCGGCCCAGCGGGTCCTGCTGTGGCCGCTGCCGCACCGGCTCGGCACGCTGCAACTCGCCTGCGTCTACATGGCCGCCGAAGAGGAGGCCGAGATCGGGGGCGACCTGTACGCCGCGGCCCGCGGCACGGAGGGCACCCGGGTGGTCATCGGCGATGTGCGGGGCAAAGGTCTGTCCGCCATCGGGGAGGCGGCACTCCTGCTCGGCGCGTTCCGTGAGGCCGCGCACCACAACTCGGCCCTGCCGGAGCTGGCCGCCTCGCTGGAACAGAGCGTCACGCGCTACCTGGCCGACTTCGAACCCACGGAGGAGATGGGCGAGCGGTTCGCCACCGCCCTGCTGCTGGAGATCCCGGACAACGATCCGGTCGCCCGGTTGACCAGCTGCGGCCACCTGGCGCCGCTGCTGTTGCAGGACGGCCATCCGGCGACCCTCCCCGACCTGGTCCCCTCGCCCCCGCTCGGGGTCGGTCTGACCGACCCGGGTGACGCGGCGGTGGCGGTGCTGCCGTTCGCCGTCGGGGACACGCTGCTGCTGTACACCGACGGCGTCGTCGAGGCCCGCGACCGCGGCGGGGCCTTCTACCCCCTGGCGGAACGCGTCACCCAGTGGTCCGGGCAGTCTCCGCAGGCCCTCCTCCACCACATCCAGCACGATCTGCTCGCGTACACCGGTGGCCGGCTCGGCGACGACGCCGCCCTCATCGCCATCCGCCGCGCCCCCGCCGCGGACCACCCGGCCCTGCGGCTCCCGCACACCCGCTGAGCCACCGCCGTCCGGCCCTGGCGCGCATGCCCCTCGGCGTGCCGTCGGGCCGCCCCCGGCTCGTCGCGACGGGCGACGCCGGTCATGCTGGTGAGTACGGCCCGCCGCCTCGCACGTCCGACCGACTTCCCGAGGGAGACCCTCCGATGACGACATGGACGAACGACGAACTGACCAGGATCGGCACGGCCGACGAACTCCAGATGGCCCCGGCCCGCGGCGACGGCACCCTGCGCGCGCCGGTGCCGATCTGGGTCGTCCGGGACGGCGACGATCTCTACATCCGCTCCTACCGCGGCGGCGACGGCGTGTGGTGGCGCACCGCCCACACGAGCCACGAGGGCCACATCCGCTCCGGCGGCGTCGACAAGGACGTGACCCTCGTCGAGGAGGCCGACTCCACCGTCAACGACCGCATCGACACGGCGTACCGCACGAAGTACGGCCGCTACGGCGGCTCCTACGTCGACCCGATGGTGGCCGCCCGGAGCACCACGCTGAAACTCGTCCCGCGGTGACCGGACCGGCGGACCCGTCCTGACGCCGGGTCGGACGGGCCCGCCGGACCAGCGGCCCCCGTCCGACCCGGCGTGCGGGCCCGGGGACCTCAGTTCGGCCGGTACAGGAGCTGTGGGGTCGTGAAGGACCGCAGGCCCCACAGGCCGCCCCCGGTTCCCAGGCCGCTCCACTTGCTGCCGCGGAACGGGAGGTGGAGTTCGATCGTGCCGTGGTCGTTGACCCAGCACGTGCCGCTGTCCAGCCGGCGCCCGACGGCCAGCGCCCGCTCCGGGTCACTGCTCCACACCGAGGCGCCCAGGCCGTAGTGGGTGGCGTTGGCGCGGTTGACGGCGTCGTCCAGGTCGTCGAAGGCGATGACGGGCAGCACCGGTCCGAACTGTTCCTCGTCGACGACCGCGGTGCCGTCCTCGGCGCCCATGAGCACGGTGGGTCGGAAGAAGTAGCCGGGACCGGCCGACGGCCGCCCGCCCGACACCGCGACGGCGCCCCGCGACAGCGCGTCCGCGACGAGCCCGCTCACCCGCTTCCACTGGGCGCAGGTGGTGACGGGCCCCAGCTCGGTGCCCGTGTCCTTGCCGTCACCGACCTCGGTCCCGCCGGCGAGGTCGGCGAGGGCCCGCACCAGCGGACGGAAGACGGCACGGGACGCGTAGACGCGTTTCGGGGCGACACAGGTCTGCCCGTTGTTCCGGAAGGCCGCCGCGAACAGCTTCGGCGCCGTCGTCGCGGGGTCGGCGTCGTCGAGGACGAGGGCCGCGTCGTTCCCGCCGAGGCCGAGGGACAGCCGTTTCAGATCGGGGGCCACCCCGGCGGCCACCTCCTTCCCTGCGGACACCGACCCCGTGAAGCAGACCTTGCGGGCCAGCGGGTGCACGCTCACGGCGGCACCGAGCCGGTCGCCGCCGCTCAGCACATTGAGCACGCCGTCCGGCAGCCGGTCGCGCAACAGCGCGCCGAAGGCCAGCGAGGCGAGCGGGGTGTGCGGGGACGGCTTGAGCACCACGGTGTTGCCCGCCCGCAGGGCCGGGGCGATCCGGGAGGCGGCCAGGACGAGGGGGAAGTTCCAGGTCGTGATCACCGCGACCGGGCCGATGGGCCGGTGCGCCACCTCCGCGTAGCGCCGGCCGTCGTCGTGCACCACCTCCCGGTCCAGCGGCAGGTCCGCGTAGTAGCGCAGCCAGGCAGCGGCGGCGTGCACCTCCCGCACCGCGTCCGGCAGCGGCTTGCCCTGTTCCGCGGTGAGGATGTCGGCCAGCGGCAGCGCCGCGTCGGCGACGACGTCGGACGCCGCGAGCAGCGCCACCCGCCGGACGTCGTCGCGCAGGCTCCACACCGGGAAGGCCCGCAGGGCGGCGTCGAAGGCCCGGTCGAGGTCCTCCCCGCGGGCGAGCGGCGCCCGTGCGACGGACTTCTCGGTCGCCGGATCGAGGACGTCGAAGGTGGACGGTGGGCGTACCGGTCCGCCGTCGATGGTCAGGGCGGGGACACCGTCGACGAGATCCGGAAGGTCGACCATGGCTGCGGCTCCCTTCGGCTGCGCGGGCCATCCGGTCGTTGCCGGATGCGAAGACGCAGTCCACCGTGGCGCACGGGAGACCGGAGCGGCGTTATAGCAGGGGGTGGACCGCGGTACCAGATTTCCCGGGCCGCCCTCACCCCCAGGTACCAGGCCCGCGCCGTCGCCGCACCCGTCACCGGGCCACCCGATCCCGTTAAGGTGAGGCTGTGCTGCGCACCGCCTCCTGGCTGGCGAGGGTCGCGACCTTCGTACTGGTCGGGCTGGATGTCTTCCTGCGGGGCAGGCCGGAGCAGTGGGCCCTGATCTCCGCGGCCGTCGCCTATGCCCTGTGCGGGGTGCTGATGGCGTTGTGGGTGCTCCTCGAACAGCGTCCGCACGCGGCCTGGGCGGTGCCCCTCGTGCTCGGTCTGATCACCGTCGTCTCCGGCGCGGCGTGCGTCCTGGACGGGTCGACGTCGCTGGGCGCCCTGGCCGTGGTCGCCACGATGGACGCGGGCACCGAGCCGCGGCTGCTGTCGGGGTGGGCGGTGTTCACGGCGGGCATCCTGGCCGTGACCACCGGTGCCCTGGTCGGCGACGCCGGTCCCGAGAAGGCGATCGGGGTGATGCTGCTGCTCGCGGTGGGCCTGCTGGTCGGCCTGAACCGGCGCGCCTACCGGGTGTGGGCCGAGCAGAACGCGACTCTGCTGACGCAGGCCGAGGAACTGCGGGCGGAGCAGCAGCGCAGTGCCGTTCTGGACGAGCGTGCCCGGATCGCCCGGGAGATCCACGACGTGCTGGCGCATTCGCTCGGTGCCCTGGGCATCCAGGTCCAGACGGCGCGTGCCCTGCTCGCCGACCGTCCGGACCCGGCCCGCGCGGACCATGCCCTGTCCGTCGCCCAGCAGCTCGCCGCGGAGGGCCTGGCCGAGACCCGTCGTGCGGTGCACGCGCTGCGGGCCGACAGCAGGCCCCTGGAGGCAGAACTGGCCGCGCTGGCCACCGCCCATGAGCAGCGCCATCACACCCCGGTGGCGCTGCGCGTGGACGGTACGCCCGTGCCGCTTTCGCCCGAGCAGACGCTCGCTCTGATCCGTACCGCGCAGGAGTCCCTCACCAACGCGGCCAAGCACGCCCCGCGCCAGCCCCCGACCCTCACCCTGACCTACGAGGACGCCGACGTGGTCCTGCGTGTCGCCAATCCGCTCGGCGCGGGCGCGGCCTCCGGATTCGCGACCGTGGACGGCGGCTACGGGCTCACCGGCATGCGGGAGCGGCTGCTGCTGCTCGGCGGGACCCTCACCTCCGGTCCGGTGCGGGACGCCGGCTGGGCCGTGATCGCCCGGGTGCCGCGATGACCGGGCCGGAGCACGCACCGCTGCGGATCGTCGTGGCCGACGACCAGGCCAGCGTGCGCGAGGGGCTGTCGCTGATGCTGGACCTGCTGCCGGAGGTGGACGTGGTCGGCTCCGCCGCCGACGGTGCGGAGGCCCTGGAGCTGGTGGCGCGGCTGCGGCCCGACGCGATCCTGCTGGATCTGCGCATGCCGGTGCTCGACGGTGTGGAGACCACGCGCCGGCTGACGGCCGAGCATCCGGAGGTCGCCATCGTCGTGCTCACCACGTACGCCGACGACCGGTCGATCCTCGACACCCTGCGGGCGGGTGCGCGCAGCTATCTGACCAAGGACTCCGACCGCATGCACATCGTCAGCACGCTGCACAGCGCCGTGGCGGGGCTGTCCGTGCTGCACCCCCAGGTGCAGGAGGCGCTGCTGGCCGCCGCCCGCACCGGTGAACCGCCGCGGGACGACGCCGGGGGCGGTGCGACGAAGGAACTGCCGGACGGGCTGACCCCCCGGGAGTCCGAGATCCTCACGCTGATCGCACACGGCCTGAACAACACGGAGATCGCCGACCGGCTGTTTCTGAGCCGCAACACCGTCAAGACGCACATCAACCGCATCTTCGCCAAGACGGGCTCGCGCGACCGGACCGCGGCGGCGCTGTACGCCCGACGGCACGGGCTGGCGTGACCCGACCTGCGACCACGGGCCGGCGTGACCCGCCCCGCGGCACCGGTCGGCCGATCGCCCGGCGACCCGGCGGAACGCGTCGGCGGACCGGCCGGCGGCACCCGTCGGCGGACCCGCCCGGCCACCGACTCCGCGCGGCGGGGAACGCCGGCCCGGCCCGTCGCGGAGCGCGTCCCGGCCGCCGGTCCTTCCGGGCCCTTGGGGTGCTGCCGGACGTCGTCTGTGGCAGCGCACCGAAGGTAAAAGAAAATAAGTGCCCCTGGATCGGCAACAGTCGTCCCACCTGCGGCGACGCACGCCCGAGGCGTCTCCTGCGACGCCCGTCGCGCCCGGACCGAGATGCCGTGCCGGACCGCCCGGTTCACTCTGATGGAGGCGTGGCATGGCCCCATCGGCCCATGCCCGGCCCAGGGGGGCGTCCGTCGACCAACGGGAGTCACCATGACCTTCACCTACCGCAGCCGTACCCTCCGGACGATGGCCACCGGCGCCCTGACGGTGGCGCTGGTCTCCGCCGGCTCGACCGCGGCCCAGGCCGCGACGCCGAGTCCGAGATCCGACCTGATCCGGGCCACAGCCGCCCAGCCCACCTCGCTCACGGCCGAGGTCAGTCCGGCCAGCGTGAAGCCGGGTGAGGAGGTCCGGATCACCGGCCGTACCACCGGTCTGAAGGTCGGCGCCGAGGTGACGTTGCAGCAGGACAAGAACGGGAAGTGGGCCACGGTCCCCGGCCGCAGCACGGTCAAGCAGGGCGACACGTACTCCGTCAGCACCCGTCCCACCGCCAAGGGCACCCAGCACTACCGCGTGGCGTCCGGCGCCACGCACTCCCCGAGCGTCACCGTGACCGTCAAGTAGCCCCCGCCGGGGCGGCTTTCGGCCGTGCCGGATCCGCACCCGTACACCGGCCGCCGGCACCCCGTGTGCCGGCGGCCGGTCCGCGGGAAGGGACGGCCGTCCACGACACCCCGCGGGGCACCGGCAATGCCACGGTGAACCCATGACCGGTTGTCACAAGAGGAAAATCCGGTTCATCACTCCGCAAATCGCTCACTAGATCGGTGTAATCGGCGCGGATGCCGGGCCGCGAAGAGATCTAACGTCCGGAATGTACGCGGGCCGCACCAGGACCAGAAAGGCCACCAGGCACCCATGCCCATTCCGGATACCGGCCTCTTGCCGGAAGCAGACCTTGACCCCCTCCTCGTCTCCCCCTGCGCCGCTCCCCAGCCCGTCGGCACGCTGCTCGTGCCGGTCGAGGAACTGCCCGCGGCGGAATCGTCACCGGACGCGGTGTCCCGCCGCGTGCGCGACGAGCTGATGCTCGACGGGAACGCCCGGCTCAACCTCGCCACCTTCGTCACGACATGGATGGAACCCGAGGCGCGGCAACTCATGGCCGAGACCGCGGAGAAGAATCTCGCGGACCGTGCCGAGTACCCGCAGATCACCGCCATGGAGGAGCGCTGTGTCCAGATGCTCGCCCGGCTCTGGCACGCGCCGCGCCCGGAGCTGGTGCGCGGCTGCTCCACCACCGGCTCCAGCGAGGCGGCCATGCTCGGCGGTCTCGCGCTCAAGCGCCGCTGGCAGACCCGCCGCCGCGCCCAGGGCAAGGACGTCACCCGCCCGAACCTCGTGATGGGCGCGAACGTCCAGGTGTGCTGGAAGAAGTTCGCCAACTACTTCGAGGTGGAGCCGCGTTACGTCCCGATGGAACCGGGCCGCTACCACCTCACACCCGACACCCTGACCGCGTACTGCGACGACAACACCATCGGCGTGGTGACCGTCCTGGGTTCCACGTTCGACGGGTCCTACGAGCCCGTCGCGGACATCTGCCTGGCCCTCGACGGCTACCAGGCGGCCACCGGCACCGACATCCCCGTCCATGTCGACGGGGCCTCCGGCGCACTGGTGGCGCCGTTCCTCGACCCCGGCCTGATGTGGGACTTCCAGCTCGAACGCGTCGCGTCCGTCAACGCCTCCGGGCACAAGTACGGCCATGTCTTCCCCGGCCTCGGCTGGGCCCTGTGGCGGGACGCCCAAGCACTCCCCGACGACCTCGTCTTCGAGGTGGACTACCTCGGCGGCAAGTCCCCCACGTTCACCCTCAACTTCTCGCGTCCCGGCGCCCATGTCGTCGCGCAGTACTACAACTTCCTGCGGTACGGCTTCGAGGGACTGCGCAACCTGGCGCATCAGAGCCGCACGACGGCCCGCTCGCTGGCCGCGCAGATCCGCGCACTGCCGCCGTACGAACTGGTCACGGACGGCTCCGACCTCCCTGCCTTCGCCTTCCGACTCACCCCCGGCACCACCGACTTCACGGTCTTCGACGTGTCCGAGGCGATGCGCGCACGCGGCTGGCACCTGCCCGCGTACACCTTCCCCGCCCCCTGCCAGGACGTGTCCGTCCTGCGCCTGGTGGTACGCACCGGCTTCACGGCCGAACTGGCTCACCTGTTCGTCTCCGACCTGTCCCAGGTCACCGCGCTCCTCAGGGTGCCCGATCCGCGCGGGCGCACACCGGTCCTCAGTTCCTCGGCGTGAGCCCGTGTCCCGCGGCTCCTCGGCCTGAGCCCGTGTCCCGCGGCCCGTCCGGGACCTGACGGACGGAAGGGGCGAGCCGCCGTGGCCCGCCCCGGGCACGGGAAGGAGCCACGTCAGGAATCGAGGTCCGCCTCCAGTGCCGCGGCTCTCAGTGCCTCGCCGACCCGGGCGGCGGCCTCCGGCATCGGGCCGGGCAGCCTGGCCAGGAGGAGCCTGCGCTGTTCCTGCGGTCCGCCGCGTACGGGCCGGACGCACACCCCTTCGGGCAGCGCCCGGGTGATCCCTGCGGACACCGTGGTCAGCCCGCATCCGGCGGCGACCAGGTGCAGCTTGGCCAGCCAGTCCCGGGCGGTGTGGACGATCGCGGGCCGCTCGTCCAGGCCCGGCCAGACGCCCATGAGCCGGTCCTCCCCGGAGGGTGCCGCGATCCACTGCTGCCCGCGCAGGTCGGCGATGTCGACGTAGTCACGGCGGGAGAGCGGATGGGAGACGGGCAGCGCCAGGTACAGGCTGCGCTCCGTCAGGGTCTGGCACTCCAGGGGCGGCGACTGTCCGTCCAGCGGCCGGAACGGGGGCGCGGAGCTGATCAGCGCGAGGTCGATGCTGCTGGTGCGCAGGGCCCTGACCAGAGCGGGTGTGCTTCCCTCGCGGGTGACCACCGTGATGGCCGGATGCGAGGCCCGCAGGACGGTGATCGCGCGGGGGACCAGGACCGCGCCGGTGCTCGGCAGCCAGCCCACCCGGACGGTGCCGCCCTGGTCGGGGAGACCGGACACCTCCCGGGCCATGCGGTCGATCTCGTCGAGCGCGGCCGTGGCACGACGGAGGATGAGGTGCCCCGCGGCGGTCAGCCGCACCCCGTCCCGCCGCCGCTCCAGTACGGACGTCCCCGCGGCGCGTTCGATCGCCGCGACCTGCCGGGAGACCGCTGACTGCGTGTACCCGAGCGAGACGGCGGCCGCGGTGAAGGTGCCTTGCTCGGCGACCGCCCGGAAGACCCTCAGGGCGGTGAGCGAGAGATCACGAATCTCCATGAAGCCTACGCATACCACCTTTGTGAAAAATTCGCCGACCGCATGGGGACGATGGTTCGGCGCACTTCACACCAGGTGTTCTCAAGGGCCGACGGAGCTGCCGCGGACGCTCTCCGGGGACGCTCTCCAAGGACCGGCGAACCCGCCGGAGGATCCCCGGGCCTGCACCGGGGCAGCCGGAAGGGGACCTCCTGGGGTGGGAGGTCCCCCTGTCGCGCCGCGGTGGTGCGTCAGGCGGCGATGCCGTCGGTGTGGACCGCGGTGCCGCTGGTGTCGGCGGAGCGCACCTCCAGGGCGTGCACGACGTGTTCGGTGCTCAGCTCATGGGCCGTCAGGTCACCGAGGGCCGCGATGGCGAGGGCGACGGCGTCCGCGAAGACGAGCCAGGTCTGCGCGGTGCCGTGGAAGGCCAGGGCCGCGATCAGGGACCACAGACCGACCACCGCGAGCACGGCGTGCCCGGCCTTGGCCGAGGTGCGACGGGCGAAGACCGCGGCGGTGGCGCCCGCGACCGCGACGCCCGTGGACACCCCGAAGGCGATCCAGCCGGCGGCATGGGCGGAGAAGGCGAAAGAGGACACGGCGAGGAATCCGCCGGCGATGACGGCGACGGTGTTGAGCGCGTAGCGAGGGCTGACAGCCATCTCGTGAACACCTCCTGGGCTCCGCAGGCACGCGGAACCACATATGAATGTCGGAAGTGGGTCGTCACGGGGCGTTGCATCGACGCCGAGGGCGGCTCGCTGCCTCCGATCCGTTGTCGGAGACACCACTTGCAACCAACGCCGGGCCTCCCGCATGCCCTCATCCGGCTCCTACGAGGTGTGATCCGGGTCATACCCCTCCCAAGCGGAAGGCCGGGAAGGACACCTGACGGACCCCAAGACGGCCCGCGCGGCCACGACACGGACGGCGCCGACCGGCTTCAGGCAGCCACCGCGGCCGGTGCCGCGGACACCCGCCCCTACGCATTCGACACTGCTCCAGCATCTGCGCGCCCAGACGGACGGCGGCGTGCTCCGGCGGCTCGCCGGGCCGTCGAGGAGGCCGGGCGCCGGCCCATGGTGGGCGCGCGCACTTCCGCACCAGGAACTATGGTGTCCCACCACATACGCCTCTGACCTGCGCGTTCCTACGGTGTGGCGACACACGGACGTCCCCGTCGAACGCCAGGAAGTGGTACCGATGTCCTCCCCCTCGACCGCTCCGCCCGCACCGACCGACCTCAAACGCATCGTCGCCGCCAGCCTCGTCGGCACCACCATCGAGTGGTACGACTTCTTTCTGTACGGTTCGGCCGCCGCGCTCGTCTTCAACAAGCTGTTCTTTCCGGACTCCGATCCCGTCGTCGGCACCCTGCTCTCCTTCCTCACGTACGCGGTCGGGTTCGCGGCGCGGCCGCTGGGCGCCCTGGTGTTCGGGCACTACGGGGACCGGCTGGGCCGCAAGCGGCTGTTGGTGCTCAGTCTGCTGCTGATGGGCGCGGCGACCTTCGCCATCGGTCTGTTGCCCACGCACGCGAGCGTCGGGACCGCGGCGCCCGTGCTGCTGACCGTGCTGCGACTGGTCCAGGGGTTCGCCCTCGGCGGCGAATGGGGCGGTGCCGTACTGCTGGTGTCCGAGCACGGGGACGCCCGGCGCCGTGGGTTCTGGTCCTCGTGGCCGCAGACCGGAGCGCCGGCCGGGCAGTTGCTGGCGACGGGTGTGCTGTCGCTGCTCACCGCCCTGCTGTCGGACGCCTCGTTCGCCGGCTGGGGCTGGCGGATCCCGTTCCTGCTCTCGGGCGTGCTGGTCGCCGTCGGTCTGTGGATTCGGCTGTCCGTCGATGAATCACCCGTGTTCCGGGAGGCGTTGGCGCGGGCCGAGGCCCGCAGGACGACCGAGGCCGCCGATCCCGAGAAACTTCCGCTCGTCGCCGTTATGCGGCGCCACTGGCGCGACGTCCTGGTGGCGATGGGCGCACGCATGGCGGAGAACATCAGCTACTACGTGATCACCGCCTTCGTCCTCGTCTACGCCACGACCTCGGCCGGCGTCTCCAAGCAGACGGCACTGAACGCCGTGCTCATCGGCTCCGCCGTGCACTTCGCGGTCATTCCGGCCTGGGGCGCGCTGTCGGACCGGATCGGGCGCCGACCCGTCTATCTGCTGGGTGCGGCCGGGACCGGTCTGTGGGTGTTCCCCTTCTTCTCCCTGGCCGACACGGCCTCGTTCGGCGATCTGATCCTGGCCGTCACCGTGGGTCTGGTGCTGCACGGGGCGATGTACGCGCCGCAGGCCGCGTTCTTCTCCGAGATGTTCGCGACCCGGATGCGCTATTCCGGCGCCTCGATCGGTGCCCAGTTCGCCTCGGTCGCGGCCGGTGCGCCCGCACCGCTGATCGCCACCGCGCTGCTCTCCGAGTACGGCGACTCCACACCGATCGCGTTGTACGTGATCGCGGCAGCCGTGCTGACCCTGGTCGCGGTCGCCCTGGCCGAGGAGACCCGGCACCGGGACCTCGCCGAGATCGACCCCGAGACCGCGGCGGACGGAAAGCAGGCCACAGGCCGGGCGGCGGACACCCGCGCGGTGTGACCCCGCGGCTCTCACAGCGGCCCCGTACCGCCATCGGCGCACGGCGACGACGACCTCCGTGCCGAGCAGCGAGCGGCGCGTGGCGGCACCGGCCGGGGGTCCGGCGGCGGTGGCGGGACGCGGGGCGGAGTGCGGGTGGTGGCGGAACATGGTCACAGGATCCCGCACGGTCCGCCGGTCGCGTCCGGCCTGTGGAAAACCTCCCGGCCCGTGGTCGCCCGGCCGGTCAGTGGGCGGTCCAGCCCCCGTCGAGCACCAGCGAAGTACCGGTGACGAAGGCGGTGTGCGGGCCGCACAGATAGGCGACGGCCTCGGCGACCTCCTCGGGTTCGATGAGCCGTTTGACGGCGCTGTCCTGGAGGAGCACCTCGGACAGCACACGTTCCTCGGGGACGCCGTGGGCCCGTGCCTGGTCGGCGAGTTGCTTCTCGACCAGGGGGGTGCGCACGTACGCGGGGTTCACGCAGTTCGAGGTGACACCGTGGGCTGCGCCCTCCAGGGCGGCCGTCTTGGACAGGCCCTCCAGACCGTGTTTGGCGGACACGTAGGCCGACTTGTAGGCGGATGCGCGCAGACCGTGGACGGAGGAGATGTTGACGATGCGGCCCCAGCCCTGGCCGTACATGTGCGGCAGGGCGCCTCGGATGAGCCGGAACGGGGCCTCCAGCATCACGGTCAGCACGGTGTGGAAGACGTCGGGCGGGAACTCCTCGATGGGGCGTACCAACTGGAGCCCGGCGTTGTTGACCAGGATGTCGGTGCCGGCGGCGATGCGCTCGGCGGCTTCCAGATCGGTGAGGTCCAGGACCTGCGGTTCGACCGATCCGGCCAGCTCACCGGCGGCTCCCGCGAGTGCCTCCAGCCCGGCCGCGTCCCGGTCGACGGCCCTCACCTCGGCCCCGGCCGCCGCCAGCCGCAGCGCACACGCGCCGCCGATGCCGCCCGCCGCACCGGTGACGAGGGCGGTGCGGCCGGTGAGGTCGAGGGAGGGGGCGGAGGGGCCGGGCGAGGTGTCGTACGAGGTCATACCCCGACCCTAGGCAGCCCCTCGACCGGGCTACATATGGTCCCGCCCCATACTTCAGTCAGAACTCGTGGGGACGAACCATGTGGGCTCATCGGACAGGGCCTGCTTGATCCGGAAGAGCTGCCGCTCGTTCATGGTCGGCATCGCGTCCACCTCGAACCAGCCCACCTCCAGGGACTCCTCGTCGTTGACCCGTGCCTCGCCGCCGACGGCCCGGCAGCGGAGGGTGATGTCCATGAACTGGCAGATGTCGCCGTTGCCGAAGGTGACCGGCTCGCCGGACTTCACCATCACGACCCGCTCGGGGACGCATCGGACGGCCGTCTCCTCGTACACCTCCCGCACGGCGCAGGCGGCCGGCTGCTCGCCGGGGTCCGGGATGCCCGAGGGGACCGCCCACTTGTGGTTGTCCGCGCGCCGGCCGAGCAGGATCCTGCCGCGGTCGTCCAGGACGACGGCGCTGACACCCGGCAGCCACAGCAGTTGGTGGCCCGCCGAGGCCCGGATGGTCCGGATGAAGTCAGGAGTACCCATGGACCCGACCCTAATGGAGCCCGTCGTGTTCCTCGCGCGCGAGGAACGGGCGGACCGCGGGGCGGGGCGCTACGCCGTTCGGGTGCGCCGGGCCCGCACACCTGCCGCGATCGCCCAGCCGAGGCCGCCGGCGGCGACCAGCACGAGGGCCATCTCGGGCAGGATGCCCAGCCGGGTGGCGGGTGTCTCGGAGGAGCGCAGCGGGATCTTCTGCACCAGGTAGCCGGGGACGAACATGCCGGTCTTCTGGGTGATCCTGCCGTCCGGCATGATGATCGCGCTGACGCCGCTGGTCACCGGCACGGTCACGGTCCGGCTGTGCTCGACGGCGCGGATCCGGGACATGGCGAGTTGCTGGTAGGTCATCTCGCTGCGGTCGAAGGTCGCGTTGTTGCTCGGTACGGAGATCATCTGCGCGCCGTGGGTCACGGTGTCCCGCACGGCCCAGTCGAAGGCGGCCTCGTAGCAGGTCGCGAGGCCGACCTTGGTGCCGTCGATGTCGAAGACACCCGGTTCGCTGCCCCGGCTGAAGTCCTGGCGGACCATCGAGGTCCAGTTGTCGTTGATCGCGCCGAGGAGCGAGCGCAGCGGGAGGTACTCGCCGAACGGCTGGATCTGCCGCTTGTCGTACGTCTGTGTGGGGCCCTTGACCGGGTCCCACAGGATCTGCTCGTTGAGCAGCTTGCCGTCCCTTTCGATGACCGCGCCGACGGAGATGGGCACACCGATCGCCTTGACGGCCTTGTCGATGACGGCGGCCGCGTCGGGGTAGGCGAAGGGGTCGACGTCGGAGGAGTTCTCCGGCCACAGCACGAAGTCGGGCCGTGCGGCCTTGCCCGCCTTGACGTCGGCGGCCAGTTTCTCGGTCTCCCGCGCGTGGTAGTCGAGCACGGCCCGCCGCTGCGCGTTGAACTCCAGTCCGGAGCGCGGCACGTTGCCCTGGATGACGGCGACGGTCACCGTGCCGTCCTCGGCCTTGTCGCTCACCAGCGACCGGGCGGCCAGCGCTCCCACCACCGGGACCGCCACGCTCAGCAGGGCCGCCGCGGCCGCGGCCCTGCGGACCGCGCGGGTGCGCCGTCCCTCGGCGACGAGGTGTGCGGCCTCGTACAGGCCGAATCCGCACAGGACCACGGCGAAGCCGAGCACGGGCGTGCCGCCGACCGCGGCGAGCGGCAGGAAGACACCGTCCGCCTGGCCGAACGCGATCTTGCCCCAGGGGAAGCCGTGGAAGGGTACGCGCGCGCGTACCGCCTCGCCCGCCACCCACACGGCTGCCGCCCACACCGGCCCGCCGGGCAGTTTCGAGACCGCGGCGATCCCGACCCCGACCAGCGCGATGAAGACCGCCTCGACGACGACCAGGGCGAGCCAGGGCCCGGGGCCGACCTCCACGCCGGTCCACACGAGCAGTGGCAGCAGGAAACCGAGGCCGAAGAGGTAGCCGAGCCCGAGGGCCGCCTTCCAGCCGCGCCCGCGCAGCACCCACGCGAAGCCCGCGAAGGCGGGCAGGGCGAGCCACCACCACAGCGTGCGCGGAGGGAAGCTGACGTAGAGCAGCACTCCGCAGAGCGCCGAGACGGCGGCCGGGACCAGACGCAGCAACCTGGCGCCGCGCGTACGCGCCTGCCCTGGTCGGAGCCGGTCCGGCCGGTCCACGGAAGTTGTGGTGACGGTCACCCGGGGAGTGTACGGCGGGTGACTTTGAAGCCGACAGCGCGGCCCGTGGGACCGCCGCGCCCGTCTTCCTTGCCGGGCGCCCCCTGCGTACGCACGACCATGTCCGTCACACCGTCCAGAGGGGTACGCACGCAGAGGGGTACGCGCGGCCCTGCTCCGCACCGCCCCGGGCGACCGCGGCGCCTTGCCGTCACACCGTTCGTGCGGCGGCCCGGGGCTTTGCCGCCACCACACCGCCCCGTTCGTGCGGCGGCCCGGGGCCTCGCCGCCACCACACCGCCCCGTGCCTACGCACGGCCCTGTTGTCGCACGCCCGGTGCGTACGGCGGCCGGCAGCCGTTACGGTGTGCCGGAGCCCGTGCGGCACGGCCGGTCCCGGTCCGCCGCCCGGGGTCGGCCACTGGTCGGGGGACCGGGTACGGGGGGCTACGGGTGGGGACGACAGGGCTGACATCCGCGTCCGGATCCGATGCGGATGCGGACAGCGACAGACGAAACGTTTCTGATGTCCTGGGCATCACGGTGCTGGGGGCCTGCGCGGCGTGGTCCCTGATCGCCGCCGCGGCACACGACGGCCGCCCCGAGGGTGTCCTGCTCGCGGTGCTCGCCGTGACCGCCGGATACGCCTCGGGCCGGATCGCGGGGGCGCTGCTGCCGGTCGCCGCGCCCTGCGCCGCGGCGCTGGCCGGGCTGGGTCTCGCGGTGGCCGTGCCGGCTCCGCCCTCGGGTCTACGGTTCGACGCCCCGCCCGGTCATGCCGGGGCCACGGCCGCGCTGCTGGCCCTGGCCACCGGAGCCGTGTGCTGCGCCGCCTGGGCCACGGCCGTCCCGGGGCTGCGGATCGCCCTGCGGCTGTCGGCCGCGGTGATCGTGCTGACCGGTGCCGCCGTGGGGTCGGCCGCCGGGTGCGCGCTGAGCGCGGGTGTCCTGCTGTGGTCGCTCGCGGCCGGCCGGACTCGGCACCGCGGCCGGGGCGTCCTGGGCCTGGGTCTGCTGGCGGCGCTGGTCACCGGGGTGACCTGGGCCGTCGCGGGCAACGTCCTGCCGACCGGTCCTGCCGCTCCGTTGGAGTCCCTGCTGACCCCGGACCGCGTACGGCTGTGGCGGGACGCCCTGTGCCTCGCCCGCCGGAACCCGGTGCTCGGCACCGGACCGGGCCGCTTCGGCGAACACGGTGCCGTCCTGTCGCCGACGGCACCGCCCGACGCCAGGCCGCATTCGGCGCCGCTCCAGCAGGCGGCCGAGCAGGGACTCGTCGGCGCGGCCCTGCTGGTGGCGGTGTTCTGCTGGGTGTTGTACGCGTTGTGGCGCACGTCCCGGACCACGCCGGTCGCGCTGACCGCGGGTGCGGCCCTGACCGCGCTGGCGGTGGTCGCGGCGGTCGGCAACGCGCTGAGCTTCACCACGGTGCCGGCGGGCGCGGGGCTGCTGGCGGGGCTGGCCACCGCCCATCCGCTGACCGGGGACGCCCCGGAACCCGGAGGCGGAGACGTCGGCGGACCCGCGGGTTCGCCGGGCGGAGACGGTCTCAGTGAGCGGTGCCCGGTGTGATCGTCCGCAGCCGGGCCTTGATCACCCGGACCGCGGACTCCGCGTTGTCCACGGTGATCGTGAACGTGTGGCCGTCCCACAGCCGGAGCACCACGCCCTCGCCACGGCGCACCACGACCGCGGTGCCCTTCTCGGGCCGCCAGCGATAACCCCAGCCGCCCCAGTGACGCGGTGTGACGTGCGGCGCGAACTCGGCGCCGGCGACATGGCTGAGCGGGATGCGGCGGCGCGGCAGCCCGATGTGGCCGCAGCGCACCTCAAGGGAGTTCCCGTCCAGCCGCAGATCGACGTGCACGAACGCGAGGGTGCCGAAGAGGACCAGCAGCCCGGCCGCGATACAGCCGACTACGGACATGACAAGCGGAACGATGCCGGAGGTCCAGGCGGATTCCAGGGCGAGTTCGATACCGAGGGCCATGCAGGCCGCGCCGACGAGCGCGAGCAGCCACTGGACCCGGTTGGTTGCGCGGCCGGTCCATACCTCGGTGTGGAAGGAGTCGGCGGTGACCTCGTCGTGCGAGTGGTCCTGCATGACTACGAGGTTACTAAGGTTTCGCTGCGCGGGTAACGTGTTGCGCAGCGTGACTGCGCCGGGTGGCGGGAGACCCAGCCCGGATCGGGCCCGTGCCGTGCGCAGGTCGTGTCGGTCAGCGGGCGGCGCTCGCGGCCACCAGGAGACGGCCCTCGGCGTAGTGCAACGCGGCTGCGGGCAGTCCGCCCGCCCGGCCGCTCAGCAGGACCGTCACGGTGCCCGCGGCCGGGGCCTCGGGCGCGGGCGGTTCGGCGATCCGGCGCAGCGTCTGGGCGGCCACCGCACCGGCGCTGCCGTGCAGGACCAGTGGCGCGGCGGCGGAGCGCCGCAGGGCGGTGCGGATGCGCTCCGCGACCAGTTCGTAGTGGGTACAGCCCAGGACGACGGTCGTCACGTCCTGCGGGGTCAGTTCGGCGGCGGCGGCGACGGCGGCGTCGATGGCCGACTCGTCCGCGTGCTCGACGGCCTCGGCGAGTCCCCAGCACGGCACCTCGGCGACCGGTACGCCGTCGGCGAAATCCTCGATGAGTCCGCGCTGGTAGGGGCTGCCGGTGGTGGCGGGTGTGGCCCAGATCGCCACGGGACCGCCGCCGGCCGCGGCCGGCTTGATCGCCGGGACGGTGCCGATCACCGGGATGCCGGGTTCCAGGCGGGCGCGCAGGGCGGGCAGGGCGTGCACGGTCGCCGTGTTGCAGCCGACGACGAGGGCGTCGGGCCGGTACGCGGCGGCGGCCTCGGCCACGGCCAGGGCGCGCTCGGTGAGGTCCTCGGGGGTACGCGGCCCCCAGGGCATGCCGTCGGGGTCGAGGGAGAGGACGAGATCCGCGTCGGGCCGCAGCCGCCGCACCGCGGCGGTGGCCGCCAGGAGGCCGATTCCGGAGTCCATGAGCGCGATCTTCACGCGGCCACCATAGAGGATGGCTCCCAGCGCTCCGGCCGGGTGGTGCAGACTGCGCGGGTGAGTGCCCTCGTGTGGATCGCCGTCCTGTCGTTCGTCGCCTGGCTGTGGCTGCTGCTGTGCCAGGGCTTCTTCTGGCGGACGGACATCCGCCTGCCGCCGCGCCGGGACCCGGAGGTGTGGCCGTCGGTGTGCGTGGTCGTACCCGCCCGCGACGAGGCCGCCGTGCTGCCGTCGAGCCTGCCCTCACTGCTGGCGCAGGAGTACCCGGGGCGGGCGGAGGTCTTCCTGGTCGACGACGGCAGCTCGGACGGCACCGGGGAACTGGCCCGCCAACTGGCCGGCCGCCACGGCGGGCTGCCACTGACCGTGGCCTCGCCCGGCGAGCCGCCCGCGGGCTGGACGGGCAAACTGTGGGCGGTGCGCCACGGCATCGGCCTGGCACGCACGCGTGACCCCGAGTACCTGCTCCTGACGGACGCGGACATCGCACACGAACCGGACAGCCTGCGGCACCTGGTGGCGGCCGCGCGCACCGGGGGCTTCGACGTCGTGTCGCAGATGGCCCGGCTGCGGGTGGAGAGCCTGTGGGAACGGCTGGTGGTGCCCGCCTTCGTGTACTTCTTCGCCCAGCTGTACCCCTTCCGCCGGATCGGGAAGCGGGGCGCGCGGACCGCGGCGGCCGCGGGCGGCTGCGTGCTGCTGCGCACGGAGACGGCGGAGCGGGCGCGGATCCCCGACGTCATCCGGCACGCCGTCATCGACGACGTGGCGCTCGCGCGGGCCGTGAAGGGCGGCGGTGGGCACATCTGGCTGGGACTGGCCGAGCGGGTGGACAGCGTGCGCCCGTATCCGCGGCTGCACGACCTGTGGCGGATGGTCTCGCGCAGCGCGTACGCGCAGCTGCGGCACAACCCGCTGCTGCTCGTCGGCACGGTCGCCGGGCTGGCGCTGGTGTACCTCGTACCGCCGGTGGCGCTCGTGGTGGGCGCGACGGCCGGGAGCGCGGCGGCCACGGCGGCCGGCGGGGCGGCGTGGCTCGTGATGACGGGAACGTACCTCCCGATGCTCCGCCACTACCGCCAGCCGCCGTGGCTCGCCCCGTTGCTGCCGTTCACCGCCTTCCTGTACCTGCTCATGACGGTCGATTCGGCGGTTCAGCACTACCGGGGGCGTGGCGCTGCCTGGAAGGGCCGTACGTACGCCCGTCCGGACGCCGTCCCCGACGAAGGCTGAGGGGCCGTCACTTCCGGCCGGGTGTCCAGTTCATGCCCCACCCGTAGGCGCGGTCGACCGTCCGCTGCGGGCTCACTCCGCGCGGCGGTACCAGATACTGCGCCTCGCGCCGCACGACGAGGTCGCCGCCCGTGTTGGTGATCAGGGCGAGCGCGCACACCGGCGACGGCACGGTGCACTCGTCGAGCGAGAACTCGACGGGTGCGCCGTGCTGGGGGCGCAGGGTGACCGTGGCGTGCAGGTCGGCGAAGGAATTGGCGCCTTCGTAGATGGTCACGAAGACGAGGATGCGCCGGAAGTCCCGGGTGTGGTCGAGGTTGACGGTGAGGTTCTCGCCGCTCGTCGTGCCACCGGTGCGGTCGTCGCCGTCGAGATGGATGTACGGGGGCCGGTCGAGCAATCCAAAGGCGTTGCCGAGCGCCTGGACGACTCCTTTGCGGCCGTCGGTGAGTTCGTACAGGGCGCACAGGTCGAGGTCGAGGTCGGTGTGCGCGGTGCTCCACCGGCCGCCCCATCCGCGCGTCTGCCGGCGCGTCTGCCAGTTGAGGTTGACCCGCAGCGCGCCGGAGGTGCCGCCCTGCTTGGCCAGCGAGACCGAGGGGGCCGCCTTGGTGAGCGTGACTTTGCCGAGCCGTACCGGCGCGGCGGACGGCGGCGGGACCGGCGGGGCGACCGGCGGCGGTGCGGGCGCCGGAGGCTTCGCGGTCAGGTACGGCGGTGGGGTGACGGGTGCCCGCGACGGCACCGGAGGTGCGGCCGGCGGGGCGGGGGCGGGCTGCGGTGCCGCGCGTTGCGGCTCGTCCACGGTGATCCCGAAGTCGGTGGCCAGGCCCTCCAGCCCGCTGCTGTAGCCCTGCCCGACGGCGCGGAACTTCCAGCCGCCCTGACGGCGGTAGAACTCGCCGAGCACGAAGGCCGTCTCGACCGTGGCACCCGCGCTGTCGAAGCGGGCGACGACGTCGCCCCGGGCGGCGTCGCTCACCGCGATGTAGAGGTCCGGGACCCGGCCGAACGTCCCGCCGTCCGCCGAGGCGGCGAGGACCACCCGCTCGACGGTGCCCTCCACGCGCGCGAGGTCCACGAAAAGCGTGTCGGTCACCTTCCCCGCGGTGGTGTGTTTCCCCTCGTGGCGCACCGCACCGGAGGAGTGCCCCGGCTGGTTGTAGAAGACGAAGTCACCGTCGGAGCGCACCTTTCCGGCCACGAGGAGGAGCGCTGAGGCGTCCACGTCCGGAACCCCGGGCTCCGAACGCCACCCCAATTCGACCCGCAGTGCCGTCGTGGGCACCGGCGCATTCGATCCTTTCGGCATTGACATGTCCGCCCCCTCACGTCTCACCGGTCCGCGTCCCGGCCGTCCATTGCATCCCTACCCGGCCAACCTATTCCCGAGGGCGGGGAACTCCCACCGGCCGCACAGAAAGATCGCCGTCCAACACCCGGTAACCTGCCAGGAACTCGGCCTTTACAGGATCCAAACGTCGAACTCCGCCCCATTTTGCCAAGTTCGCTCGGATTAGCGATCCCACGTCACCGCCGACACGGAAAACAACCCTCTTATCGGTCTCCCCAACCAGCACATCGTGGGCTTAACTTATGTGCCATGACCTCCCCCCGCTCCACTTATGGCGGCGGCTACTACTCCGCCTCCTTCCCGGACACTCCGATCTACGACTCGCTCGTGGCCGAGCGGGGCACCCCGCAGATCGCCCCGATCCGGGTCCCCGCGGCCTACGACACGCCGGTCAGCAACCTGCCCGCGCTGCCGTCGGCACTGCCCGCGCTCCCTGCGGGCCCCTCTCAGAGTGCTCCTCTCTACGGGTACCCGCAGGCGCAGCAGCCCGCTCCGCTGCAGCAGGCTCCCACGGCCTACATCCCGCAGCAGGCCACCGCGCCGCGCGGCTACCCCGGTCCGCAGGCGCCACAGCCGCCGCGGCCGATGACGTACGGCAACGGCTACGAGGCGATGCGTCCCGCGGCTCCGCGGCCCGCTCCGGCCCCGTACCAGGACCCGTACAACAACCAGCAGCCCTACCGCGGCTACTGACGGAGCTCCCCGGCTGTCGGTGACGCCTGGCACGATGGCGGCATGGGGAACGCCACGCTGCAGTCGATCCACGTCCATCCGATCAAGGCGTTCCGGAGCATCGCGCTCCGGGAGGCCGCCGTGGAGCCCTGGGGGCTGGCTGGGGACCGGCGCTGGGCACTGATCGACGACGGGGGAAAGGTCGTCACACAGCGTGAGCAGCCGCGCCTGGCACTGGCCGCCGCCGAGCCCATGGCCGGCGGCGGCCTTCGGCTGTCCGCGGCCGGGAGGACGCCGCTGACCGTGCCCGTCCCCGAGCCTGCGGGCACGGTGACGGTCTCCGTCTTCGGCACCAAGGTGGAGGCCGTTCCCGCCGAGGAGGCCGCGCACGCCTGGTGCACCGCGTATCTGGGGGCGGACGTCCGTCTGGTCCACCTGGACGACCCGGCCACACGCCGCCCGGTCGATCCGGACTTCGCCCTGCCCGGTGAGACGGTGAGCCTCGCCGACGGCTTTCCGCTACTGGTGACCACGCTCGCCTCCCTCGACGCCCTCAACTCCCTGCTGGCCGAAGGCGATCACGCCCAGGAGGGCCCACTGCCCATGAACCGCTTCCGGCCGAACGTGGTCGTGGCGGGCACGGCACCCTGGGCCGAGGACAGCTGGTCGCACATCGCCATCGGCGAGGTGGACTTCCGCGTCGCCAAGCCGTGCGGACGGTGCGTCGTGACCACGACCGACCAGAGCACCGCCGCGCGCGGCGCGGAGCCCCTGCGCACGCTGGCCCGTCACCGTCGCATCGGCGGCTCGCTGGTCTTCGGACAGAACCTGGTCCCCCGGTCCACCGGCACGATCCGCGTCGGGGATCCGGTGCGGATCCTCGGCTAGTTCGCGCTCCTCCCGCCCGTACTCCTCAGGTACACACTGCTCCCGCCCGTACTCCTCAGGTACGTGCTCCTCCAGTCGGTACTCCTCGGCTTGTGCGTGATGCGCAGCCTGTGCGTGCGCCTCGGCCTGTGCGTGGCGCGCGGGTGATCCGTGCCCCTCGGCCGGTTGGGATCACGGCGCCGTCCTCGCGGGGGCCTCGTCCGGGGCGCAGGGCCGAGGACGCAGGACAGTGCGGCCCGTCCGTGCGTGGCGACGCTCCGGCGCGGCCCGCGGGGCGGCGTGGAGCGGTGATGCCTCTGCCGCGGGCGAGCGCGCGCCACGCGCCGCCGAGTGCGAGCGGATCGCGCCCCGGCCGGCGGGCCGCCACGGCCCAGTCGGCCGTTGCCGCTCCGCGCGACCGGTACGCCGAGCGGACGGGCCGCACGGTTGGCTCGAACCCGGCGCCGCGGGGAACCAGACCCCGCGGCCCGGTCGTTAGGAAGTCGTGAGAAATTTGAGAAGTTGTTGACCGGACCCGGTCGAAGGTGTGGGGGTGACGTGGCTCTCTCGTCGGCCGAGACCTCAGGTGCACGGCTCCACCATGGGTTGTCACGGAGCGGGAAGGGGGGTGCGGGACCGTGTGGGCAATCAGCGGTCTCTGGCGCTGGCGGCGCAATCCACTGCGCCGTGCGACCGATCTGGCCGAGGCTTGGGTGGCCCTGGGGACGCTGCTGCTGATCGCGGTGGCCGCGCCCGTCGTCGGCTCGCTCGTCGGAACCGGGGCGCAGAACGCCCTCCAACGCTCCGTACAGGCCCAGCAGCAGTCCCGGCACGCGGTCACGGCCACCGTGCTGCACAAGCTGGACGACGCCAGGCCCGAGCCCGACCCGGAGAGCGGCACGGGCGACAGTCCGCGTAGCCGGGTCCTGGCCGAGTGGACCGCCCCGGACGGCGCCCGGCAGCATGGCCCGGTCATGGCGGACCTCATCTCCCCACGGCGGGGCGACCACTTCAGCCTGTGGACGGACGCCCACGGCCGCGTGGTGGCCCGCCCGCTGGACTCCGCGACGGCGGCGACGCACGCGGTGCTGGCCGGGCTAGGTGCCGCACTGCTGACGGCGGGGCTGGTCGAGGCCGGCAGACGGATGGTCGTCTGGCGCATGGTCCGCCGCCGGTACGCGCGTTGGGACCAGGCATGGGACCGGGCGGGCCCGGACTGGGGCAAGGCAGGCACCGGCAGCTGACGGCCTGCCGCCTCTGGTCAATCCACCGCCCGCGCGCACGCTACGGTGGACCGGCCGAGACACTCGGCTTTGACCCGCGCGCGACGAGCCGCAGGGGCGCGGCGCCAGCCGTGCACCCCGGGGCGAACGAGCCACGTACGACGAGGTGGGGGCACAGCAACGCCATGGCACAGGGCACGGTCCAGGTGACGCACACCGGTACATCGCGGTGGCGGCGCCGCACGGGTGAGTACACATCGCTCGCCGCTGCCCTGGAGGCCGCCGCCGACGGTGACGTCCTCACCGTCGCGCCCGGCACCTACCGGGAGAACCTCGTGATCCAGCGGGCGGTGACGCTGCGCGGCCCCGAGGGCTCGCCCGGCTCGGTGCGGATCGCCCCGGTGGACGGAGTGCCGCTGACCGTGCGGGCCTCGGCCGTGGTGCACGACCTGCTCGTCGAGGGTCAGGACGCCGCAGCGCCCGCGCTGCTCGTCGAGGAGGGCGCACCCGAACTGCGGGACGTGCGGGTCGTCACCCGGTCCGCCGCGGGCGTGGAGGTGCGCGGCGCCGCCCGCCCGACCGTGCGGCGCTGCACCGTGGACAATCCGGCGGGCATCGGCATCGCCGTACTCGACGGCGGGGCCGGGGTGTTCGAGGACTGCGAGGTGGTGGCGGCCGGGCAGTCCGGCGTCACGGTGCGCGGCGGCGCGCACCCCCGGCTGGAGCGCTGCCGGGTGCACCACGCCTCGGGCGTGGGCCTGATGGTGACGGGCGAGAACTCCGCGCTGGAGGCGGTGGGCTGCGAGGTCTACGAGGTGCGGGGCGCCGGTGCCCAGGTCACCGCGCGGGCCACGGCACACCTCACCGACTGCGATGTGCACCGCACGGCCGCGGACGGCGTCACGCTCGACACGGACGCCGTGCTCACCCTCGCCGACTGCCGTATCCACGACATCCCGGAGAACGCGGTCGACCTGCGTTCCCGCTCGGTGCTCACGCTGACCCGGACGACGGTGCGGCAGTTCGGGCGCAACGGCCTGTCGGTGTGGGACCCGGGCACCCGGGTGGACGCCAACCAGTGCGAGATCTTCGACAGCACGGGCGACTATCCCGCGGTGTGGGTGAGCGACGGCGCGACCGCCGTGCTCGACTCCTGTCGGGTGCACGACGTGCCGGACGCCCTGTTCGTCCTGGACCGCGGCTCCCGGGCGGACGTGGTGGACAGCGACCTGTCCCAGGTGCGCAACACCGCCGTGTCGGTCAGCGACGGGGCGACCGCACAGCTCGACGACTGCCGCATCCGGGAGGCGGCGACCGGCGCCTGGTTCCGCGACCACGGCAGCGGCGGCACCCTCAACAACTGCACCCTGGACGGCACCCAGACCGGTGTGATCGTCACCAAGGGCGCGGACCCCACCATCGAGCGCTGCACGGTGGACTCCCCCGCCGAGGCGGGCTTCTACGTGTCGGCCGGGGGCCGGGGCAGCTTCCTGGGCTGCCGGGTGACCGGCAGCGGCGGCTACGGCTTCCATGTCATAGACGGCTGCCGTGCAACGCTGCGGAAGTGCCGCACGGAGCGCTGCGCGCGCGGTGGCTACGAGTTCGCGGACGGCGGCCCCGACCAGGGCTCCGGCACGGGACCGATCGTCGAGGACTGCACCAGCGACGAGAGCGGCGGCGGGCTCCGGCCGCCCGCGGCACAGGAGACCGCCGTACAGACGACCAGCCCCTCCCCCGGGCTGCTGGGCGCCATCCCCGGGCAGCGCAGCGGCGAGCAGGAACCGATCGTCGTCGCCGCGGAGCCCGGACAGCCCCCGCGGAACTCCGAGGACGTCCTCGGTGAACTGGACGACCTGGTCGGCCTGGAAAGCGTCAAACGCGAGGTCCGTGCGCTCACCGACATGATCGAGGTGGGCCGGCGTCGCCGGGAGGCGGGCCTGAAGGCGGCCTCGGTCAAGCGCCATCTGGTCTTCACGGGCTCCCCGGGCACCGGCAAGACCACCGTGGCCCGGCTCTACGGCGAGATCCTCGCCTCCCTCGGCGTGCTGGAGAAGGGGCATCTAGTCGAGGTGTCCCGGGTCGACCTGGTCGGCGAGCACATCGGGTCCACCGCGATCCGTACCCAGGAGGCGTTCGAGCGGGCGCGCGGCGGTGTGCTGTTCATCGACGAGGCGTACGCGCTCTCGCCGGAGGACGCGGGCCGGGACTTCGGCAAGGAGGCCATCGACACCCTGGTCAAGCTGATGGAGGACCACCGGGACGCGGTGGTGGTGATCGTCGCGGGCTACACGGCGGAGATGGAGCGGTTCCTGGCCGTCAACCCCGGTGTGGCGTCCCGTTTCTCACGGACCATCACTTTCGGTGACTACGGGCCGGAGGAACTGCTGCGGATCTTGGAGCAGCAGACCGAAGACCACGAGTACCGACTGGCGCAGGGCGCGTCGGAGGCCCTGCTGAAGTACTTCGCGGCCATCCCGAAGGGCGCCGCGTTCGGCAACGGCCGCACCGCCCGGCAGACCTTCGAGGCGATGGTGGAACGGCATGCGAGCCGGGTCGCCCAGCTCCCGGATCCGACCACCGACGACCTGACGCTGCTGTACCCGCAGGACCTGCCGGAACTGCCGGACCTGCCCTGACCGGGCGCTCCACCGGAACGGCCGTGACTGGCGCAGCGCGTCCGCCTCGGCCGTCGTGACCGGTCGCACGGTTCCCCACGGCCCATCCTCCGCCCGTTTACCCCTCCCGCCCGTTTACCCCTCCCGCTCAGCTGCCCCGGCCGACCGGGCACCGGTCGGCCGCAGCGGACCGCACCGGCCCGCTCAGGCCGCCGGTCCGGGGCGCTGACCCGGTACGTCAGGTCGCAGCCGGGCCAGCAACCGCTCCCGTTCCTCGGCGAACGCCGGGTCGGCCTGATAGTCGGAGTGGCCCAAAATGGGCGCGGGGAGCGGATGCTGGGGCGTGCGGCCGTAGGCGAGCGGGTCCTTCAGCGGCTCGCGGTCCACGTCCGGGCCGCAGTCCCCGGGCAGCCGCACCGGGCCGCCGATGGGGTCGGTGAGCCGGTAGAGATTGCGCCAGCAGGCCACCTCACGGTGCAGTGAGCCGAGTTCGGCGGGACCGAAGTAGGCGGGGAACCAGCGTCCGTACAGGCGCTCCAGCGGCGAACCGTAGGTGAGCAGCGCGACCCGGCCGCGCACGGACGGCGTCAACTGCCAAGCCGCGGCGGCCGCGAGGACGCTGCCCTGGGAGTGCCCGGAGATCACCAGGCGTCCGCCGGTGCTGCGCGTCCAGGTCGCCATCCGCCAGGTCAGGTCGGGCACCGCGCGCTCGGCGTAGCACGGGGGCGCGAACGGGTGGGCGGCGCGCGGCCAGAAGGTGCCGACGTCCCAGAGGATGCCGACGGTGCGCCGCGCGGACGCGTCCTTGTAGGCGCGCCGTCCGAGGGCGACGAACAGGACGAAGCCGAGTCCGACCAGCCAGGAGCCCAGGGCCTGCGCGACCTCGGCCCCGCCCTGCACGACGGCGAACGCGTGCCGGGCCGCCCGTACCGGGGTCTGTCCGGTGTTCAGGGCGCCCACCAGCGCCCCGGCGCCGAGCAGCAGCGTGGTTCCGCAGACGAGGGCGATGAGGAGAGGGGCCCGGTCGGTGAGCGTGGCCATCGCCCGGGTGCGCGCGATACTGCGGGTGCGTGCCGGATCGGCGGGCTCCTTCGGGTAGTCGGCGTCCACCGCGGCACACTCGGCGCGGCTGAGCCGCAAGGTGCGCCAGGCCAGCCAGCCGACCAGCGCGAGCAGCGCCACCAGGAGCGGCGGGATGACGGACGCCTGCCAGGTCAGCAGCACCGGCGGGCCGTCGATGGAGGAGCCGGTGCCGTCCATCCAGTCGGCCACGCGCTGTGCGACGCCGCCCGAGAGCACACCGCCCAGCCCGCAGGCCAGCAGCGCGACCGCGGGTCCGCCGAATCCGCGCATGGCGACCCGCCGTCGGGCCTCGGAGTCCGTCGCCGGTGACGACTCGGGATCCCGGGGTCCGGAGCGGTACAGCACCTGGGCGACCACGCCGATGACGATCACCAGCAGTCCCTGGGCCAGGACGACAGCACCGAAGGTGGTGTCCCCCGACAGCCGTCCCGCCGACTGCCAGCCCGGCCGGGACCAGCCCGCGTACAGCAGCGCGAGGAGCAGCAGGACCAGGGAGCCCAGCGGCAGCCGGCGTACCAGGTGCTCGTCGAGTTCCTGGTCCAGACGGCTCTCGCTGCGGCCCCGGCGGCACACCACCCAGAGCACCGTGGCCGTGGTGGCGCACAGCGCGGCGAGCAGCAGCCAGCCGAGGGTGTCGAGGAGTCCGGAACCGCCGGCCCCGCGGTCGAAGCGCGCGGCCGGGGAGACGACCGCGGCCGTGACCGTGAGCAGGCCCGCGGTGGTGTGCGCGGCGCGCAGCCGGGCCACCAGCCGGCGCCCGTACCAGAAGCCGGGGCGGCCCAGCGCGGTGGGTCCGGTCTGTTCGTCCTGTTCCGGGCGGTGGGTCAGCGGCGGCTGGGACTCGTAGGCGCTCCAGGTGCGCCGCGACAGGTACCAGAGCAGCCAGGTCAGGACGGCAGGCACCGCGGCAGCCAGGGCGAGCCGACGCCCGGGCGAGCTCCACCAGCCGCCGCCGGAAACCGCGGGCGAGAGGAAACCCAGCCAGGAGTGGCGCTCGGCACAGGCGCTGACGCCGGCGCACTGCCAGGCCACCAGGTCCAGGGCGACCTCGCAGGCCGCCGCCACCAGCAGCACCGTGAGCGTGAGTCCCACGAGCCGCACCAGCAGCCCGTACAGCCGCACCGTCCGCCGGTGACCTGAGGTGGCGGGCCGCATCCAGTGCGCGAGGTTGACGACCATGAACGGAAGCAGCAGGAGCCACAGGGCGCGGGCGCTGTTGCCCGAGGTCAGGTTGGACCAGACGTACGCCTCGGCGACCGGTCTGTCCCGGTACTCCTCCGGCCGGGCCTCCGCGTCGACGTCGACGGCGCGCCGGAAGACCGCGGCCCTGTCGTCGCCGGTGATCCGTACCGTGCACGGATCGTCGAGCATCTCCTGAGGTGTTGCGCCCCCTACTCCGTGGACCAGGAGTTCCAGGTCGATCGGGGCCCCTTCGGACCGCGTCGCGGGGCCGTGAGCCCCGTCGGCCGCGGTCTCCTGCTGCGCACGCTCCACTGTCCTCGCACTTCCCCCGTGACGGGCCGACGGATGGTCTCCGTGCGGCCTTCAGATTCTCCGCTCCAGGTGTGTTGTACACCTCTCGTCACGGAATCTCCTCGATCCGTGTGGCACCCGGCGACACCGATCGTGCCCGAAGGGCATGTGCACGTCGATGCGGGGGGACGCAACCGCAAGCTTCCCGTGACAAGATGGGACGTCCGCGCACCGGAAGCACGGCGGAACAGCCTGGTCGGAGCGGGTGTGGCGGGCGAGTCGGCGGCAGCGGCGAAAGGACCGGAGCGTACGTGAGTGAGAATCAGAACCTCCTCGCGGAGCAGCGCCGCGCCCTGATCCTGGACGAGGTCCGCCGGCGTGGCGGTGTCCGGGTGAACGAACTGACGCGCAAGCTCGGTGTGTCGGACATGACCGTGCGACGCGACCTGGACGCGCTGGCCCGCCAGGGGGTTCTGGAGAAGGTGCACGGCGGGGCGGTTCCGGTCATCGAGGCGAGCACGCACGAGCCGGGCTTCGAGGCCAAGTCGGCTCTGGAGCTGAGCGCCAAGGAGGACATCGCGCGGGCCGCCGCCGACCTGGTCAGTCCGGGCACTGCGATCGCCCTGTCCGGTGGCACGACGACCTACGCACTCGCGCACCACCTTCTTGAGGTGCCGGATCTGACGGTGGTGACCAACTCGGTGCGGGTCGCGGACGTCTTCCACGCCGCGCAGCGGACCTCGGGGCAGCGGCAGGGCGCGCCCGTGGTCGTGCTGACCGGCGGGGTGCGCACCCCGTCCGACTCGCTGGTGGGGCCGGTGGCCGACCAGGCGATCGGCACGCTCCACTTCGACCTGCTCTTCCTCGGTGTGCACGGGATATCGGTCGAGGCCGGCCTGTCGACGCCGAACCTCGCGGAGGCCGAGACCAACCGCCGGCTGGTGCAGTCGGCACGGCGCGTGGTGGTGGTCGCGGACCACACCAAGTGGGGGACGGTGGGCCTGAGTTCCTTCGCCACCCTGGATCAGGTCGACACCCTGGTCACCGACGCGGGTCTGCCAGGCGCGGCACGCGCTGAGGTCTCCGAGCATCTGCGGCGACTGGTGGTGGCGGGAGCACCGACCGGGAATACTGCCGACTGACGATCCATCAGATCGGGTCGGCGGGGCGGGGCCTCGTCTCCCAAGGGGATTTCACGAGGGGGTTGGCAGCCATGGCTCACGGTCTGCGTCCGGTCGGTATCGACTTCGTCGAGACCGCCCCCGTACGCCTGGTGTTCACGCACGAGCTCAACGCCGCGCCCGACACCGTCTTCCGGGCGCTCGCCGAGGACGTACCCGGCTGGACCCAGTGGTTCTCGGCGGTGACGTCCGCCCGGCCGACCGCGGGCGGACGGCAGATCCGGCTCAGGGGCGGAACCCGCTTCGAGGAGTCGGTGATCGAGGCCGAGTCCCCCGGGCGGTACGCCTACCGCGTCGACGTGGCGAACACGCCGGGCGCCCGCGCCTGGATCGAGGAGTGGCGGCTCGCCCCGGCCGGCACCGGCACCCGAGTGCGGATGACGTTCGCGCTCGACGGGACGGGGCTCTTCCGCGCCGTCGCCCGTCTCGCGCGCCCCGGCGTCGGCCGCGCCTTCCACGACGCCATGACCGCGCTGGACCGACGCCTCACCGACCGGGACCCGGCAGACCCCGCGTCCGGGTGAGGGCGAAGGCGAGGGCCGGAGCGAGGGCGGACGCTCGCATGCGAGGACGGCCGCAGGCCGCCGCGGGCCGCCCGCGAGCCGTCTCCGTGCGGAGGGTCTCGCGTCTCTCGCGCCTCGCGTCGCGGGGCTTCGTGGTGCGGGTCAGTCCGGCCACGCTCCCGTCGCCAGCAGCGAGTCGATCGCGGCCGAGTACGGTTCGATGTCCAGGCCCTGCTCCGCAAGCCAGGAGTCCGAGTAGTACTTGTCGAGATAGCGGTCGCCCGGATCGCACAGCAGGGTGACCACGCTCCCGGAGCGCCCCTCGGCGACCAGTTCTGAGACGATCTTGAGGGCGCTCCACAGGCCGGTGCCGGTGGAACCGCCCGCCTTGCGGCCGATGACCCGTTCCAGGGCCCGTACGGCGGCGACGGCGGCCGCGTCCGGGACCTTCATCATCCGGTCGATGGCGCCGGGTACGAAGCTCGGCTCCATACGCGGGCGGCCGATGCCCTCGATGCGTGAGCCGCTGTCGCAGGTGACGTCCGGATCGCCGGTGGTCCAGCCCTCGAAGAAGCACGAGTTGTCGGGGTCGGCGACACAGATACGGGTGTCGTACTGCATGTAGTGCACATAGCGCGCGATCGTCGCCGAGGTGCCGCCGGTGCCGGCGGTGGCGACGATCCACGCGGGCTCCGGGAACCGTTCCAACTCCAGCTGACGGAAGATCGACTCGGCGATGTTGTTGTTGCCGCGCCAGTCCGTGGCACGCTCGGCGTAGGTGAACTGGTCCATGTAATGGCCGCCGGTCTGCATCGCGAGGCGGGCCGATTCCTCGTACATCTTCCGCGGCTCGTCGACGAAGTGGCACCGCCCACCGTGGAATTCGATGAGGCGGCACTTCTCGGCGCTGGTCGTGCGGGGCATGACCGCGATGAAGGGCACCCCGATCAGTTTGGCGAAGTACGCCTCGGACACGGCCGTCGAACCACTGGACGCCTCGATCACCGGCCGCCCCGGCCGGATCCAGCCGTTGCACAGGCCGTAGAGGAAGAGCGAGCGCGCGAGCCGGTGTTTGAGACTGCCGGTCGGATGGGTCGACTCGTCCTTGAGGTAGAGGTCGATGCCCCAGTCCTCGGGCAGCGGAAAGCGCAGCAGGTGGGTGTCGGCGGAGCGGTTGGCGTCGGCCTGGACCTTGCGGACGGCTTCCTTCAGCCAGGCACGGTAGGTGAGGTCGGTGCGGTCGACGTCCAGGGTGGCGCCGGTCCGGGTCTGTGGGGTGGTGCTCACGAGGTGACTCCTTACACTCCGCGCCGCCGGCGCCCGCAACGGCCGCCACTCTGATCATAGGCAGTTTCCACACCGCCTCCCATCTGCATAAACACACCTTTGAGCGGCCCAAAGACGGCGCTTGGGCGCGGCAAGCGGGGCGCGTGGGGGCGCATTCCGTGGAAGCTCCGGACGCGTCCCCGTACGGCACCATGGGTACTGGTGTTCAGAGCCAGGGGCGGGCAGACTGCACCGGGTGCGGGACGGCGTCCCGCACGAAGGAGCACACTGGATCACGGAACGAGCCGGACGGTACCGGGCCCTGCCCCGGCGGGCACCGGTCCGGCGGGCGAGATGCGCGAGGGGGGCGGGCAGGATGGCGGAGCCGGAGTTCACGGCCAAGGGTGTCCGGATAGAGAAGCGGCTGCGTTCGCTGACCAGGGCCGGGCAGGTCCGGATCAGCGACGGCAGGGTCGAGTTGCTCACCAGTTACGGCAGCGAGATAGACAGCGCGCCGGTCCAGGCGGTGCGCGCCTCCAAGCCCTGGTTCGCCCCGGACGACCGGGCCCTGGCGGATCTCAACGGCCAGCGGTACCTGCTGACCCTGGGCGATCACGATCCCGCTCCCGGCCGTCCCGGTCCGCCTGCGGCGCGTCGGTTCATCGAGGCGGTGCGCCGGGCAGCGGGGCGCGAGGGCTGAGCTACGGCGAGTTGCGTACACGTGTGTCCTGAGTCACTCTGGTCTCACATCACTCTGGGTTTACCGGCGATAACGCTGCGAACCAGCCCGCCGGTCACGACAGCAGGCGGCCGCCCACGCAGGCGCCTTGCTGGATCCGTACTCCGTGTTCTTCCGGACCTCACGTCGGGGAGTCGCAGCCGTGATCAGTCACCCAAGCAGGCACTGCACGGTGGAGCTCCAAGCCCTGCCGTCGCGGATCGGTCAGGTCCGCAGAATCGTATCTGCACATTTGCGTTACTGGCATCTTGACCCGTTGATAGACCGGGCCGCGCTCGGTGTGACCGAGTTGTTGACCAACGTCCACCAGCATGCCCGGCCCGACAAGTCGTGCACCGTGGAGATCGAGCTGCTGCTCGACCGGCTGACGGTGTCGGTGCGCGACCGCGATCCGCGCCTCCCCGTGGCGTCGGACATCAAGGACGTCGCCCCCCTGGACACCCGCGGACGCGGGCTCGCCATGGTGGCGGCCGTGAGCGAGAGTTGGGGCGCGCGCCCGGACGGGGACGAGGGAAAAGTCGTGTGGTTCACGTTGCCCGCGCGGGTGGAGGCGAAGCCGCAGCGCGGCCGAGCGCCACAGCGCACGGCCGCGGAGCAGTCCACCCCTCGGTTCCCGGAGGTCGAACCCGTCGCCTGCGTGCCCGCCGTGGCACACGCTCCCGCCCGGTCGGCCGTTGTCGGCTGACCGGGCGGTGACCCTCCCCTCCCCGGTGGCCCGTGGGCGGTGGTCCCCCGAACATCCTGACACCCGACCGCCCGCCGGTCCGGACGCGGCCCTGCGCGGGGATGATTCCACCGCCGATCCGGGCGCGGCCCTGCGCGGGGTCCGGACCGGATCTCTTTTTCCGTCGCGGAGCTCGGGGCGTGCCGGCCGTCCGTGATGGGGCCGGCACGTTCTACCCGTCCGCAACGGGGCTCGTCGCGTCCTGGCCGTCCGTCACGACTGCCTCGTCGTCGACCCGTCCGGTGTGACCGACCGTCATCGGTGTGGCCGGCGCCGCCCTCGCGGTCGGAGCGACCGTGGAGAGCCATCCGTCCACCGTGCGCAGCGGTCCATGAACTGGTCCGACTGGCCTCAACGGTCCGGGCGTTGGTGGCAGTCCTCCCGATGACAGTCCGGTGACGTGCGCATGGTCCGGGTGTCGGGGGGCTGCCGTCGGCGGGCCGAGGGCGGGGCCGATCCAGGTGTCGGCGGTCCTGCCGACTACAGGCCGATGACGCGCACGGTCCGGGTGTCGGCAGTCCTCCCGACAGCCGGACCGTGACGTACGCCCGTGTGGTGCCCATGGCCCGACGGCGGAGGTCCGTACGCCGGGCCCGCCGGTCACGCCGCGCCGCTCTTGTCCACGCGGCCGAACCGCTCGTCCAGGACGGAGAGCCGACGCCAGTACTCGTCCTCGTCGATCTCGCCGGTGGCGAATCGCCTGCCCAGGATCGCGATCGGTGAGTCGCCCGCGGGACGCCCGGTCGGCTCCGGCCACCAGGGCGCGCCGCGCCCGCGCCGGACCGTGCGGCGCACGACGGTGCCGACGCCGATCACGACGGCCACCCAGAACAGGGGGAAGAACAAGATCCACGGGCCGGGACCGCCGTCCCAGCCCGCCAGGGTCTCCATCACAGGTCATCTCCTCCGCTGAAGCACGTGTGTCAGGTGATGTTCCGAGACTGGCTCGTGGAAGGGGTCCGGGTCGTCGTACCGCCAGCGGCAGTGCGCATACCTCCCGGGGAGTACGCGAACGCGGGACGACTCCTCACCGGTGAGCTGCCCGAACGGGCGGTTGACGCCTCGACGGGTGACCAGCCTCCCGGCGGCGGAGCGGCATCCGAACGAGTGATTGCCCTCGGGCGGTGACGTACGAAGCAGCTCATCGGCGTGGCGTTCAGCGCCGGAGTTCGGCACGGCGGTTCCCGGATCGGGACGAGATGGGAGGTAAGGATCCCGGCCGGGCGTCGGCGGTGGCATCGCCGCGCAGCTTCAGGGACGTGCCCGTCAGGCCATTGACCCGTGGCCATCAGTCCATGGCCGTCAGGCCGTCAGGCCGTCAGGCCGTCAAGGGGAGCGCCGTGAGCGGATCGTCGAGGACCGGTTGCCAGGCCAGTTCCGCCGCGCCGACGAGGCTGTTGTGGTCGAGGGTGCAGGGGAGGATCGGGACGCCTCCGCTCTGGCCCCACAGGCTCCGGTCGGCGACCACCGCGTGCAACCGGTCGGGATCGGCGTCCAGCAGGGTGCGGTGGAGGCCGCCGAGGATGATCCGGTCGGGATTGAGGATGTTGACCAGGCCCGCGAGGCCCAGCCCCAGACGGTCGATCAGGGCTTCGGCCGCCCTGCGGACCGTCGGGTCGGCGTAGTCGTTGCGGACGAGGTCGTCGGCCTGCTGGAGCAGGGACACCTCGGGACCGGGGGTACGACCCGCCTCTACGAGCAGGGCCAGCGGATCCGCCTCGACGTCGAGGCAGCCGCGGCTGCCGCAGTGGCAGGGGCGGCCCTCCGGATTCACCGTGAGGTGACCGACCTCCAGTGCCAGACCCGAACTGCCCGTGTGCAGGCGTCCGTCGAGGACCAGCGCACCGCCCACCCCCCGGTGGCCGGTGGCCACGCACAGCAGGTCACGGGCGCCGCGGCCGGCGCCGTGCCGGTGCTCGGCGAGTGCGGCGAGGTTGACGTCGTTGCCCGCGAACGCCGGGCCGGTGATCCCCGCGGCGCGCACGCACTCCGCGAAGATGCGCCGGACCGGCGCGCCCACCGGCCAGGCGAGGTGGAGGGGGTTGAGAGCGAGGCCGTCGGGTTCGGCCACCGCCGACGGCACGGCCAGCCCGGCGCCGACACAGCGGCGGCCCGTCGCACGGAGCAGTTCGGCGCCGGCCTCGACCACCGAGCCGAGCACCTTCGCCGGGTCGGCGTCGATGGTCTCGCAGCCGGGCGCGGTGGCGACGATACGGCCGCCGAGACCGACCAGGGCCGCCCGGAAGCCGTCGGCGTGCACCTGCGCGGCGAGCGCCACGGGTCCGTCCTCGGCGACCGCGAGCCGGTGCGAGGGGCGGCCCTGCGAACCGGCCGCCGCGGCCGGGCGGGCGTCGACCCGGATCAGGCCCAGCGCCTCCAGTTCGGCGGCCACCGCGCCGGCGGTCGCCCGGGTCACGCCCAGTTCGGTGGTGAGTACGGCCCGGGTCGGGGCCCGTCCCGTGTGCACGAGCTCCAACGCGGGCCCGAGCGCCCCGCGCCCCCGGTCCAGCCGCGTCCTTGAGGTGGTCCCATCCCCCGCCGCCCGGGGGTCCGCCTTGCCGCTCATGGGGCCGAGTCTCCCATGATCCCCACCCGGTGCGACCGGCACTGCGATCGGGCGGTCCGCCGGGAGGGCGGTGCCGCTGCGTCGGCCGTCCGCCGCGGCACCGTAGCCCGGTCGTCCCCGGGTTGTCGGCTCGGGCCGACCAGTGCCCCAGCAGGCAGCGACTGCCCGTGAAGGAGCGGCGTTCTGGGTGTGGCCTCCACTGCCCTGGACGGGCGTGGGGGGTACCCCTGTGGGGGTACCCCTAGCAGCCGCTCACCCGCAGCGTGATGTTCAACCGCCCGGTGAGCCCCAGCCCGGGTGGTGCCGTACCCGGGTGTATTCGCGGCACCCCGTGGTGGGCGAGCCGGGAGGCGCCGCCGAAGACGAACAGGTCCCCACTGCGCAGTTCGACGTCCGTGTACGGCCTACCCCGGGTCTCGGTGTTGCCGAAGCGGAAGACGCACGTGTCACCGAGGCTCAGCGACACCACCGGTGCGTCGGACCGCTCGTCCGCGTCGCGGTGCATGCCCATGTGGGCGTCGCCGTCGTAGAAGTTGATCAGTGCGATGTCGTACGGCTCCGGTGCGACCGCCGCCGGGCCGAGTGCGTCGGCCACTGCCCGGCGGCCCAGCTCGCGCAGCCGGTCGGGAAAGGGCTTCACCGGCGCGCCGTCGCCGTCGACGACGGTGCGCGCGTAGGCGTACGGGTACCAGTGCCAGCCGAGGCACACCTGGCGCGCGCTCATGGTGCCGCCACCGGGTGTGCGGACGGTACGCAGTCCGGCGGGCGGGCGCGCCCACTCGCGGCAGGCCGCCAGCAGTTCGCGCTGGATACCGGGGTCCAGCCAGTCCGGCACCTGCACGGCTCCCGGCGCGATCTCGGCCCGTGCTCTGGGAAACAGCTCCGCCGTCATGGACCCCATCCTGCCCGACCGGCCCTGAACTGCGGTTCCGCTAGCCTGGACGCACGATGGACGACCGTATGACCACCCCGTGGGGCACGTTCGAGCTGTCCCGGTTCCCCGATGATCCGCGTGACCGGCTGCGTGCCTGGGACGCCTCCGACACCTATCTGCTGCGGCATCTGGCCGAGCGGGAGGTCCCGCTGTCCGGCCAGGTCGTGGTCGTCGGGGACCGGTGGGGCGCGCTGGCCACGGCGCTGGCCGAGCACCGGCCGGTGCAGATCACCGACTCGTTCCTCAGTCAGGAGGGGTCCCGGGCGAATCTCGCGCGGGCCGGTGTGCAGCCCGGTGCCGTACGCCTGCTCACCACGCAGGATCCGCCGCCCGAGCGGGTCGACGTGCTGCTCGTCCGCGTGCCGAAAAGTCTCGCTCTGCTGGAGGACCAGTTGCTCCGGCTGGCGCCCGCCGTGCACTCCGGCACGGTCGTCGTCGGCACCGGCATGGTGAAGGAGATCCACACCTCGACGCTTCGGCTCTTCGAGCGGATCCTCGGCCCGACGCGGACCTCGCAAGCTGAGCAGAAGGCACGGCTGATCCTGTGCACGCCGGACCCGTCCCTGATCCGCCCGGCGAGCCCGTGGCCGTACAGCTATGCGCTCCCCGACGGCATCGGTCCGGTCTCCGGGCACACCGTCGTCAACCACGCGGGGGTGTTCTGCGCTGATCGGCTGGACATCGGCACCAGGTTCTTCCTGCGGCACCTGCCCGACGGCCTGGGCAGTCGCCGGATCGTGGACCTGGGCTGCGGCAACGGCGTTGTCGGGACGGCGGTGGCACTGGCCAACCCGGAGACCGAGGTGCTGTTCATGGACGAGTCGTTCCAGGCGGTCGCCTCGGCGGAGGCGACCTACAAGGCCAACGGGGTACCGGGGCACGCCGAATTCCGGGTCGGCGACGGGCTGGCCGGGGTGGCGGCGGGCAGTGTGGACGTCGTCCTCACCAATCCGCCGTTCCACTCCCATCAGGCGCTCACGGACGCGACCGCGTGGCGGATGTTCACCGGAGCGAGGCGCACGCTGCGGCCGGGTGGCGAGCTGTGGGTGATCGGCAACCGGCACCTGGGCTACCACGTGAAGCTGCGCCGCCTGTTCGGCAACAGTCGACTGATCGCTGGTGATCCGAAGTTCGTGGTGCTCAAGGCCGTCAAGAAGTAGGCGCGGCACGGCCCACTCGCCGAGGGGCCCGGTGTGGGGTGGGGGTGCACGGCGGCAAGTCATCGGGGCCCCGGTCGGCCGAGGGCGCGGACGGTCCGCGTCACCTCGCGGGCCATGGCCTCCCGGCCGACGCCGAGGTACGTGCGGGAGTCGACGGCTGCGGGGTGGGCGCGGAGGAAGTCACGTATCGCGCCGGTCATCGCCACGTTGAGGGCGGTGCCGACGTTGACCTTCGCGATGCCCCCGGCGACGGCCGCGCGCAGTTCGTCGTCCGGCAGCCCGGAGGAGCCGTGCAGCACGAGGGGGACGGGCACGGCGACGGCGAGCCGCCCCAGCAGGCCGTGGTCGAGGGTGGCGGTACGGGTGGTCATGGCGTGGACGCTGCCTATCGCGACGGCCAGGGCGTCGACCCCGGTCTCGGCGACAAAGGCACGCGCCTCGTCGGGATCGGTACGGACGCCGGGCGCGTGGGCGTCCAGCGGTGCCCGGCGGCCCGGCACCGCCTTGCCGCCGACCTCGCCCAGTTCGGCCTCGATCCAGAGCCCCCGGGCGTGTGCCCAGTCGACGGCGGCCCTGGTCGCGGCGACGTTCTCGGCGTACGGCAGGCGTGCCGCGTCGTACATCACGGAGCCGAACCCGGCGTCGGACGTCTGACGCAGCAGGTCGTCGCTCTGCACATGGTCGAGGTGCAGAGCGACGGGCACGGCGGCCCGTTCGGCGGCGGCGACCGTCGCGCCGGCCAGCGGGAGCAGCCGTCCGTGGCGGAACTTGACCGCGTTCTCGCTGACTTGGAGGATCACCGGCACGCCGGCGGCCTCGGCGCCGGCGACGACTGCCTCCACGTGCTCCAGGGTGATGACGTTGAACGCGACGACGGCTGAGGCTGTTCCGACGGCGCGGGCGACCAGGTCGCCGGTGGCTGCGAGCGGCACGACTGCTCCTTCCGGCGCGTGGGTCAGGGGGCGAGGATCACTGAGCGGGTGAGGTGACGGGGCCGGTCGGGATCGAGGCCCTTGCGGGCGGCGACGGCCACCGCGAGCCGCTGGGCGCGGACGAGTTCGGCCAGCGGGTCGAGCGTGCCTTCGATCCACCGGCCGCCCGTCCCTCGCACCTGTTCGGCGAGTCCTTCGGGTGCCTCGCCGAACATCCAGGTCGCCGTGGTGGCGGTGGTGATGCTGATGGGGCCGTGCCGGTACTCCATCGCCGGGTATGCCTCGGTCCAGGACAGTGCGGCCTCGCGCATCTTCAGCCCGGCCTCGCTCGCGAGGCCGACGGTCCAGCCCCGGCCGAGGAAGGTGTACTGCGTGCAGTCGACGAGCCCGTCGGGCAGCGGGGCGGACACGGCCGTACGAGCGTCGGCGACCACGGTGTCGGTGTGCAGGCCCAGGTGAGCGCGGAGCAGGGTGAGCGCGGTGGTGGCGAACCGGGTCTGCACGACGGAGCGCTCGTCCGCGAAGTCCAGCACCACGACGTCGTCGGCGGCCGTGCGCACCGGTGTGTCCGGGTCCGCCGTGACGGCGGTGGTGCGGGTGCGCCCGCGCAACCGGCGAAGCAGTTCCAGCACTTCGGTGGTGGTACCGGAGCGGGTGAGCGCGACGATCCTGTCGTACCCGCGCCCGTAGGGGAACTCCGACGCGGGGAAGGCATCCGTCTCGCCCTGGCCCGCGTCCTCGCGCAGGGCGGCGGCTGCCTGCGCCACGAAGTACGAGGTGCCGCAGCCGACGAACGCGACGCGCTCCCCCGCACCCGGCAGCGCCCCGCCGTGCCGCGGTGCCTCCTCCGCCGCCCGGGACCAGCACTCGGGCTGGCTGTTCACCTCGTCCTCGACATGAGTCATGCCGCACCCCTCTCGTCGGCCCGCTTTGCTTGTTCCTGCAAGATATCCCGGGCTTTCAAGCACAATCAATCATTCGACCGAGTGAAATGTGCGCTAGGGTCGCGTGAGTACGGAGGACAGGACGGCGGAACGGAGGCTGCGGATGTCGCGCGATGCCCGCTGGAAGTCGCTGCTGGAACTGCTCGTCGAGCGCGGCCGGCTGGACGTGGAGGAGGCGGCGTCCGAACTGGAGGTCTCGGCCGCCACCATCCGGCGTGACTTCGACCAGCTCGCCGAGCAGCAGATGCTGGTGCGCACCCGGGGCGGGGCGGTCGTGCACGGCGTCTCGTACGAACTGCCGCTGCGCTACAAGACCGCCCGCCGCGCGTCCGAGAAGCAGCGCATCGCCAAGGCGGTGGCCAGGCTCGTGGCGCCGGGCGAGGCGGTGGGCCTGACCGGCGGCACGACCACGACGGAGGTGGCCCGCGCCCTGGCCGAGCGGGCCGACCTCGCCGCGGGCTCACCTGCGCTGACCGTGGTCACCAACGCGCTCAACATCGCCAACGAGCTGGCCGTGCGGCCCCAGTTCAAGATCGTGGTGACCGGTGGGGTTGCGCGCCCGCAGTCGTACGAGCTGATCGGACCACTCGCGGACGGGGTGCTCGGTCAGATCACCATGGACGTGGCGGTGCTCGGGGTGGTCGGCTTCGACGTCGAGTACGGCGCCGCGGCGCACGACGAGGCGGAGGCGGCCGTCAACCGGCTGTTGTGCGAACGAGCCGAACGGGTGGTCGTCGCCGCCGACTCCAGCAAACTGGGGCAGCGGGCGTTCGCCCGGATCTGCGCGGCCGAGGACGTGGACACGCTGGTCACGGACGCGTCAGTGGCACCGCAGACGGCACTCCGGTTCGAGGAAGCGGGAATCCGGGTCCTGGCGGTGTGAAGTGCGGTGCGCGGCCACCGGGTTCGGGCCGGCTGTGCCGGGCGGGCGGTACCGGGTCGACGGCAGCTGGTCGACCGCAGCGGGCGGACGAGCGGCGTGGGGGGCAGGCGCGGGCCGCCGCGCGCAGCGCGGTTCAGCGGAACGGGGGCGTAGTTGGGCGGTACGGGAACGCGGTTGACCGGTACGGAAACGCAGTTGGGCGGTGCGGGGCCCGGCGCCCGGTGAACGGGGCGCAGCAGCACGGAGCCCGACGAGCGGGGCACGGCACAGGGCAGAGCGAGCGGCAAAGGACCGGCGCGGGCGAGCGGTCGGGGCGCGACGCAGGGTGGACCGGGCGCGACACAGAGCCGCGTGCGTGGCACGGGCCCGGCGCGAGTGGGCGGTCCGGGTGCGATACGGCGAGCCGCGGGACGCCCCGCCCGGTGGGCGGCGGGACGAGGCGCGGGGAGTGTCCGCCGTGTCAGATCGCGGGGAGCGTCCGCGGCGTCAGATACCGCCGGGATCGGCCCGTAAGAACCCCACGCTCCGCTGGTCGTTGCAGCCGAGCGAAGGCCGGCCGACGGGGTCCGGCCATGCCGACTGCGCCTGGAGCGCGACGCTCACCAGTGTCAACAACAGATCGACGTCGCTCGCGGCGTCGAGATGGATCGTCACCCACTTCGAGCCGGGCACGATGCGGATCGCCCCGGTGCTCCTGAGGTCGCCGGCGAACCGCCGGATCGCACGATCCGTCAGCAGCAGGTCGACATCCCGGTCCGAGTGGAAGTGGACGATCTCACCCTGCGCCGAACGGAGTGCCTGTCCCTGGCCGCAGCTTGGCACGGACCTTTTCAGATCTGGCCAGATCGCCAGTTGCGCGAGTGCACGCGAGGCCAACGTCATGGGGACATCATGGACCGCTCACCGCCGCGCAACCACCACGTGCGTAAGCATTAACCATCCTGTAGCCAAGACGGCGAACACCCGCCCGATCAGCGATCATGTCTACGGTACGTACGGGCCCGCCTTGGCGCGGGCCGAATCCCGGAGAGCGCCCTGAACCGGGTGGGCCGGATCCCGATCGGAAGGAGAGGCACCGTGGCAGAGGAGACGGGGGCGACCGCGGATCCGACGGCGGTCCGGGTCGCCCTGTGGCGAGCCCTGCACGTCCTGGCCGATCCGCCGCCGCACGTGCTGGACGACGAGATCGGCCTGCGGCTGGCGGACCCGGTCGAGAACTGGCGCGCACGCCCGGACATGGACCCGCAGGAGACCCTGGTCATGCGCGCGTCGATCGTGGCACGGGCCCGCTTCGTCGAGGATCTGGTGGCCGAACGCGCCGCCCGAGTCGGGCAGTTCGTACTCCTCGGCGCCGGGCTCGACTCGTTCGCACAGCGCAGACCGGATGTCGCCGCGGGCCTGAAGGTCTTCGAGGTCGACCAGCCCGGCCCGCAGGACTGGAAGCGGCGGCGGCTGGTCGAGCTGGGGTACGGCATCCCCGAGTGGCTGCGGCTCGTGCCGGTCGACTTCGAGACGCAGTCGTGGTGGGAGCGGCTGGCCGCGGCGGGATTCGCGGCCGACCGGCCGGCCGTGGTGGCGTCCACCGGCGTCACCATGTACCTCACCCGGGACGCCGTCGTCGCGATGCTGTGGCAGGCCGCCGCGCTGGCGCCCGGCTCCACGCTGGTCACCACGTTCATGCCGACGCTGGAACGGGTCGACTCGGCGGACCGCGCCCTGCGCCGCGAGATGGAACGCCGGGCCGCCTCCTCCGGGACGCCCTTCATCACCTTCTTCACTCCGGAGGACCTCGTCGCCCTGGCCCGCGAGGCGGGCTTCAGCCAGGCCCGGCACGTTCCGGCGGCGGAGCTGGCCGCACGCTACTTCGCCGGCCGGACCGACGGCCTGCGGCCGTCCAGTGGGGAGGAACTCCTGGTGGCGACGGTCTGACGACCGGCACGGGATGCGACGGCGGCCGCAGCGGGCCACGGCTGCGGGGCGGTCCGGAAACGGAAACTCAAGACCCCGACGGCCGTCCGAACACGGAAACTCAAAACCCCGCCGACCGGTGCGAACACGGAAACTCAAGACTCCGACGGTCCCTTGCCCCGCCTTCTCCGCGCCCCTAGCCTGACTTTGTGCCGCCAATAAACAAAACCCTCGCCCGCAGTGCCGCCCAGGGCGACACGCTGACCCGTCTGCGCGTCGCTATCACCACGTTCTTCGCGCTCGACGGCTTCGTCTTCGCGGGCTGGGTCGTCCGTATCCCCGCCATCAAGCACCAGACCAACGCCTCCGCCAGCTCGCTGGGGCTCGCCCTGCTCGGCGTCTCGGTGGGCGCCGTGGTCACCATGACCCTCACCGGACGTCTGTGCCGCCGCTTCGGCGCCCATCCGGTGACCGTCGTCTGTGCCGTCCTGCTCTCCCTGAGCGTCGCGCTGCCCCCGCTCACCCACTCGGTGCTCGCGCTGGGTGCCGTCCTCCTGGTGTTCGGGGCGGCCTACGGCGGGATCAACGTCGCCTTCAACAGCGCGGCCGTCGACCTGGTCAGCGCGCTGCGGCGGCCCATCATGCCGAGTTTCCACGCGGCCTTCAGCATGGGCGGCATGATCGGCGCCGGGCTCGGCGGACTGGTCGCCGGTGCCCTCTCCCCCACCGAGCACCTGCTCGGACTGACCGTCGTGGGACTGCTGGTCACCGCCGTCGCCGGACCCACGCTGCTGCGGCACGAACCACCGCGACCGGCCGAGCACGCACACGGCACCCCCGATGGCACTCCGCGGCGCCGTGCCGGCCGGACCCGCGGGCTGGTGGTGGTCTTCGGCCTGATCGCGCTGTGCACGGCGTACGGCGAGGGCGCCATGGCCGACTGGGGCGCCCTCCACCTCGAACAGGACCTGGACACCGCGCCGGGGCTCGCGGCTGCGGGTTACTCGTGCTTCGCGCTCGCCATGACCGTCGGACGGCTGACGGGTACGACCCTGCTCGAACGCCTCGGCCACACCCGTACGGTGGTCGCGGGCGGCACCGTCGCGACGGCCGGCATGCTGCTCGGCTCGCTCGCCCCTTCCGTCTGGGCGGCCCTGCTCGGCTTCGCCGTCACCGGGCTCGGCCTCGCCAACCTCTTCCCGGTCGCCGTGGAACGGGCCGGGATGCTCGCCGGTCCGAGCGGTGTCGCGACCGCTTCCACGCTGGGCTACGGCGGCATGCTCCTCGGGCCGCCCGCGATCGGCTTCATGGCCGACTGGTTCTCCCTGCCCACCGCGCTCACCAGCGTCGCGGTACTGGCGGCCGTGGCGGTGCTGATCGGTGTGACGACGCGGCGCGCCGCAGCGGGCTGACCGCCCGCCCCCAGCGCCCCCGTGACGTCATACGTACGCATGGGGACCGAGGACGAGCACCGGTCCTGGGCATACGTAGGGGCACCCGCCATACCCGGGAGGGACGGGGCAGACATGCGTTCGACCGATCGTTGGCGGGTGTGATTCGGCCCGCAGCGGCGCCACCCCGCGTACGGGTGACGCGTTGGGCGTGCCGTGGCAGCACAGCAGAGACGATTCTCTGGCCGTGACCGCCGCTTTGGTCCGTCGGTTTGCGTGAACTACGGCATGGGGTGTTTCGAACGTGTGGACATGTATCGGCGACTCCTGTGTACCGCCTGTGTCCCGTGCGGGGGCGGATCACGACCTGGTCGGCAGGGCACGGGAGACCAAGAAGCTGCGGCAGTTGCTCACCGCGCACCGGATGGTGTGCGTGACCGGTCACGCGGGGGTGGGCAAGAGCCGTCTGGCCCACGCCGCCGCGGTGGTGACGGCCGACGGGCCATGGCGGAGGATCGTCCACGTGCGCTGCACCCGCACCGGCCCGCTCTCGCCGGGGGCACTGGCCGCCGCGGTGGTACGGGCGCTCGGCGGTCCGGGCGCCGTCTCCGGGCCGGCCGGCCCGGATGCGGCCGGCCCGGATGCGGCCGAGGCGGATGCGGCCGAGGCGGATGCGGTCCGGGCGGTACGCGCGCTGCGGGACGCGCGGATCCTGCTGTTCCTCGACGATGTCGACCCCGTCCGCACCGAGTGCACGGGCCTGGCGCAGCGGCTGCTGATGGCCGTACCGGACGTACGGATCCTGGTGACCTCGCGCCGCCCGCTGGGCCTCGGACACGAACGGGTGCTGCGGCTCGGCGGGTTGCGGCTCGGGGACACGGGCGGTGACCGCTCGGCGCCTGCGGTGGAGCTGTTCCTGGCACGGGCCCGCGCCAGGGTTCCGGGGTTCGCCCCGCGCGGCACCGAGCTGTGGGCCGTGCGGGAGGTGTGCCGGCTGCTGGAGGGCAATCCCCTCGCCATCGAACTGGCCGCGGGACAGCTCGCCGACCGCCCGGTGACCCGTCTCCCGTCGCTGCTCGCCCACCAGCAGGACCGGCTGGCCCGCGCCCACTACCTGCTGTGCACGCCCGAACTGCGCACGGTGTGGGCGCGGGCCGGGGTCTTCGCCGGTTCCTTCACCGAGTCGACCGCGGTGTTCCTGTGCACCGGCGGCGGCGTGGCGGAACACCGGGTGCCGGGGGCGCTCGCCCGGCTGGCGGCGCTGGGGATCCTGGAGCGGGTGGGCGATCCGGGCGGGCGGGGTCGGCCGCGCTACCGGATGGCGCGTTCCGCCCGGGAGTTCGGTGCCGAACGGCTGCGCGAGATGGGCGAGTTCGCGGTGACCGCCGAGCGGCGGGTGGCCCACGGCCGCCGGGTGGCCGCGGTCGCGGCGCACCTGTGGGGCGCGGGCGGCCAGCGGCAGGCCGTGCGCCTGGTGCTCGACGAGTACGAGGAGCTGACGGACACGGTGCGCTGCGCCCTCGCCCGCCCCGAACACGCCGAGGCCGCCCTGGAGATGGTGACCGGCCTGTGGTTCTGGTGGGCGGTGTACGACCGGGCCGAGGAGGGCCTGGGTTATCTGCTGCGTCTGCTGCCGCACTGCGAGCCCGACGGCCCGGCGGTGGCACGCGCGCAGTGGCTGGCCGCGTGGCTGGCCGCGCCCCACGATCCGCGCACCGCCCGCGTCCTGCTGGGCCGGGCGTGGCCCGCCGCGGTGCTGGCCGGGGACGACGCCCTCATCGGTCGCATCGCGCACGTCCAGGGCATGCTGGCGCTGGGACAGGGCGATGCCCGCGGGGCGGCCGAGCACTTCCGGTTCGCCGCGGACACGATCCCGGACCACGCTTCGGCGGGTCCGTCCCCGGCCGTGAGCCGTGCGGTGCTCGCGATGGTGCAGGCCGGGTTCGCCCCGGGCGCGGCCCGGCGCAGCGCGCGCCGCGCGCTGGCCCACCCCGGCATCCGTGACGACGCCTGGGCGACCCTGCTCGCGCGCTACGCCCGTGCCACCGTCGATCACCGGTGCGGGCGGCCCGGCCGGGCCTGGCAGCGCGCCCGGCGGGCGCTGGCGACGGTGGAGGCACGTCTGCCCGCACCGCTCGGTCGCGCCGCGCTGGCCCGGCTCGTCGCCGACGTCGAGGCCGGTCTCCCCGCCGGGTCGCGCCGCCCGGCACCGCCGAGTCCCCGCACGGAGGTACGCCTGCCGGATCCCGCCGCGAGTCCGTCCCGACGGTGACGGCCGGAACTTCCTACTGGTGCGGCGCCGGACGCCGGCGTCGACCGCCGACGCCGTCCCGCGGCGTACCGACGACCACCAGCGCCCACCACCACGGACCGCCCGTACCACCCGCACCACCCCGACCGAAGACAGCGACCACCCGCCACCGCAAGGCACCCGCACCCGCACCCGCACCCGCCCTGACAACGGCCGCCGGCGTTCTCCCGACGCCCACCGACGCTCTCCCGGACCCGCCCGTGCCGTGGCACCGCGGATGCGCGGACGGCGCACCTCCGGTCCTCGGCGGTGCGGTGCCGTGGACATTAGCCGCCGCCGGTCAGGTGCGACGGACGGCGGCCAGGTACGCACGGCACAGCGCGGCGCCGGCCCCGCACCTCCGGGGCAGACAGCGGAGGCAGTCGCGTACGTGCTCCACGTATGCCTGATAGGTGCTCCGGGTGGTGGCCGAAGCGGATTCCGGCATCTCCGGCATGTGCTGTCTCCCCGTGAAACGTTCGGCTGGGCCGCGGTGTGGGGCGGCGGCTGGGCACCGGCCCCGCGGCACGTCCGCGGCGCGCCGTGCGGGGGTCGGCGGAACGTCCGCCCGGTCCGGCTGACCGGGCGGCGGTCACCAGCCTGCTGGCCGGGCCCGGCCGGTGCGGCGGACTTGGCCGAAGGTCTGTATGCCGAGCTGGGTTTTTCCGCATACGTAGGCGTCGCGGCCCCGGCGGGACCTCCGAAACACGCCCTAGGGTCGCAGGGCTTCGGCGATCTGGGTGCGTGAGGTGACGCCGAGCTTGGCGAGGATGCGTTCGACGTGGGTGTCCGCGGTGCGTTTGGAGATCACCAGCCGTTCGGCGACCTCACGGTTGGACAGCCCCTGTGCCACCAGTCGGGCGACCTCCCGCTCGCGTGCCGTCAGCTCGCCGGTGGCGGTCCGCGGCGCCTGCCCGGAAGCGGTCCGCTGGTGCGGCACCGGTACGTCCGCGTCGGTGCGGACCGCCTGGAGGATCTCGGTCCCCGACATCCGGGCGCCCAGGGCACGGCGGTGGTCGAACTCCTCGTCGCCCAGGGCGTCCTGTAACGCCTGCCGCACCCTGTCCCGTTCCTGAAGCAGTCTCGGCAGCATGGCCACCGGGTCCCCGGCCAGCCGGCGCGCGCCGTCGGCGTAGCCCAGCAGCCAGGCGGCGCGCACATGGCGTCCGCTGTGGGCGGCGTGCCAGGCCAGACCCAGACAGCACAGGGCCGCGACCAGTACCTCGCCGATCTCGGCGACCGCCTCCAGCGCCTGGTGCAGCGGTGCCGTGCTCTCCTCGCGGCGCCCGGCCAGCCACAGGATCAGGCCCTGCACCGTCAGCGTGGACGCGTAGATCTGGCGCTCTCCCGTGTCCCGCAGATGGGCGAGGCCGGCCTCGCACAGCTCCAGCGCCCGGTCGGTCCTGCCGAAGATGGCCAGCAGCAGCGCGGATTCGTAGTGGACGATGCCCATGCCCAGCGCGTCCTGGGCCTCGACGATCCGCCGGCAGCCCTCCTCCACTTCCGCCAGGCCCTGCTCGACCTCGCCGAGCAGCGCCCGGAACGCCCCCAGGTAGGGGTTGGCGAACCGCACCACCCGCTCCTCGCCGCAGCGCAGTGCCACCTCGCGCGCCTGCGCGAACTGCTGCGGTCCCCGGGCCAGGTCACCGGTCCACACCGCGAACACGCCCGTGATCAGCAGGCCCCAGGCCCGCTCCGGGCAGTCCTCGCGCACCAGGGCCAGCCCCTTGTCGAGCCAGTACCGGCCCTCCGAGAGCGTCCCGGCCGCCCGCCAGAACGGTGCCAGCCGTGCCGCCAGCCACAGGCCGCGCGCCGCCCGGCCCTCGGTGGCGCAGGAGAAGCGCAGCGCCTCGCGCACGTCCGCGATCCCGGAGCGGACCTCCCGGTACAGGCCCACCTGGGCGCCGGAGATCAGCTCGTCCCAGAACCGCCCGGCGAGGTCCTCGTAGTACGTGAAGTGCCGTTCACGGACCGCGAGGGCGTCGCCCGCGGCGTCCAGTTGCTCGGCCCCGTAGGCACGCAGGGTGTCGAGCAGCCCGTATCTGGTGCCGTCCTCGTAGGAGCGCTGCACCACGGACTTGTCGACGAGGGAGAAGAGTGTCGCCACGACCGCTCGCGGGGGAGCGTGTCGGCGGCGCAGATCCGTTCCGCGGCGGCCAGGTCGAAGGGGCCGGCGAACACCGACAGCCGCCGCCACAGCAGCCGTTCGTCGGCGGTGCACAGTTCGTACGACCAGCCGATCGCCGTGCGCAGGGTCTGGTGCCGGTCCAGTGCGCCGCGCCGGTTGCCGGTGAGGACGTCGAAGCGGTCGTCGAGCCGGGCGACGAGTTCTTCGAGCGGCGCCACCCGCAGCCGTACCGCGGCCAGTTCGAGGGCGAGCGGAATGCCGTCGAGCCGCTGCACGAGTTCCCGTACGCGGGGGCGGCCGGACTCGGTCACCTGCCAGCCCGGTGCCGCCAGGGCGGCGCGCTGCGCGAACAGTTCGATGGCGTCGTCACGGCCGAGGGGCGCGAGGGGGACGACGAACTCGCCGGCCACGTCCAGCGGCTGCCGACTGGTGGCCAGCAGGCTCACCCCCGCCGCGCCGCGCAGCAGTACGTCGCAGAGCCCGGCGCACGCCTCCAAGAGGTGTTCGCAGGTGTCCAGCACGATCAGCAGCCGCCGTCCGCGGACCTGCGCCACGAGCGCGTCCAGTACTTCCATGCACGCCTGTTCGGGCACCTCCAGGACCGCCGCCAGCAGTCCCGGCAGCAGTTCCGGGTCGGACAGCCCGGACAGTTCGGCCCACCACACCCCGTCCGGGAACCGGTCGGCGACCGTACGCGCGGCACGTTGCGCCGTCCGGCTCTTGCCGACGCCGCCCGGCCCCACGAGCGTCACCAGACGCCCTTGGTCGAGTGCGCGCCGCACCTGGGCGACCTCCTCGGCACGCCCGACGAAACTGCTCTGCTCGGCGGGCAGTTGCCCGCCCCGTTGCTTCCCGAAGCCGAAGCCCATCCGGTCCCCTGCGGCGCTGTTCCGGGCCACCCGCCCGCCGGGCCGCCCGCCACAAGGTATCCGGACCGCAGCGCAGCGTGAGCACTCTCCGGCGGTCGTTCACGGGCCCCGCACCGAACGGCCTGACGGCGACGGCCACCCGAAAATGGGTCCAGCGGGTGAACACTTTCCCGCGGAGCGGCTGCTGTCACTCCCCGACACCGGGCCCGGGTCGCTCGGCGTCACCCCAGGTACCGGGCACGGACCGCTCACTGTCACCCCCGGGTGGCGGTGCCCGGGGGCCGGTGTCGGTCCGGTACGGCACACTCGCCACATGGAGACTGCGGAGTTCGTCCGGATCCTGGACCGCGAGGGCCGGCTGCTGGCCGCGGCCGCCGCGGCGGCGGGCACCGACGCCGAGGTGCCGGCCTGCCCGAAGTGGCGGGTGCGGGATCTGCTGCGGCACACCGGCGCCGTGCACCGGTGGGCGGCCGGGTTCGTCGCGGACGCACACACCGGTCCGCGCCGCTTCGGGGATCTGCCCGACCTCGACGGCGACGCGCTGGTGGACTGGTACCGGGACAGTCACCGCCGGCTCGTCGACACGCTGGCCGCGGCACCGGCCGACGTCGTGTGCTGGACCTTCCTGCCCGCGCCGGGCCCGTCCCCGCTGGCCTTCTGGGCGCGCCGGCAGGCCCATGAGACGACCGTGCACCGGTACGACGCCGAGTCGGCGCGCGGCGGTCAGACGTCCCCGATCGCCCCGGAGTTCGCGGTCGACGGCATCGACGAGTTGCTGCGCGGTCTCCACGCCCGCGCCGGCAGCCGGGTCCGTAGCGACGAGCCGCGAGTGCTGCGGGTGCGGGCGGTGGACCCGGACCCGGCCCGGAGCGCGGTGTGGACGGTACGGCTGTCGGACCTGCCGCCGGTGACGTCGCGGGACGAGGCGGGCTGTCCGGACGCCGAACTGGCCGGTCCGGCCGACCGGTTGTACCTGGCGCTGTGGAACCGGACTCCGCTGCCGAGCGTCACCGGGGACGCGGCGCTGGCCGCGCTGTGGCGGGAGAGGTCCGCGGTCTGACGGCGGCCGTCAGACGGTCAGCATCCGGGTGAGCACCGCGCGCTGCACCGGCAGCACCTGGCCGTACAGTGCGCGGCCCTTCGCCGTGAGCGCCACGCGCACGCCCCGCCGGTCCTCCTCGCACATGCCGCGCTCGACGAGTCCGTCCCGCTCCAGGCGGGCGATCAGCCGGGACAGCGCGCTCTGGCTGAGATGGATGCGGTCGGAGATCTCCTGGACCCGGAGGGAACATTCGCTGTCCGCTCCGGCGTCCTGGGACAGCAGGTCCAGCACCTCGAAGTCACTGGCGCACAGGCCGTGCCCGTTCAGCGCCCGGTCGAGTTCGCACTGGGTGCGGGCGTGCAGTGCCAGGATGTCCCGCCATTGGTCCACGAGCGCTTGCTCGGCCCTCTTCGCCGCCATGAACGCACGGTAGCAGAGCGGCAACTTCTTTTCGCCCACATTAAATGCGCTTGCATCCAATGCATGTGCATGTAGTCTCCCGCCATGACCTCATCGCTCACCGTCGCGTCCGAGGGACGCTGGACCCCCCGGCTGTGGGGCACGCTGCTCGTGCTCTGCGCCGCCATGTTCCTCGACGCGCTCGACGTGTCGATGGTCGGCGTCGCCCTGCCGTCCATCGGCTCCGATCTCCACCTGTCCACGTCGACGCTGCAATGGATCGTCAGCGGCTACATCCTGGGATACGGCGGCCTGCTGCTCCTCGGCGGACGCACCGCCGATCTGCTCGGGCGGCGCCAGGTGTTCCTGGTGGCCCTGGGGATCTTCGCGCTCGCCTCGCTGCTCGGCGGGCTGGTCGACTCGGGGCCGCTCCTGATCGCCAGCCGTTTCGTCAAGGGCCTCAGCGCGGCGTTCACGGCGCCCGCCGGCCTGTCGATCATCACCACCACGTTCCCCGAGGGCCCGCTGCGCAACCGCGCCCTGTCCATCTACACCACGTGCGCGGCCACCGGCTTCTCCATGGGTCTGGTGCTGTCCGGGCTGCTCACCGAGGCCAGCTGGCGGCTGACGATGCTGCTGCCCGCGCCCATCGCCCTGATCGCGCTGTTCGCCGGTCTCAGGCTGCTGCCGCGCAGCGCCCGCGAACGGGACCACAACGGCTACGACGTCCCCGGCGCCGTCCTCGGCACCGCGTCGATGCTGCTGCTCGTCTTCACCGTCGTCCAGGCACCGCAGACCGGCTGGACCTCCGCCCGCACCCTGCTGTCCTTCCTCGCGGTCGCGGTGCTGCTCACCGTGTTCGTCCTGGTGGAGCGGCGTTCCCCGGGACCGCTGATCCGGCTCGGTGTGCTGCGCTCGGGCAGCCAGGTCCGCGCCCAGCTCGGCGCGGTGGCCTTCTTCGGCTCGTACGTCGGGTTCCAGTTCCTCACCACGCTGTACATGCAGTCCCTGCTGGGCTGGTCGGCGCTGCACACCGCGCTGGCCTTCCTGCCCGCGGGCGCGCTGGTGGCGGTGTCCTCGACGAAGGTCGGCGCGATCGTCGACCGGTTCGGCACCCAGCGGCTGATCGCGGCGGGCTTCACGTTCATGGTCGTCGGGTACGCGCTGTTCCTGCGCGTGAACCTCGACCCCGTGTACGCCGCCGTCATCCTGCCGTCGATGCTGCTGATCGGCGCGGCCTGCGCACTGGTCTTCCCGTCACTGAACATCCAGGCCACCAACGGGGTCGAGGACCATGAGCAGGGCATGGTCTCCGGGCTGCTGAACACGTCGGTCCAGGTCGGCGGTGCGATCTTCCTGGCCGTCGTGACCGCGGTGGTCACCGCGGGCGCCCCCGAGCACACCACCCCGCAGGCCGTCCTCGACAGCTACCGGCCCGGACTGATCGTGATCACGGGCATCGCCGCCGCCGGGCTGCTCCTCAGCCTGACGGGCCTGCGCACCCGCCGTCCGCAGCAGTCCCTCGTCGTCGCCACGTCCACGCTCCGGGAGGCGGATCGCGTCACCGTACGCGACTAGGGCCCTTCTGGTGGTCGCCTCGCCCGCGTGCGCCCGGTGGGGTCCGCTTGCTCCGCCGGGCGCACGCCTGTGAGACTCCTCCGGTGGAGGCTTACGGAGGGCGGCGCGGTCAGGCCGAGCGGGACGCGATCACCGTCGAGATCGGATACGCGCTCTGCAGTGCGGCGTTCGCGGCGGTGGTCCTCTTCGGGGCCGTCGCCGGGCCCGCGCTGATCTTCGCCCTGCCGGACACCATGGAGCAGGTCTCGCTCCGCGCGGGCCTCGTCCTCGCCGCTGTGCTCTTCGCCGTCCGGGTCGTCAGCGTGCTGGTCCGCTTCCGGCAGACGTCTCAGCCGAGCCAGCCCGGCCGCACCAGGCCCGACTCGTAGGCCAGTACGACCAGTTGGGCACGGTCCCGAGCGCCCAGTTTCACCATCGTGCGGCTGACGTGGGTCTTCGCGGTGAGCGGGCTGACCACCAGGCGACGGGCGATCTCCTCGTTCGACAGGCCGATGCCGACCAGGGCCATCACCTCCCGCTCCCGGTCGGTGAGCCGGGCCAGTTCGCCGGCCGCCGCCGGCTCCTTGGACCGCGCCGCGAACTCGGCGATGAGGCGGCGGGTCACGCTCGGTGACAGCAGTGCGTCGCCCTTGACCACCGCCCGTACGGCGCGTACCAGTTCCTCCGGCTCGGTGTGCTTGACCAGGAAGCCGGAGGCGCCCGAGCGGATCGCCTCGAAGACGTACTCGTCGAGTTGGAAGGTGGTGAGCATGACCACCTTGACGTCCCGCAGCTCCGGCTCGCCGGTGATCCGGCGGGTGGCGGCCAGCCCGTCGAGCAGCGGCATGCGGATGTCCATCAGGACGACGTCGGGGCGCAGTTCGCGCACCTTGGCCAGCGCCTCGTCCCCGTCGGCGGCCTCGCCGGCCACCTCGATGTCCGGCTGTGCGCCGAGCAGCGCCCGGAAACCGGCCCGCACCAGCGACTGGTCGTCGGCAAGCAGTACCCGGATCACCGGTCGTCCTCCTCGGGCGCAGTCCGCAGCGGCAGTACGGCGAGCACCCGAAAGCCGCCGTCGGGGCGCGGCCCCGCCTCGATCGTGCCACCGAGGGCGGCGGCCCGCTCGCGCATCCCGGCCAGCCCGTTGCCGCTGCCGCCCGCGTCGGCACCGGTCGCCGGTCCGTCGTCGTCGACGCGCAGCCGCAGCGTCACCGCGTCCCCGTCGAGCCGTACCCGCGCGTGCCGCGAACCCGAGTGCCGCACGACGTTGGTGAGTGCCTCCTGGACGATGCGGAAGGCAGCCAGGTCGGCGCCCGGTGCGAGCTTCGGCGCCGTGCCCTCGACCGCGACGGTGAGCCCCGCGCCCGCCGCCTGCTCGACGAGTTCGGGCAGCCGGTCCAGGCCGGGCGCGGGCGCACGCGGCGCGGCGCCCGGAGCACGGAGCGTGTCCAGCACCTGCCGCACCTCGCCGAGCGCCTCCTTGCTGGCGGCCTTGATGGTGGTGAGCGCCGCACGGGCCTGCTCGGGGTCGCGGTCCAGGAGCGCGAGGCCCATGCCCGCCTGGACGTTGATGACGGAGATGCTGTGGGCGAGGACGTCGTGCAGTTCACGGGCGATCCGCAGCCGTTCCTCGTCCGCGCGCCGCCGGGCCGCCTGCGCACGGTCGGCTCTCTCCCGCGCCCACTGCTCGCGCCGTACCCGCGCCAGCTCGGACAGCGCTCCGATGGCCAGGACCCAGGTGGCGATCACGATCTCCTGGCCGATGGTCCCGCCGACGTCCCCCGGCGGCGGGAGCAGGCGGTGGAGCCAGAGCGCGATCAGGACGTGCCCGGCCCAGAGCAGTCCGACGGCGGTCCAGGCGGCCCTGCGGTGCCCGTCGGCCACGGCGGTGCAGCAGCTCACGGCGACGGTCAGGAAGACCGGGCCGTACGGGTAGCCGGCGCCCAGGTATACCAGGGTCACCGCGGCGGTGCCGAACGCCACGAACACGGGGTGGCGGTGCCGCCACAGCAGCAGTACGGAGGCGGCCAGGAGCAGCACGCGCGCGTAGCCGTCCAACGGCACCCGGTGGGGCTGATCATGGGCGGCGAAGTTCGAACCGATCAGCACCACGCCGGTGAACAGCACGGTGGAGCGCCACGGCAGCCGGGCGGCCCGCGGCTCGGCGTCGTCGGGCCGGTCCCACCACGGCGGCCCGTACCGCCACCACCGCGCCGGGCCGTGCCCACGCACGCGCTGCTCCTCCATGACGGCCACGCTAGACGCCGTCGGCCGTGGCGGCGTCCGCCCGGCGTGGTGATCACGTGTACTCCCGGGGAAGTACGGCCGGGTCTCCGGGCCGCCGTACGCCGCCGGGGCCGCCCGGCGGCGTGCGGCGCATGCGTACGGAAGCCGAAAGCCCGTGCGGGCCAGCCGCGGAGGATCACCTCGGTGGCGGCCCGCCGTGTCCGAGGTCGGTGGTGTCCTCCTCGGCGGAGTCGGCCCCGACTCCGCCGCCGCCGAGCCGCGCCGTGGCGCGCCCGATCAGCCGGTCTTCCGGATCACCGTCACGAAGTGACCGCGTCGTCGTCCGCCGCGTCCTCCGCAGTGGCGTCCGGGACCGGGTCGGTCCGCCGGTCCAGCACGGTCAGGGCGCGCTGGGCCATCGGGTGGTTGCGGACCAGCCCGGCCAGGGTCGTGGACCCCCGGGTGATGTCCCGGAAGGCGTTCCAGGCAGGGCGGAAGCCGGTGAGCGCCGCGTGGAACAGACCGGGCCGACGCTCGTACACGGCGAGCATCCGGCGGCCGACGCTCATCTCCACACCGAGCCCCGCCTTGATCGCGAACGCGTAGTTCAGGGCCTGGCGGCGGGTGTCCACCGCGTCGTGCGCCTCGGCGATGCGCACCGCCCACTCCCCCGCGAGCCGGCCCGACCGCAGCGCGAACGAGATGCCCTCGCGGGTCCACGGCTCCAGCAGCCCGGCAGCGTCACCGCAGACCAGGACCCGGCCGCGGGACAGCGGGGAGTCCTCGGCACGGCACCGGGTCAAGTGCCCCGAGGAGACGGCCGGTTCGAAGCCCGCCAGGCCGAGCCGGGCGATGAAGTCCTCCAAGTACCGCTTGGTGGCCGCGCCTTCGCCGCGCGCGGAGATCACGCCGACCGTGAGGGTGTCGCCCTTGGGGAACACCCAGCCGTAGCTGCCGGGCATCGGGCCCCAGTCGATGAGGACCCGGCCCTTCCAGTCCTCGGCGACCGGTTCCGGCACCGGGATCTCGGCCTCAAGACCGAGGTCGACCTGGTCCATCTTCACGCCGACGTGCGCCCCTATGCGGCTGGCGCTGCCGTCGGCGCCCACCACCGCGCGGGCCAGGACGGTCTCGCCGCCTTGCAGGACGACGGCGACCGTGCGCCGGTCCGGTACCGCGGAGCCGTGCTGCTCCACCCGCGACACCGTGACACCCGTGCGCAGCTCGGCGCCCGCCTTCTGCGCGTGCTCGACCAGTTGCAGGTCGAACTCCGGGCGGTTGATCAGGCCGAACATCATCTGCTTGGAGCGGCGGGTACGGGTGAAGCGCCCGTTGTTCGAGAAGGTGACCGCGTGCACGCGGTCCCTGAAGGGCAGTTCGAAGCCGGGCGGGAGCGCGTCGCGCGAGGGTCCGATGATGCCGCCGCCGCAGGTCTTGTAGCGGGGCAGCTCGGCTTTCTCCAGCAGCAGCACGCGCCGCCCCGCGACCGCCGCCGCGTAGGCGGCGGAGGACCCCGCGGGTCCCGCGCCCACCACGACGACGTCCCACACCCGCTGTACGTCCTCCGCCGAAGAGTTCTCGCCGCTCACGATGGTCTACTGCTCCGATCAAGCCGCTGCCGCTACCGCTCCCCAGGCTCGCGACCGCGCCCGAGCAGGGGGGACCCCATGTCCCCCCGCATCCTACGGCGCACGTCGCCGCAGGCCACTGTGGGAGGATCGGTGTTCTCACCGCTACAACGTCGCACCCACGAGGAGCGTGCCCATGTCGTCGAATCCGGTCGCCGAGACCGTCGCCTCGCTGCTGCCCAGGGCCAAGGCGGAACTCGCCGAACTGGTGGCGTTCAAATCGGTGGCCGATTTTGATCAGTTCCCCAAGAGCGAGAGCGAGAAGGCGGCGAACTGGGTGGCCGGCGCACTGCGCGCCGAGGGCTTCCAGGACGTGGCCCTGCTCGACACTCCGGACGGCACCCAGTCGGTGTACGGCTGCCTGCCCGGCCCGGAAGGTGCGAAAACGGTTCTGCTCTATGCCCACTACGACGTCCAGCCGCCGCTCGACGAGAGTGCCTGGACCACTCCGCCGTTCGAACTGACCGAGCGCGACGGCCGCTGGTACGGGCGGGGCGCGGCCGACTGCAAGGGCGGCGTGATCATGCACCTGCTGGCGCTGCGCGCGCTGCGGGCGAACGGCGGCGTCCCGGTGACCGTCAAGGTCATCGCCGAGGGCTCCGAGGAGCAGGGCACCGGCGGTCTGGAGCGGTACGCCGAGCAGCACCCCGATCTGCTGGCGGCCGACGCCGTCGTCATCGGCGACACCGGCAACTTCCGCGTCGGCCTGCCGACCGTCACCGCCTCGCTGCGCGGCATGGTCCTGGTCCGGGTGCAGGTCGACACGCTGGCGGGCAATCTGCACTCCGGCCAGTTCGGCGGCGCGGCCCCGGACGCCCTGGCCGCGCTGATCCGCGTCCTGGACTCGGTGCGCGCGGCGGACGGCTCCACCACGGTCGACGGACTCGCCTCCGAGGGCCGCTGGGACGGGCTCGCCTACCCGGACGAGCAGTTCAGGGCGGACGCCAAGGTGCTGGAGGGCGTCGGGCTGATCGGCGAGGGCACCGTCGCCGACCGGCTGTGGGCCCGCCCGGCCGTCACGGTCCTCGGCATCGACTGCCCGCCGGTGGTGGGAGCCACCCCGTCCGTGCAGGCGAGCGCGCGGGCCCTGGTCAGTCTGCGGGTGCCGCCGGGCGTGGACGCGGTCGAGGCGGGCAAGCTGCTCCAGGCGCACCTGGAGGCGCACACACCGTGGGGCGCCCGGGTGCAGACCGAGCGGATCGGACAGGGCCAGCCGTTCCGCGCCGACACCGCGAGCCCCGCGTACCGCGCGATGGCCGACGCCATGGCGGTGGCCTACCCGGGCCAGGAGATGCAGTCCGCCGGTCAGGGCGGCTCCATCCCGCTGTGCAACACCCTCGCGCAGCTCTACCCGGAGGCGGAGATACTGCTCATCGGTCTGAGCGAGCCGGAGGCGCAGATCCACGCCGTGAACGAGAGCGTCTCGCCCGAGGAGCTGGAGCGGCTGGCGGTGGCGGAGGCGCTGTTCCTGGGCAACTACGCCGCGGGCTGAGCCGTTCTGCCGACCGCAGGGAGGGTCCCCGTCAGCGGACGGGGACCCTCCCTGCGGTCGGCGCCC